>CALXWI010000006.1 GCA_944392325.1 uncultured Alphaproteobacteria bacterium | reverse complement strand
TAAGCTCTCTTCCACAAAATCTGTAAAGCTCTGGCAGAAGATACAATTGGGTAATAATACACCCCAAACTTTGATGCTAATTCACCCAATCTATAAGGTAAACCGGCACCACAAGTTACTCCGTGGATTAACCCTTTAGTCTTTTCCAAGACCCCTTCAAGGATTCGTTCAGAGTCCGCCAATTCCCATAACATATTGATATGAACTCGCCCATTTCCGTTAGATATCTCGTGGGCTACTTTAGCTTGGTCAATTCCGCCTCTAATGGCATATTGCACCAACTCTTCGTGGCGTTCCGGACGAGCTTTTTTAGTAAAACATTCTTCTTCACGATTTCCGTTTTCATCATAAAAATCTGGGCTAACCGCAGAAAAAGTACCAACACAATTTTCTTTAGCCCAAGCACCAGAGCTAAATCCATTGCTGACGTTAATCCCTTTTCCGCCCTCAATCAAAGGCCATACTTCCTTGCCGGAAATCATAATTGGATTCAACTTAATCACTTTTTTTCCTTAAATAAACAATTAAAATTATCCCTACGATAACATACAAAATTTTTTTTGTGTAGTATAAAAGCAAGCTTATCTACGATTTTTAGTAAGATTCTGACTACAAAGCCGGACTAAGCAATCCACTCGGAATATCATTTAAGGTTACTAACGCAATAATTATGCAAATAAAGGCATAAACCTGCAACATTTGGGTTAAGGCTCGATTCTGTAGTAGAGGAGCTTTATCAGCATATTTATGCATCATTTTGTTAATAAATATCATAACCAATGTTGTTATGATGGCCTGAGCCCCAAGCCCAATATCGGTTAACACTCCGGCATATGGTTCCAGAATTTTAAACAACCCGCCAAAAAGCAGAATAAATACAGTTATCGCCGCCACCGAAATCCGTTGAATTTTCAATTCTTCTTGATGCTTTTCGGCTTTGTTTCGATTCAGATTTTCTACCGATATTGATGAAATCTCCATCCCTCGTAACATTTGAGGGGTTTGGCGTTGCTTTCTGATGTCGGCAATTGCTCCTTTGAAGCGCTCTTCCGCCACACACAAACCACAGCCCTTGGCTGTAAAATAAGCATGGTCAGGATTCTTTTTGCACGGCTTAAGCGAATGGATGAGCTTTTCCAAATGGTTTTGCCATTCTGCCGCAGTAGGACGGTTTCCGCCTTTGGTAAACGCGCGCTCAAACATTTCCAGCGTAGCTTTGTCAAAATACTCATGAATAGAGTAGGGGTGCGGAGCCTGATAAGTATCCGGCCACAGCCCATAAGCATAATGATATTGCTCGATTCGGTTTTGAATCGTCAACATCTCCACATCTTTTCTGGGCACTCCGGAAAAGGGGTGAATACCATTGTTGAGCAATTTAAATATCATCACCGCTAAGGCAAACTTGTCTTGCTCTTCACCCATTTCATCGCAAGACAACTCCATTCCTTCCGGATAAATATACTCTTCACTTACAAACTCTGCCGGATAACGATTCCCTTTATCTCCTTTAATTGAAAAACCATCACAGTCAATCATCGCCACAATCATATTGTCTTTGTATACAGATACATTTGATGGCTTCAAATCCACAATATAGTGGCCAACACTATGCAGAGCCGCAACCATTGATGCTACATTATATGCAGCAAACACGCGGTAAGAATATTTTTCAGTCAAACCCAATTTTTTACGAATGGCTTTTTGCATCAAATGGTCCAAAGACACCGCCTCGTCCATTTTAATCAACGGCATCAAATACCCGACGCAAAAACCATTCTCATCATCTAATATGGCCACCGGCCAGGCAATCTGCACATATTCCACCCCGTCTTTTATTGCCGGCGGAAAATGCGGCGGGTTCAACAGCATAGCCTCAAGCTTTTGGCGGTTGGTAGCACTTTTGTTTTTGTTGTGGAAAATCTTTGCCACCAGATTAGGTTTGCCTTCCACCAAAAAGATTTTTCCGGCAGCTCCGCCTCGGTTTACCATTTCTCCGAGCTGTATTTTCTCAAATTTTCCTTCCGGATAAATAGCGGCATAAGCTTTTACATCAACACTGTCTTGTTCCATTATATTTTGGCCCATAGCAAAGTTTTGTCATCAGAATTCAGCCTTTTGGCAGTAGGCGTATTGAGTGTATTGTTCAGAGCTCTAATTGCTTTAGGACGAGATTTTTCTGCACATAAAAATCTATTAATCGGGGCAATAAATCCTTTTTCGATTCGCGAATAATCCGGCGAAAAAGCAAAGTTGGTCAACCCGTCGCTCATCAAAAAAATGGTGTCGGCATTTTCAAAAGATGTAAAGCGCAAACTATCTTTCCAGTCGTCCATAGTATAGAAAAACGTCTCACAAGCAAAATTTCCATTTTCAGGTTTGGAGGCGGTAAAAGAGTCATAGTCTTCGCCAGATATTGCGATTCCGGCCCCATCGCCGATATGAAAAAATACTCCTTTGCCTTGCGGATTACAAACCGCACCAACCACCGTAGCTGAAAAATCGATTAACCCTTCGGTACTTTTGGTTTTGTTTAAGCGGTGGCGCACTAATTTAGCTCTGGCAATCTCAATAGATGCGGCGATTTTGCGTTTAATATTTTCAAATTTGCAGTTGGCCAATAAGTCGACCAAGGTTTCGCACACGATTCTGGCGCCGATTTTGCCATATTTTGCCGAGCCAGCCCCGTCAGATACAACGGCCACAAAATTTTTGCCGCCGGATTTATGTTTAAAATAGTCCTGACAAGGCATTTTGCGGTATTTATGCATTGGCCCGCATACACTGGCCGCCACGACTTTTATTTTTTTACTAGATTTGCTCTTCGTCATTCCAATCGCCCGTATCTTCAAGTAAATCCGGAACATTAGGCGCCGCCTTAGATACACAAGACACGCTGCGCGACAACCACAAGAAAAACTCTGTAAATTTCAAACCGGTCAAACGCTTTGGCGATATGGTTGAGAACTTAGCCAATTTTTCCAGATTCGCACCCTGCGTTCCCACGGCATGAATAACTACTTTTTTATTTTTTTGCGCATAGCGACACTTTTCGGCAATAATCTCCCAATCATAATCGGTAGGTTCCCCATCGCTGATAAGGAAAATCCACGGCCGTTTCGATGTAATTCCACAACTGTCATACAGGCATTTTTGCTCTTCAATTTTTTGCAGAGCCAGTTCCATTGCTTTTCCGAGCGGGGTCAGGCCTCCGGCTTCCATCTCCGGTGCCTCAAAGTTCATGGCATCAATCCAGTCAGATGAAATCACCGCCTCATCTTTGCCGAAAGCTTTAATAATCAGGAGCTGCACACGCGAACTGGCATCAATGTCTTCTTTCAGCTCTTTTTCCAGAGCTTTTAGTCCGGCATTAAGCTGGCGGATAGGTTCTCCGCGCATTGAGCCGGAACAATCCAACACCAAAACGCACGGCGTACGCTCATTAGCATTGTCGGCAAATTCCACATAAGGAATCATCTCATCAATATAATTATCATTTTCAGCGGTCATTAGCGCTCCTCCCGTTAATATCTGGGATAAGTATGAGGATATCCGCTGCCTTCATACGGCACGGGGGAAGACATTTTGCCACAAGCAGATAACCCGCACAAAATTCCTCCCCACAAACAAAGTACAACTAATATCTTCTTCATAATTTAGAAACCTTTTTACATTAATAATAATACATATATAATCCTAATGATGGGTAAACACAAAGCTTATATTGCAGTTATTAAGATGATAAAACTTTTCACAATAGGACTGATGGCTTTGCTGACGGCTAATTCGGCCTTAGCCTCCACCGACGGGGTCAATCTTTATGATGAACCTCGTGATTTGCCGCAAAAACCTCTGATTCGCCAAGATGGCAGTCAGGTCAATTTATCTAAGGATTTTAAAGATAACTTGGTCTTGGCGATGTTTTGGTCGCGCCACTGTATGCCTTGCGTCCAAGAACTTGATGATATCAAAGGTTTGGATAATCGCACCCAAAACACCGGTATTAAAGTGGTTTTAATATCCCCTTCACAAGAGTGGAAGACCCAATCCGAACAACGCGAGTTTTTGAATCGCTATGGAGCAGATAATATCGATTTTTATACTGATGAAAAAGGCAATATGGCTGCAGCCTTGGGTATTTTTACCTCTCCTAACACTGTTCTGGTCAATTCTTCAGGCAAAGAAATCGGACGCATTCGCGGCGCCGCCGACTGGGATAGCGATGAAGTAGTTGAGTATATCTATCGTCTTAAATCTGATAATGATTCTTCTGTTTCTAAACAACCTTAAAATATCAAGAGTATCTAATGACTGATAAGTATTATATTTCGTGGGCAGATTTCCACCAAGATGTTAAAACTTTAGCCGCCAAAATCAAATCCTCCGGAGATTATAATAAAATAATCGCCATTAGCCGCGGAGGCCTGCTTCCTGCCGGTATTTTGGCCTATGAGCTTGATATTCGCAACTCTCAGGCTATTAACATTTCCAGCTATGATACTGGTGAAATCCGCCGCGCTGATGAAGACGTTGAAATTGATTGTGATATTTCTGATGTCGATGAGCACACACTCGTAGTTGACGACTTGTCAGACAGCGGCCGCACTTTTCGCTTAATGCGCCAGCTTTTGCCTCAGGCCAAATTTGTTGCCGTCTATGTCAAGGAGCAGGGGCGTGCTGAGGCTGATATCTATACTCGCCAAGTTCCGGACACGTGGGTTGTCTTTCCTTGGGATGTTGAATAATTATTTTTTTTATATTTTCTTCTCGCAAATAAAAAGCACACCATTGTATCACCAAGGTGTGCTTTTCTCTCACAGTCTTAACTTCTAAATATCGGGGAACAAATCCAATCCCTTTTCCAAACGCGTACGCTGCAACTCGATAGATGTTGCCAAATTGAGCTTTCCACCCTTAATAATGCCTCGTACTTGGTCACCTTTGGTTGTGTCCGGATTAGCAAACAAATAACTCAGTTCTGGGTGGCGGTCATTGCCCACACCGACCAAAGTCTGGTGCATAACCGCTAACATACCACGCGAGAACAAGTCATAAGCCAATTCTTCACTCATCGAGGTTGAAGATGCGTACTTAACAACCGATGTAATAGCATCGGTTACGTTATTACCGTGGATTGATGATAAAACCAAGTGTCCTGATGTTGCCGCACGCAAAGCCTCGCTAGCGGTTTCTCCGGTACGAATCTCACCCACCAAAATGTATCTAGGCTTTGAACGCAGGGCTGATTTTAAGCCTGCGCCCCAGTCGCCTTTGGGTGGAATATTTTGCTTACAAAGCCCTAAGCCGCCTTTTTTTGCATGATAAATACCATCCAACGGCATTTCGCAAGGGTCTTCAATTGTGTAAGCAAAACCACCTTCAGTCTGCAAATATTCCTTCAGCAACGCCGACAAAGATGTAGTTTTACCTTGTCCGGTAGGACCTGCCCACAAAATCAATCCGGAAGCATTAGCCAAAGACATCAAATATTTGCTAAGTTGCGGGCTAAATCCCAGAGTTGAAAACGGCGGCACCTGCTTAGGCATTTTACGTCCGCAGAACTGTGGACCATAAATACTCATAGTGCGCTCAATACGATAAAAAATCCCTTCATATAACAAAGAATAAGACGGGTTTTTGCCGTCCCAAGCCGCCACCAACTGCTGATAAAAGTTTTCAAAGTCTTCAGCTTCCAAAATAGCCAAACCATTTTTGGTTTTGCCATCAGGAATAAAAGCTTGTTTGTCAGGAGTTACATAAATATCTGAAAATCTGACATCATTAATTTTAACCATAATTTTTCACCTTGCAGGAAATATCACCATTTTGTGCCACTTTATCATATATATATTAACAAAGGGTGAAGTCATATCAAAAATCACCCTTAAAACGAGCACAAATAAAACTCCGCGGTAAATGCCGCGGAGTTGAGAAAAGAAATCTAACTTAAACTAACATCGCCATATTAACGATAAGTAATCGTAATACCATTCTCGGTACCAGCACAAGCCTCTGAAGCTGTTACCGGACTAACCGGAAACGTTTTAGAGTTAGAACCTGTGCCACTAACCCAAGTAAACGTAGTTGCAGAATCGATGGCGTCAGTAGTAGTAGCCGCCTCGCCCACAGCAACGCTTACCAAGCCTGAGGACGCTGTGCTACCCCAATCTGCCGTAGCCATAGTAATGCAAGCTTGCTTATCCAAGCCTGTGTAGGTAACAGCAAAGTTGGCACCACCATTCGTTGCTTCTATTTTAATCTTGCCGCCGAACGGGTTAACATAATCAGTACCAGACTTCATATCTGCCGACACCAACTCAAAATCTTCCAAAGCATCGTTATCCAAGCCGGTGTAATTATATTGGTTGGCATACAAAGTACGAATATTGGTAATCAACAAAGAAATCTGATCCAAAGTCTTGTTGGCACGATACTTAGCCATCGCCTTAGAATAACCGGAAATACCACCGACTGACAATACACCGATAATCGCCAGCACACCCAGCATTTCGACCATTGAACGGCCGCTTTGCTCAGAACTTAACACCTTTTTCATTTCTTTTCTCCTTAAAACTAGTTTAAAGCTCCACACTTAAAATCTTTTATAATTATACTGTATTTTTGCTGGCAACGCAAGATTATCCGTAACATTACAATATAACTTACCCTGACTTTATGACGACAACTCTTAAAATTAAGTAAATAATATTTCAAAATACCAAAAATATTTCAAGTTATCTTTTACCACTTGTTAATATGCCGTAATATTGTAAGTCCAACCAACGGCATTAATTCCGTCAATGCAAGCTTGCTCTGCTGCCGCAATAGTTATCGGTAATGTTTTTGTTGTCCAGTTAAATTTATTTTTATCCAAAGTAATCGCATCGCCAGGTTTTTCACCGCCGGTGCCAATCTGCATTTCAACCAATCCCGAAGAAGCATTTTCTTCCCATCCGCCGGTAGCAATGGTAATGCAGGCCAATTTGTTTAACCCGCCAAAAGCAACCTGAAAACTTTTGTTGTCATCAGTTGGGGCAATCGTCACACTTCCACCCAAGGCATTTTGCAGGCCGGTTACTTTGTCACCTTCTTTAATAATCATATCTGTAGGGGCTGCTTCAAACTCATCAGCTGCATCCATATCCAAGCCTTCAAAAGATGTTTGGTTGGTATACAGCATTCGAATATTGGCAATCAAAGTTGTTGCCTGATCCATTGTCCTATTGGTTCGGTACTTAAACATTGCTTTTGAATACCCGGCAATACCACCAACTGACAATACTCCAATAATCGCCAGCACGCCCAACATTTCAATCATAGAACGTCCGTTTTGTTCCGAATTATTTTTTTTCATCATCAACTCTCACTGTCCAGACTTCTAAACACACACAAGCCTCACTTAGTATACTATATAATTTTCCAAATCACAACCCTATCTTTACGATATCCAGATACTAAAAAATTATATTATTCAAAGCTCCATATAATTGAGCTTTTTCCTTTGCATACTTTTTTAGCTTGTTTTTTACCCACCGGCAGAGGGTTATCTCCGCCCCAACTGAATGTAATCTTGTTCTCATTGATTACACTGATTTCTTTTAACCCCAAGTTTTGTTGCTCAGAAAACTGATAAGTCAGCAGCGCTGAGCAAACATTCTGAGCTATATCTTGATAGATTATCTCAAACCCTGAAGCCCCCGGCATAACCGATTCTCCGTTTTCTCCCATTCCCAGCAACACATTTTTGCCTAAAGCATTCACAATTTTGCCTTTACGCAACATTTTTTGTGGTACAATTCCAGCAGCTATGGCACTTTCCGTATCAAGCCCCCAATAACTAGGCTTAGTCTGATAATTTTTGCGCACATTATCCGCCAGGCTCATCACTTCCTCAGCCGCGGTATCAATCTTTTTATCTGCGCTGGGCAACATCCATAGACCGATTAATACGACCACAATAATACTCACGCCGATAAACGAGATTCGGTCTCTGTGCCATAATCTCCGTATATCCACGAGGCAATTATTATATATTTGCGCCATAAAACGGTTTATTTTCATGCTTAGATTCCCATTGCGCTGGTAATTTGGTCTTGCATTTCAAAAGTAGCCATTACCGCCCAAGCCACGATACCGGCCACCGTCAAAATCGCCACCATATTCATAATTGATGCTTTATTTTCAATCAAATATACACTTTCATCCAACCATTCGGTAGCGAGCTTATCCAAAGCCTCTTCAAAGTTATCCAATTCTGAATAAATTTTCAGGTCATTAATAATCTCCGGATCAGGGAAATCAAGTCCGGTCTTGCCCAAAGCCTGTCCCAAGTTATCACCGTTATTAACAAAGACCAAAGTCTTATCAATACGCTCCTGTAAATACTTCGAAGCATCACGTCGCAACGCGCGCAAAGATGTTGATACCGGAGTTCCGCTTTTTACCAATGCCGACAACGCCAATAACCAGCTGATACCGGTAAATATTTTATATAACGACCAAGGCGGCATATGGTCAAAAGTCGCCCGCAAACGTCCGGTCCAGCTTCCGATAGTAAAATAAATAATTCCCGCAATTACCGGTAAGATAGAGAATGCAAATAACCAGTTTTTCTGAATCCAGTCAGACAAATCAACCAAGTCGCGAGCCATACCTCTCCATCTTACATTTGGTGCGGCTTCCAACATCGGTGGCACCATATACACACCAATTGCATAAATAATTAAGACCGACATCATAAACAAAAATGATGGGTATGTAATCGCACCAATAATCGGGCGAATCATTTTTTTAGAACCTTCGGTAACCTTAATCAAGTTTAGCAAAGCGCTTTCAAGGTCAGACACATCACCCACCGAGAGCATCAATCTTTCACGGTCAGGAGCCCATCCTTTTAATGCATCAGAGAACGGCAAACCATTTTGTAATGCCTTACCCCAGTTAGCAATCGCAATAGCCATCGGCTCGTTAGGATTCTTTCCGCCGTTGCTGGCTCCGTTATGAATCAAGTCCAAAGCGTTCATCAACGAAAATCGGTTACGCAGCAAAGAAGCCAATTTACGATATATTTTCAGTCTGGCAGTATCCGAGCTCCGGCAAATCATTTTGGCATAATAGGTCTCCACGGTACCCAACCGTTTCATGGCTCTGTCCAATGATGAACTCTTTTTTCTTTCCATAGCAAACCTCTACTTTCGTTTAATATACCGGGCGTTGGTCAAGCAAACCGCACCATCTTTCGACTTCTTCCAAATCAATATACCCTTTCAGCATACGCTCAATTGCCGCATCTTTCAAGGGTCTTCCGTTTAATTCTCCGGTCCAATAATCAATAGCCTTTCTGGTCTCACCGGCAATCATCAAATCCAAAAACTTCGCATCAGGCAAAATAATCTCCGGCACGCACATACGCCCCTTAATGCCGGTATTGTCGCAATATTTGCACCCCGGACCGCGTACAAACGTATTCTCCACGCCAAAATCGCCCAATGCCGTCTTCAGTCTTTGCACCGCCGGAGAATCTAACATTGTTTTTACCGGAATGCGGCAATGCGGACATAATCTTCTGAACAAACGTTGTGAAATCAATCCCTTAATCAACTCAGGGTCATTAAGCATAAACGTCTTTACACCCATATCGCGCAAACGCGTAACAATTGCCGGAGCCGAGTTCGCGTGCAAAGTCGTCCACACCCCGTGTCCGGACAACGCACCCTTAAAAGTCAGCTCTGCAGCAGCAATTGAGCGCACCTCACCGACCATCATTACATCAGGGTCAGAACGCAGCGCCGCCGACAACGCTTTGGTAAACTCTTCATCTTTTTCTTCTTCGCTGTTAGCATTTGTCACCGGCATTTGCCTAGCACCGGGAATAGGGTACTCCGGCGGGTCTTCCACGGTAATCAGGTTGATTTCATAGTTTTTTTCTTGCAACAACTTAATCATATTACGTTGCAAGGTTGTACTTTTACCAGAACCGGTCGGACCGGCAATAATGCTCAATCCCGTTGGTACGGCTCTCAACCTAAAAAACAAATTCTCTTCATATTCGCCAAACCCGAGTGATGCTAAATCGCCGCTGCCTTCAGGGTTTTCATCGGCATACAACAGACGCATAACCAAATATTGAGAGCCAAACGCAATCGGGTTAAATTGCAAACGGATAGCCAACACATTATGCGGCAGCATCAATTTACCCTTAGAACCTCTTAACGGGGTTGAACCTAGCTTTTGTGCGCCTTGGAACTCGTTTTGCGCATAGTTTGCGTCTGAAATATCGGCCGAGGCAAATGCTGCACGCACAAACGCCTCTCCCCAGTCTTTGTTATATTCCATCACGGTTGTCATCATACCGTTGATGCGAAACATAATCTGGGTGCTGTTAGCTACAATAATATGAATATCTGACACCTTTTGTGATGCAGCACGAGCCACCACATTCACAAAGTCTTTTTGCATTTGCAATTGGTCAAGGTCTTCATCGCCCTCAATATTGATATTGGAGCGTTCTCCAATTGCATAAACCGCATTTAACTCGTTTTGTGAAACATATTCAGGTTTACTGATGCTCAGCTTTTTCTTACGAGCCAAAACCTCAAAGCTGAGAACACGACCATCAAATTTATGTGTTTCTGAAACTAAGAAACGTCCGTCCGAGAACAAAGCCACCAAACGTCTGGTATCATCATTAATCACCAGATTAGGGTTGCTGGGCAATGTCAACAAACGATTCCCATGCTGAAAATAAGCCTGAATTTTATTTACCGGCTTTTTTTCTTCCAGATCGTAACTATCGTTACTTTCTATATCAGAAGAAACAGCCGAAGCTGCTCCTTCCTCTTTGGTTTGGAGCTCTTCAGCTGTTTCGATTTCTTTCTGTTCAGATAACTCATCCATTAACGACTACCTGACAAACAATCCTTCGCCTAAGCTCGGAATACCGGCAGTACCGACCAAGTTTCCTTTGGCAGCGTCACCGCCTTGCTCACCGGCTGATTTTGCACCAGCCAATTTAGCCTTAGTAATAACCGAGTTGTTTACCGGCTCACTATCCAAGATACCACCAGCCGAGAAGTACAAATAATCTTTGGCGCCATTCAAATCGCCTCTGATATATGTCTCAGCAATTTCATCAATAACGTGTCCGGTCTGCAAAGTAGTACCTTTTCTGACCATAAAGTAATCGCCGTTTTTATTAATCAGCTTGGCTGCCAAATTCTGACCTTTGCCAACAACTTCCATAATGGCATAAACATCACTCAGCATCACCTGCTTCTCCGCCGGAAGCTGAGCAAATGGATTATTTTTGTTCTTTTCAGCCAATTCTGCATCCAAACGTGATTGTAATACCGAAATTTTAGTCTTCAGCGATTCTACATCACGATTATGTCTATCACGAGCATTCTGAGCATCAACAACTGCTTTTGCAGCCAAATTGCGTAAGTTAGACAGCTTCATCTTGAAGTCATTAATCAAGAACTGGCGGTCATTTTCAATCTCAGCCATAGCCTGATAAATCTTTTCATTATTTTTAATCCAAGCCTGTTTTTCAGCGAGCATTTCTTCTTTGTATGCTTTAATGACTTTTTCCTGACGCAAAGATTCAATCTGAGCCTCAATTTCTTTGAGCTTCTGCTCTTCTACCAAGAGTTTTCTTTTCTGCTCGTTTTCCCATTCTTGTTTCTTGCGTTGTTTTTCTTCTTCAGCCGCCTGTTGTTCTAAGATAGCCTGCTGACGTTGAGCCTTAATGGCTTCAATCTCATTACGAATTTTTTCTCTTCTGAGTTCCAAAGACAACAATGCAGACTGCTTTTCAAGCGTTGACATTTTGGAGAACAAATTAGTATCAATCTGCCCCAAAGCACCGGCTTCATCGCCACCCAAACTAGCCATATCAGGCAGCGGATCATCTTCCGGACGTACAATACTATCAACCATATCCGCAGTATTCGGAATTATTGCTCTATTTCCGCTTGACGCCGGCTGTTGAGGCTGGCTCTGGCCCAACTTAGCCGCCGCATTAGTTACTGCCGGAGCTTGCAATGGATCGTTAATAATGGCATTTTCTCCGTCATTCGGCAAAATCGGAGCATTTCTATCCATACTCGGAGCAATAGGATTATTATTCATCGCTGGAGCAAGTGGGTCCACCCCGCCGTTAGAGTTATTATCCATCGGAGCATTTCCCAGTTTTGCTGCCGGAGCACTAGGGGTAATCATTGGTGCATTAGCTGAATTTTCAGTCGGACTATCTTCCAAAACAGGCATAACATCCTGACTATTATCTGTTTTATCCAAATCCAACGATACCGCACCCGGAGCTTCATTTCCACCAGCAGCAGGCAACTGAGCGGCAACCTTGTCCGCTGCGGAAACACTCAAAATTAACGATAAAGCCGTTCCGACTAAAATATTTTTCAAATTATAAGACATAGATTGCTCCTTCATAATCCCACATATTGCCATCTTTACGATATTTTATCATTGTAACCTCAAGTCCTGAAAATTTTGTTAACAAATCACGCCAAACGACCGGATTATTAACTGAGGAGAACTTAAATTTAACGGTACGATATACATTTGATAAATTCGATTTTTCTGAACCATCTGACAATGCTACCGGTTGATTTATCGATTGGAATAAGTCATTTATAGTTATCTTCAATTGCGGAGAAGCATAAGTAGGTTTGCTTGCTACCGTTTTTACACCATCCAAAGGCACTGATACAACTAAATTATTACCATCATCAGAAATTGCCTTTGAGCCAAACTTAATTTGAGACTTTTCTAAAGCTTCATCAATCCACGCGATTCGTCCAACTTCTCTTTTCCATGAAGTAGAAACTCCGCCTGCATTACACGTAATTTCGCCGATTTTCCATCCCGGAGGCATAATCTGAGCCAACGCCGCAATATAGTCATAACACTGCGTCATTACCTGATTCGGGTCTTTTACCTTTTCCCAAGGCTTAATTTCCGGAATTTTTTCTACAGGTTTAACCACTTTAGGCTTAACCGGCGCAATCATCGGTCTTTTCGGCGGGGCCAAAAAGATGCTGTCGATAATTGTTGATAGCAACCAAATACCAACCACCGCCGAAACACCGATAACCATAAACAATTTGGTTCCGCGTAAGGCTTTAATTTTTTGCAGTTTTGCCCGATTCCCCTTAGAAACCAAAGTAGAAACATCAACTTCTTCAGTTCCTTCAATTTCCCAATCTTTGGGGGCAATTTTCTTGCCCCAATCAGGCACTGCCAGCATAGACATAAACTGGCTTTTAGCATCTTCTTCTTTCAAAAAGACCATATCGCCATCAGAAAGGATGATATCGTTTCTGACGCAAATATACCACCAGCCTTCTTGAACTTTAAAAACCGCCACAAAGGAAGATTGTCCGCCCAAAGCTGTAGCCACCGGAATAGCACCTACGTTCATTCCGTTTTTGTAACCTTGCTGAGAGGCGCAAATACCAAACTGGGGAGCTTTACCTTGTTTGATACAGAACAAGTCAGCGCCTTCCATAATGCCTTCAGCAGATTCGCTGACTTCGGCAATCGGATCTTCGGTATTTTGCAGAGGCTGCCAGAACAAGCTGGCCGCATAAGTCAAGCCATCAATGGTAACTTGCGTTGCCCATGTCCGGTTGCTTCCGTCCTCATAATCCTGATCCAATAACTGAGCTTCTTCCAGCACGTTTTTCTTCCTTATAATCTAGAGTTTCTAAATTCTGTTAGTAACACGGGTCTCCGGATTGAGCGGGGATTCCAGTACTACCGGTGTCAGAATGATAACCAAGATACTTCTGTCTTTCTTAGCTACCGCCGAACCACCGAACAAAGAGTTTGTAGCTGAGCCAACGCCTTGTTTTTCAGCACTGTTTTCAACACGTTCATAACCGGTCAAAACCAAAGACTCACCTGACTTCAAAGCCACTTCTTGCGTAAATCCTCTGGATTCGATAATCGGGTTCTGAATATATTGACCATCACTATCTTCACCATTACCGCCTAACGGTACCTTTTCAAGGTCAATCAAGTCAGACAAGGTCAAATTAAACATCAACAACAAACGACCGTGTTCCAAAATTCTCGGCAATACATCAAGAGTAAAACCAGTCTCAATTTCTTCGGTTTCGGTTGAAACATCATAATAGTTTCCGTCACCGCCGCTGTTAGTTTTAGTAATTTCCGAAATATAGTTCTGCTTACGAACGACCTGAATCGGTGCAGGTTTGTTGTTCAGAGTTGTAACCGTACCGCTGGTAACCAAGTTCGTTGTACCCTGAGTCGACAAGGCTTGTACACTGGCTTGCAAATCCCAGTTGCCCGGCATAACTCTCATTTCCAAGTTCTTCGCAATTTCATCACCAAGCGTATTGGTCGGGCTAAGGATTGAAAATTGAGACTGACCATCATCAAAGGCCGCATTCAAATCCAAACCATAAGAATCGCTGTCATTAACCGTAACTTGCAATACTTTAACACTAATTGCAACTTGGCGCGACAATCTTGCATTTTGTTCATTAATAAACTTCGCAACTTTAGCAATATCATTCGGGTTTGATGTCAAAGATATAGTTCCGTTAGCTGAATCGATAGTCAGCTTAGAATCTTTATCAATCATTGAAGTAATGGCTTTTTCAATATTACCCCACAACTCGATTTCAGCTGTACTGCTCAAAGACAATTCCGAAGTACCGCCTTCCTGGCTGGCTGAACCGCCGACATTAACCGACAACGACGGTTTGGTCGGCAAGCTGTACAACACAAAAGTTCTGGTAATATTTTTATAGAAATAAATTTCCTTACGGTCATACTTCCACCAAATACCAAAACGAGAAGCAATCTCGTTCAACAATCCGCTGAGCGGACCGCGGTAAGATACCAACATTTTATCAGGTTCGGTCCAATCAGCATTAATCGTGTCCGGAGTAGGCTTGTTTGACTTTGCCGAAGACATAATGCTCTGTTCCAAATGCGGAGCAAATCTAACCTGTAAAGAGGTGATTTTGTTAATCATATCACCGATTTCATACAAGGTAATTGGACGGTTACTGATGAGGGTAATACCTTCTTTAGTTTCCAAATAAGCCGGAATCGGCTGTCCATCGAATTCAATTTCGCTGGTGTCGCCGAGCCAAATATCATTTTTAACTCTGACTACATCGTCTGCAGCCAAATCGGTCGGAGCCTTAGCGGCTTCTCTTAAAACAGAAGCATCCTTCACGCCTTTTTCCAAAGAGGCGTCCATACTTGTTGACATGGAGCACGCAGCAGCAATGGTAACCAGAACCACGCCCATTCCATATTTAAATATTCTATTCATACGCATTCTCATCCTCCATAGTCTCAACGACTAACACTCTGTTTCCTTTATAAAATGTAGCTATCGGAGCCGGCTGAGCTCTAGCAAAAGCTCTGACTAAAGCCGAACTTACATCAGCAAAACGCCCTCTAAACATTGCACCTGCAGTCAAGGTATAATTTCGGTTTGATTTCCAGACCAAACGCCAACCTGCTTTTTCACTCCAATCGGTAAGCAAGCCCTTCAAGGTCTTACCTTCTTCAGCCAACCAATCATCAACAGGGTCTTCAGCGTTATACCCGTCCATGCTGCCGCCGGATGCATCTATATCATTACCTTCCGTATCATAAATTTCCTCTTCATAATCGACATATTCGTCTTCAATTCTGGGAGGTATGGCGGCTGACATATTATTTCCGGCGCCGGCCTGAGTAATATACTGGTCGCGCGGAGCTCTTTCGCCATATTCTCTATAATCGGCGGTTGTTTGTGTATAATTTACAAAAGCATTCCCATCCTGAGTAGGCTCAAAATTCGAACCCGAAACCTCTTGATCACAAGGCACTACCGGAAGCTCCGGCGCCGAAGACGCGCAGCCGCCCATAGTAAACAGGCTCATAATCACGGCGGTTAATTTTGTTTTTACACTCATTTTTGCATTCCTTAAGCAATGTTTAGTTATGTTTTTTACTTTAATAATACTTGTCGATAACAAATAATCAAGCTCGAGTCGCTACTTATAACCAATTACCATTTACGATAATACATAGCGCGTACCGGCCCCATTATATCTTCTTTATTGTCGCCTCTGTTTACCACCCGTAAAATAAAAGAATTTGGTTCTCGACTGGTAAATACGGGATCGACTTTTCTGTATTCTAAACCCAAATTAGTTAAAATATTGTATAACAAATTCAAACGTTTTTGTTGTAGCTCAAAAGAGCTTGTTCCATCAATCCGAACTTCCAGCACATTATAGTCGCTTTCCTTGGTTTTCAAGGCAAAAGCCTGAATCCAGTTTAGGGTGTTACCGGATATTTCGGCTCGATTAGGCTGGAACGAAAGCCTGATTTCGGTGGGTAGAATTTTATTTTTTTTAATTTTATTTTCCGATTTTTTTTCAGATGATTTAATATTTTTATCCCCTGAATCGGCAATCTGAGTCTTTTCGGTGGTTGAAAATAAGGACGAGATGCTGTTTAATATGCCGCCGGCCTCTTTGACCTCAGATGAATTCTTGTCTTCTTCTCCTTCAACAAAAAACGGAATATCGCTGCCTTCATCTTCTTCAAGGGCAGCTTCTCTGCGGCTAACTTCTTCTTCCAGCGGCTGGTTTATCGGGTCTGATGCTAACTTGGGCTTTAAGTCTTTATTATTAATAATGTCATCTGGAATAGGAATCAAAATATTCTGAACAATCTCTCCGGCCACTTTGGTGCCTTTATCTTTGGGCAAAGGCTCGCCTGACAATACGGCGCTAACTTTTTCAGTGTCTTGAGCTTGCTTGTAGTAATCTTGCTCCAGCACATTCTGGTTGACCGGAAATTTAGTTCCCTTGGCGGCAATCCATTTATTGTCATCAACGGCATTCTGCTCGGAGTTCGCCTCAGAAGAGCTGCCATCGTTGAGTTTGCTCTCTGTGTTGGCATTCTCATTTTGAGATGTATCAATAATATCTACTTGCGTCACTTTGTATACATCATTAGGTGTACGCTCCGCTATCGGTTCACCTTTCTTTTCAGCCATTGACTGCCAGCCGCTTATTTCGGCCTTGTTGTTTGCACCTTCAGAGGATTCGTTCTTTTTGTTTTCGGTTTCTGCAACCACGCTTTTAATCGGCTTTTCCAAATTCAGCATAGCTACTTGGCTTTCAGCCGCCTTAGAGTTTATAGCGATTTTTTCGCTTCTGGCTGCAGAATTTATTTTCTGTAGAGGAATCAGCAATGTTTCCTTAGCTTTGGGCACTTCACGTTCGACCTCGGCTGCTGCAATTTGTATCTTTTGTGGTTCAGTAGGCTTGATTTTATTGCGCTTTTCTAATGCAATAGCCGGTTCTGCAGGCTTCTTAGCTATTGGTACAAATTCTATCTGCTCGTGTTCCGGAGCCTTTGGCGCAATATCTTTCTTTGCCAGATCCTTATTTTCTGGCTCTTGTTGTATTACAATTTCCGGCAAAGGTCTAGAAGCTATCTCTAAAGTCTGACTTGATGACTCAATATCTTGTTTTTGCTTGATTAATGCAATTTTTTTTACCTGATTATTAGTCCCCTTGTGAGGAGCGGTATTTTCTTTCAAAAACAAAGATATATTATTATGAGGGATTTTAATGTCGTCATCAGAGGGAATGTCATGACTAACCGCTTTGTTAACGGCAATAATTGCCGACAAAGAAAAAACAAAGCTATAAGCAAAAGTTTTTAAACCTGTTTTAAACATAAAGTAATTCCCTCTAAAAACTAGATAAAACAAAAAGCGACTCTTGGCAAAGGGATTATAATTTTATACCCAGAAAAATCACAAAAAACACGTTGAAGAAAAGCCCAGATTCAAAAAATTATCAAAATATTTACTATTTGGGTGCTATCACTAAAACTATGTTTATGCGGGGTTAAGAACTGTGAATTTTTTGTTACAGAAAAAAATTCCGTTAATAAACAAAAGGTTAAGTACTCTAAGGCCTAGCGGATAATACTGGAAAAAAGTATCAAAATCGGTTATCCTATAAGAGTATATAAAAGTTTTTGCTGTCTAACTAAGGAGAAAAGTAATGAAGTTTATAAAAAACAATATCTGGACCTTGGCGACATTTGCTCTGATACTGATCTTGGGCTTTGCCGGCGATGCCGCAGCACAAACCCCCGGTACCTCAGCGTCAGGTTCCACGATTATGCAGACCGCACAGAACAAAACCGTGTCTGTATTTTCATCAGTTAAAACCATCATCTTTATTATCGGTGGTTTTGGTTTGGTAGGCTTGGCTTGGGCTGCTATTTTTGGTAAAGTAAACTGGAAATGGTTGTCAGCTTTGGCTGTTGGTTTGGCTATTTTGGCAGCAGCCAGCTCCATTGTTGAATACGCAACCGGTAGTACCGAAGCCACGACAGCTGGTTTGACCACTACCTTTGGTAATATTTAGCGTATTAGTCAATCTAACACTTAAACATCAAACGGGAGGCTCTAATGCAAAAAAGTTTACTTACAAGCTTTTTCACCTTAAGAGCCTCTCGTTTGCGTTTGTCAGCCAAAACAAAGAAAGGGAGCCTGCTTGGTGGAGCTATATTCCTTTCCTTACTTTTACTGACACCTCCGGCGGAGGCCGCACTTTTCAGCCAGCTTACCCAAAGCGGGTCTGAAATTTTTGAAGGGATGAAAGACATCATCTATGCCGTAGCCGGCTTTGGTATTGTTGGTATTGCGATAGGAGCTTTTTTCGGTAACTTAAACTGGAAATGGCTTTCAGCGATTATTATTGGCTTGATGGTTATCGCCGGTACGGCAGGTATATTAATGTATATGACCGAGACCGAAGACTTGAGCTCAATGTCCATAACCATCACAGATAGCCTAAAGAATGCGGCGCCGCTTCCGCCAACCTCAAACTAAAATTGAGATCAGGCGTGTCTGCACCTATAGGGCAAGGAGGGTATTATGCAAAAATTATTTCAAAGCTTTTTTGTATCGGTTGTGTTTTTAACCCTTGCTCTTTTTGCGTCGTCAGTAGCGCAGGCACAAAGTTCTTATACCCTGAATTTTGATAAAGCTAGTCTTAAACAATTAGGTCTAGAAAATATTAATTGGGTTCAATATAATGGTTTAGTAGAAACAAAACCTAATGGCGATATTTCTGTAACATTTAATAACGCTGCAGACTATCTTAAATGGCAAGAGTTTGGTAAAACCGGTAAGATTCCGGAGCCTTCCAATGATGGTAGTTTCCAAATGCCTAACCAAGAAATAGGCGGGGTATCCAACACACAAGGAGGTTCAGCCTCAGCGGTATCTAAACCCAATCAAACCACCTCAATTGATACGCCATCTTTATCAGCTCCGTCCCTCAGCGGTGATATCACGTCTCCGGCTGAGAGCTTAGGCAATGTTTTGAACAACACTTTTAATCAAGGTATTATTCAAAATGATATTGACAATATGTTCGCTGCCGAAATGGCCGGAGTAGACGTTGAAATTGCCAAGATTAATGATGAGCTCTATGGCGGCAATGCCACCGGCAGCGGCTTGACCGGTGTCTGCGCCAATGCCGGCAATATCTTTAAGCAGATTGCCTGCAAAGTTATGATATTTTTGGTAGATCTCCGCGTTTTGGCTTATATTATATCCGGCTTTGGTATGGTAATGTTCGCTTGGGCGGCCATCTTCAACAAAATCAGCTGGAAGCACTTTTCCCAAATTGCCATTGGCTTGTTTATGCTCTCTATGATTGGTCCGTTTATTACTTATTTTACAGGGTATACCGATATTGAACAGAACCTTGAATACGGCAACTATCTTGGTGGCAGTTATACTCCCATCCAAGGCGCTGCGGCAGCTCAATGTGCTGATGGTTCCAGCAATTGTACTCCGGATACTAATACCAAGACAGTCAACAGTAAATGGAGCTTAAAAGACCTTAAAGGTTCCATTCAATCCGGTTTAAACTTAGTCCGTAGCGGTTATAATGCTTATCAGGGAGCCAAACAAGTTGTCCAAAACGTTAAGACTGAGGCGCAAAACATCGGCAATGCCATCAAAAACAGCGGAGGTGGTCTTGATGGTATTTTAGACGCCGCCTCACAAGTAGCCGGAGCTGCCAATCGTTTATCCTTTGATGTCAAGACCGGTGTCGGGGGTATAGCTTCTCAGGTAAGCAACGCTGCTAATGCTGCCCAAGATATTGCAGCAACGAATGAGCAACGCGAAGAGCGTCAAAATATCCGTGTTAACGGAGCCCAAGATGGTAGCAAGACCACCAATGCGGTTTCAGAATGGCTGTCCGCATCAGGAACGGGAGGTCAGGCATTGGGTAAGGTCAATCAGGTAACCGATACCGTAGGCAAAGCCGCTACCGGTGTCGGTAAGGCCACCACCGCTGGCCACGAAGGTCAAAAGATTGGTGGTAACGGGGGCTTTGGTGAAGTCGTCGGAGGTATTTTTGCCGCTGGTACGGCAGTTGGCGAAGGCATTGGTATTTATGACGAACAGACCAAAGCGGCTCAGGCGGCCAAAGCCAAAGAACAACAAAACTTGAACAATGCAAAAGCAATTATGGACAATGCCGCCAATACTCAGCTGTCTAAAGTAAATAATAGTGTTGGCTTAACTGCCCAGCAAAATAAAACCAATGCTACGGTAAATTCAGCGGTTAATACACAAATTAAAAATGGAGGTTTAACAGCGGTACAAGCCTCTGGCAGTACAACGACTAAGAGTACAACGGCAGCCGCAACCACACCTGTCGTGTCTAATACGGTTGTCAACACCGCAACCTCGCCAGCTGCGTCTAATACAGTATCCGCGCCAACACCAGCCGCCTCTGCTGATGCTAATACCGGAACTCTGGTTAATGCAACTCAGGCCGCTAATGAGCAATTAAAAGCAAAAGAGGCTGCCTCTAACCAGACTTCATCAGCCTCTAATGGCTCCGGATATGATGTCACTACTAAATCTGGAGGAACTACCTTTATGCAGGATGAAAATGGCAATATGGTTGCTTATGATGTTCAAGAGCAAGTCTTTACCAATCCGACCACCGGTAATAGTGCTACGGTTCGTGGTGATGGTGTCATCATTTATAAAACCAATTTCGTCGGCTCTGGCTCGGTCGGAGGCAGCGCAGAATATCGTATCGGTAAGGATGGCAGCGCAGCGGTTTACTACGACGGTGTATATGCCGGTACTTATGAGGCAGATGATCCGAATTTAAAAATCATTATGGGTAATGATTTGATTCAGCAGGCTAAAGGCGTAAATCCCGACGATTTGCTAAAAAAACAAGGTAGCTAAAGCCAATAATCAAAAACATTAACCCCTTTTTCATAAACTGTGGTTAATCTGAATCAGAGAGGTTGTCAATCTCTCTGATTCGTTTTATAATACACTAAAGCGGTCATCATTAGGGGCACAAGACAGGAGCAGGAGCCATGCGAGCCTTAATCTTAAAAGCGGTAGCCAATCCTCCCAAGATTCTTTGGGGGCCGCTTTTGCCTGTGCTGATAAATTTATCAATACAGTTTCCGCTGATGTTTATGGCAATTGGTGCCTTTAATATGAACCCGATTTTTTTCTTAGCCAGCATAACTTTGGTGCACACCGGCATTGTTCTTTACGGCACCAAAGAACCGCATATTTCAACAATGATACAAGCCTTTGGGCAAACTTATCATAAAACCAATAACTTGTATCCTGAGGGAGGAAACAAATTTGAGCCCTGATTTTGATTTTTTCAGCACCTTTGTTCAAGGTTTAAGCTCGGTTGAAATATTGGTTACCTTTATTGGCTTCATTTCCGCAGCTGCATTTGCCGGCTTTTGGGCCACGCGTTTAGGGCGGGCTATTTTGCCGCAACCTTATGAGTCCCGTGTGGCTGACTTTCTGCCTTTTACCAAATTGATGTCAGACGGTATCACCATTCGCTGTTACAATGGCACTTTTGCCCGTGTATTTAAGGTTGAAGGCGCCGACCTCTCTTTTGTAACTGATGAAAAAAACTTATCTATGGCCGAGGCTCGCAAATCGTGGATAGATGGTTTGTCAGACTTGCAGGTTACTTGCCGAGTTATTACCATGCGCGACCGTATAGCGCTTGAAAATGCAGAAGGTGAGTTTAACAACCAGCTTTTGGAGCAGATTTCCAATACCTGGAAAAATAGCTTAAACCGCGTCTATGCCAACAGTCACTACATTATCTTGTCTATTCCGGACCGTCCTGACGCGCTTAAAGATTTAAACTACGCTTCTCAGGCTCTTTTGGCAACTTTAAATGACTACGGGGTCAAACCTATGTATGAAAACGCCGAAAGCCCCGCATCTGAAAGCCCATTTTCCGTATTTACACGCATTTGCAGCCCGATAAGCCTGCCCGAGCCTAAAGTCCGTGGCGCCGAGGGCTACCAGCTCAACGAGCTTTTGACCGCAGACCATATTCACTTTACCGGAGAGAAAGGGGTTATCCGCTTCTTTTCCGGCAGCAAAGAAATGTATGCGATTACGATGGGGATTCGCACCTCCGGCGATTATATGGACGAGAGCATGGTTGCTACTTTGCTGGCCATTGACTGCGAATTGACCCTTTTGCATAACATCAAGCCGATATTCAAGCCACAGGCAAGGGCTTTGCTTATGCAACAGCGCAATATGGCGCGTATTACCAGTTTTTCTCCTGATGTTATTAACCAATATGCCGAGGCCCTGTCCGCTATTGAAGAGAGCGATGCCGACTATCAGGCTCTGACCGAATACGCCATGAGCATTATTATTAAAGGTGAGAGCATTGAAGAGGTAGATTTTGGTGAAAGCGAGGTCCAGCGTATCTGCCGTTTGTTTGGTGTAACCCCCGTCCGTGAAGGCTGGGTAACCCAAGCCACCTTCTTTAACCAATTTCCTACTTATGAAACCTACCCGCGGACCTACCGCTACCTATCTCGCGTAGTCGCGGCGGCTGTTTCGTTTGACAAACCATCAGAAGGCTTGCGTAAGAGTGACTGGGGACCCGGCGCCATTACCATTTTCAAAACCACGTCCGGTTCGGCTTACCGCTTTCAGTTTCACGTTTCTGAAGAGGATTCGGCGGTTGCTCACTGTTGTATCATCGGTCCGACCGGCCAAGGTAAAACGACCTTGCTTACCTTCTTGGCCGGCCAAGCAATGCGCCACCCTGATTTAAGAGTGTTCTTCTTTGACCGCCACCGCGGTGCTGAGATTTTTACCCGAGCTATCGGCGGCGCTTATGTCGGCTTTGATGGTGATGAAAAGACCGTCTCGCTCAACCCGTTTGATTGCGCCGATACTCCGGTCAATCGTGCCTTTTTGCGCCAATGGATGCGCTCTATTACTATGACGACCGATGCCCTGTCCGAAAAAGAAATCAGCCGTGCCGTTACCACCGCGTTTGATTACTTAAAGCCGGAGGAACGTATTATGAAGAACCTCTATAAGAGCTGTTTTTCGCCCACCGGCAATATGCGTCGTGAGCTTTTCCGCTGGGTTAACCCAGAACAGTACGGCAATATTTTTAACGCCGATACTGATAGCTTGGATTTGCGTCAAAAACGCTTTATGGCCTTTGACTTTACCCATATTTTTGAGGACGAAGCCTTAGCCCCTGCGGTTATTAGTTACATTATGCACCGTATCCAGTCAGAAACAGGTGAAACCGGCGTCCCCTCGTTGATTATGATAGATGAAACTGCGCCAATGCTCAAACACCCGATGTTCCGTGATTATTTCCGCATTGGCTTGCAAGAAGGCCGTAAAAAGCGCCAAGCTTACCTCTGCGCTTTTCAACAGCCCAATATTGTTGATGAACTTGGCGTCGGTGAGGTTATCCGCGGCCAATGCCAAACAGTCATTTTCTTCCGCAATCCGCAAGGTATGGTCGATGATTATGCTAACTGGAACTTGACTGACCGCGAGTTAGACTTCATCTTCGGTAAGAGCTACCGTGATTTTCCTTATGCTATTTTGCTATCGCGTCCGGCTACCGGAGAGTCTGTAATTTTGGATGTTGACTTAAGCGGCCTCGGCCCATACCTCAAGCTCTATAACTCCGGCCGTAAGAATGTCTTGCTGGTTGAAAAACTCATCAAAGAATACGGTGAAGACAATTTTGTAACGCAATATCTTAATATTGCCTAACTAAAATTCACACTATTGTAACACTTTTTATGATATAATTAAAAGAATAAGAAAAGCATAACCAAGTCAGAACGGAGGCCTCAATGAAAACACCACAATCAAGACTTTGCTTATTGTTGAGCGCTGCCGGATTCTGCCTTTATTGCTCAGCAGCCGAGGCCTTAATACCTACTGTTGATGCCGGAGCTATTGCTGAAGGCGTTAAATCGAATATTGAATTGGTTAAACAGTCAGCTGTCGTAGCTGAAGCAACATCAATTGCCGGCGAGATTAATTCTGCCATAGGCAGCGCCAAATCAAGCATTTCAGAGCTTGGCTTGGATGAAGCACAGGCAGCTGCCGAACGCCTGAAAAAAGAAAAAGAGAACTTAGAAAAAGCCAAAGCAGAATACGATAAGTATAAAGCCGAATACGACGCCAAGAAAAAACAATTAGAAGAAGGTAAAGCCGAGTATGAGCGGCTTAAGAGTCAGGCTCAAGAAGGCTTGGCCGATGTGCAAGAGCTAAAATCTGATATTACCGATACGGCAGATATGCTTAAAGCCAAAGCCTCTGATGCGGCATCATCTGTATCATCATCGCGTCAGGCTTTCGGCTCGACGGCAACCTCATCATCTACGTCGACTACTGCGACTACAACACCGCAAACTCAGACTGTTCAACAGCCCCAAGCTCAAACTCAACCTGTTCAACAGCCTCAAGCTCAGCCCGCACAACAGCCTCAAACTCAAACCGTTGTTCAGGATAATAAAGAAGAGCTGGCTGAGGCACAGGCCGAGATTCAAGACCTCCGTCGCCAACTGGCTGAAGCCCAAATGCAAGCTCAAAATTCAGCTTCCTCAACCCCCAATGTCATTCAAAATAATAACGATGATACGCCGGAGAAGTTAGAAGATGCTCTTGCTGAAATTGAACGCTTAAAAGCTGAGCTCGCCGCTTATGAAGAGGCCGCTCAACAGTCGCCCAATGCCTCGTCATCAACAAACTCAACCTCTTTACCTCAGGCTCAAACTCCGACACTAACCCAGCCGCTTAACAGCAGTGGTTTTCGCAAGCGACCCACCGTTAATGTTAATACCGAGTTTGAAAAACAAAGCTTTAACGATACCAATTCTTCTTTTGCAGTTGCCTCTGTCAGCAGTTCGTCCACCTTGTTTTTTGCCAAAGCTGATACTGAAGCCTCTGGAGATGAAAGCGCAACCTCGCTTGATAGCTTGCTCAACACGCCGACCGGCACCAACGCGGCTACTGATGAGTTTATAGTATCTGATGAGTTGGCGCGCTATTGTGGTTTTAATGTCAATAATGTTGATACCGCCACGCTTAGAAGCTGCCTTGCTGATTTAATTGCATATCGTTCCGATTCCAATGCTCTGGTTGCCGCCGAAGGCAATGCCAAATATACCAAGATTATGCAAGAAAGCGTTACCGGCTTAGCCTCAGAGGCGATTGTCGATAAGAATGAGGCCACTAATTATCAAGCCGAAGTCTTGTCTAAATTAAATTCTGACTTAGGCAGCGCCTCCACGGTTCGTGATGATATTGCGGCACTGGCTCAGACCAACAACCAAGTCCAAATTTTGCTAAATAATATTTTGAAGATATACGCCAGCCAGCTTTACCTGTCATCAATGGAAGGTATCAGCAAATACAACTCCAAGACCATAAATCCTGAAGATTCGGGAACCATCACTCCGGCCACAGATTCTACGGAGACTGAAGATGAGTAAGGGGCTTAAAATATTTCTGCATATTTTGTTCTTGGGCATATTTTTGGCATCGCCGGCTCAAGCCGACAAAGAGCGGATTCAAAAAGCCCTCAAAAAAGTTGATGTTGCAGAAAAAAAAGCTATGAATATACTTGAAGATGGGCAAAGGGTTTATCGAGCCGGCCAAAAAGGCTATAATGGCATCAAAAAATCAGTTAACAGTGCTATGGCCGTAGGCAAAGCAGTTGCTGCCGGAGACATAGAAGGAGCCTTCACCGCGGCTACTGATTTTGCCGATTCTACTGATATTCCAGGTCTTAGTGAAGAACTTGGCAATATTCAAACTAATATTGACGCCACCAATACTCTAGCCTCACAGGCTAATGGTTTGATTGCTGGCTCAGTTGACAAGTTACAAAATACTGTTCCCTCAATTATGAGCGATGTTACGGACCTCAAACAAACCAGACAAGACATCAAAACCAATTATACCGCCCAATACGGCGATGGTGATGATGTGCAAATTTTCAAAGAGCAACAATCCCAGAATATGACCATTCAGCGTGATAATGTAGCCAATCTGTATGCCAAAGCCTTAGCCGTCCGCGTTGATATCGCCGAGGAAAAAGCTGCCGAACCGGTTGAGATAGATACCACCACAGCGCGCTCTTTGATTAATGCCACCAAAGATGTGTCTATGCGCACCGCCACCCGCCTCAAACGTATTTATGAGCTTGAAAGTGCAATCCTAGAATACGAGACTACAGATAAGAGCCTGAAATATCAAGCAATTACTTCATCAGTCCAGCCGATATCTTCTTCTTCCGCAGAAGGAGGTGCACAATGAGCAAGTTATTAAACATAATGTTTTTTATCTCGGTATTGGGTTATTCATCGTCCGTTTGGAGCTTTGGTATTCCCAAGATTGATGCCGGAGCCTCAGCCTCCAAAGCCGTAGGTACGGTTAGTAACTTTCTTGAAGCCGCTAAAAAGAAGATGGATGAGTCCGTTGCCCTCCAAACAGTTATTATTTATGGTAAGGGAGCAGTTGAGACCGCCAAGCAAGTCCAAGAGGTCAAACAAAAAGCTGAAGAAAGAATTGATGATTTTAAAGAAGATCCACTTTCCGCAGGGCTTGATTTGGCCGATGAGACAGTATCCAATATTGATAATGAAAAACTCAACACTCTTACCGAAAAAATTTCAACCAAAACCTCAAATGCCCAAGAGTTGTTAGATCTCAATCGCCAAAAAGAAAAGCTTGAGCAAGAATTGAGTGAAAAATTAGCCGCCGAGCAAACCGCCGCTGACGGCAAAATCAAAGTTTTAGAGCAAAACAATGCCAATCTGGCTAAGCAGATTGAAAATGATGCCGCCAATAAAGACAAGTATCAGCAGCAGATCGACGATAACAATAAAAAAATCGCTGAACTCCAAGCTAAGTCAGCCCTCACTCAGCAAACTTTGAGCAGTGAAGGTCAAGTTGATATTAATAAGCTTGCCGGCAGCATCAGTAATCTTGAAGCCAAGGCCCAAGCTGCCGTCCAAGCTCAAAAAGACAAAGTCGCCGCTGCTCTGCAGCAAAAGATAGATTCTTTCGACAGTCAGGGTAGTCTGGAAGAAACCACCGAGAAAAACTTTCTATCTGAAAATGAGGCCGAAACCAGTACCAGTATACTTGAGCAAAAAGCTTATCGAACCTATGTTGCAGGGCAAGATACGCTTGATACTTTTGCCCAAGCCGTCATCGTTCAGTCCGGGCTTAATGATGACAAGATTTTGACCCAAAAAATCGCTGATCGTGCCGGAGCCGTAGACGGTTCGGTTGCCGCCATTAATATTGATGCTCAAGTCAAATCTCAAAACGCTCAAGCTTTAGGAAAATTAATTGAGATGATGATTGCCGACTTAAAACTCAAAACCTCAAGCGAATTGGCCTCCAGTGAATATTATACCATTCAAAATGATGATGATATCGCCACTTTCACGCTTGATAAATATAAAATGGAAGATAAATCTTCCTCATCTAAGGAGGAATAAAAATGATAAAATGGTTATCTAAAATCTTCTTCCTGCTTACTTTTTTTCAAGTCCAATCGGCCTCGGCATTGTTCTTGGGTCCAGGAGTGCCAACTCTTGATGGTGCCACAGATGCTTTATTCGGAACAGAGATTGTCGGAACCACAATGTCTAATATCAATACTGGTCTGATTATGGAAGTCCAGGGTAATATCCAAGACATCAAATCTAAATATAAAGAATATAAAAATGACTATGAAGGCGTAATGCTCAAAGAAAAAGCTCCGCTTGAAGGTACCCGCACCATTCAGACCTCATCGCTAGGCAATCCGGCGGACCCTAATAGCACGCGTTTAGCTATGTACGAGCTGTTTATGGTCCAACCTTCAAATGACTTTTTGGAGCAGCGCGAGTATCAGGCTCAAGGTACGCAAATGTATCTTGATACCATTATAGAGATTAATACTGCGGTTAAGCGCTTAGAGCAAGAATACAACAATAACCTCAAGCCCAAACTTGAGACCATGTCGGAAGATTTATTAACCGGCGAAAACGGAGCCGAAGTCGGCGATAATGAAAACGCTTCTTGGAAAAATAATTATAACGCTTATAAAACCTTTGATGATTTGGTCCAGATTTTAGAAGAGCTGACCGCGCTTAAAGCTCAATATGTAGCCATCAAAGCCATGAAGTTTTCAATTGAGCCTGTTTCATATTCTGACGCCCAATCACAGTCCCCGTCCTCATCTGGCGATTCTACTCCTCCGGCGGCAGAAAAAACTAGCTTTTTGCCCTCCCAACCAACAATTGAGCTCGCTTCTTCCGCTCAATATAGCCATAGTGAGACCTTGGCCTTTGCGCAGCAGTCAACCTCTTATAATCCCGATGCCAACGGCATAGTTACTTTTGTTGAAGCCCCTGTGCCTGATATCGATTCCCCGTTTGCTGACAGCCGCGCCGAACTAAAAGATATTGAAAAACTAAACCCGATTTACAATACCGCAGTCAAAACCTTAAGTATTCATAATTTAATCCAGTCCCTCCCGTCCAAAAAGGCCTTGTTTGATAAATATAAGCAATACCAAAGATTGCATGACAAAAGCGTTGAAAAAGTCAAAGAGTCCGATGCTTGCGTCTTACGCTATTTAAGCAAATACTATCAAGACCCCGAGCAAACATGGTACGGCGCCTATATCGGGGAGCAAATAACTGATTATGATTTGCGTCAAGGCTTATCCGGCTGGGCAATTACCAGCTTTGAAACCGCCAAAGCCGCCACCGCCAATCCGGTTGATGAAGCTGATTTAGCTGAAATGCAATTGGATTCCTCCATGGACAGCACCGACTTTAACAGCTTTGCCGAGCAACAACCCTATATTGAAGAACAAGTTGAAACTTTTGACGGTTATAAGACCCAAAGCAAATATGACGAAGCCGATTCTGATACCCGCGTTACTGAGCTTATTCCGTGGAATATCGGAGCCGAGGCCGCCAAAGAGCTCGCTGATGACCAGCGTTCTGATTCTCCGCAATGGGGTACTCCGATACAAGCTTTTCCGGTCTGGAATGACCAAAAGTCTTTTTACGGGCAATATATTGACGGCAAGTACGCCAATATCAAGTATTACTTGAGCCGCTTTGATTTCCGCGGTAAAACCGTTTTGCTGGCTCAAGAGCTAAATGCCTTGTCCAATGTCGAACCCGCGTTAAAGCAATATGCTGCGCAACGCTTGCAGAGTATGCTTTCGGCCACCCAAAATATTGCTGAAATCCCCGCTGACGGCAATTTAGATATCACTTCAGCCGCTGAAGAAAAGAAGCAAGCGGTTGAAACCTTGCAACAAAATCTGGAAAAAGCCCTGCAAGCTCAGGAAGCCATTCGCCAAGGCTATGTAGCCGAGCTTGACGCTGTTCAAACTAAGCAAGATGAACAAACCCGCCTGCTCAATCGTACTGAAAATCTTAATATGAATAGCGACTTACAAGCCCCCGAAGGTGCAGATGCCGCCACTCTTGAAACTCAGGTTGCCGATATCGATAAACAAGTCAAAGACTTGGAAGCTAAAATTGCTCAAGTTGATGAAACCATTGCCAACTTGCGTAAGGCATATATTCGCAAAGAGCAAAATATTGAGCAACAATATAGTTCTTTCATCGGCAATATCAAAGACCCCGAGTTGCAAAAATTGGTTATTGATGAAATCAGCGCCAATATTACAATACCGGGATTTAATTCAGCTCAAATGCTGCAAGCTCAGCAATATTTCACTTATCTGATTAGTACTTCTGAGACTATTTTTGCTGATGTCAAGACCTATGCGCAAGAGGCCGTAGACCAAGCCCGCCAAGACATTTATGCCATGGGCGATGTCATTTACTTCCCCTCAGGAGAAGCTCCCGTAGATGAACGACATGCCCAGCTGATGCGAGAGCTCATGCGCTTGTCCTTTGAGCGTTTGGCACAGTCCAAGCCTTCCGTGCAAGCCATTTCCGGCTCGTCCTCAGCGGTAGAGCTTGTTACCACTGCTTTTCAGTCAGCAATGGTCAGCATCATCTGCCTTAATGATAGTTGTATGCAGGCTGATGATGACTATTTTGTCGGTGGCTCCGCCAAAGTCCGCGATTTCAGGGCGCCCAAAGGTGCTCCTGCCACCACCACCGCTCCCGCACGTGAAATCGTCCACCTTGATTATATTGACTATGACAATATCCCCAAGCTTTCTGATGGCAGCGTTGCCAAGGCTGATATTTTAAAGTACGGTCAACCCGTTCCCGAGGTCTGGAAATATATGCTACGTAATCCGGCCTATGTTGAACAAGATATCAATCTTGAACAGGCTCTAAACTTAGGCGGAGAAGAGCAGACCTTTATGCGTGGCGGAGTTTTGCCTTGCCGCGATGGAAACTACCTTATCGATGCCGTTGCCGACAAGACTACTTACTACGTTGTTCCCGATAAAACCTCCAATTATGCTCAATGCCTATTTCTGAGTTCGGCACGCGGTCAAAGTGACGGTTTTTCACTTGGTGATTTTATTAGCAACCGTGTCACCAACCACGAGGCTGAAAAAGACAATACCGTTAAAGCCGAGCAAGAAAATCAAATCGCCGCCGCTAATCCGAGCGAACTCGGCATCTTTTTCCGCTATGAAGACAACAAACTCTATGTCCGAGATATGCCGCAAAAGGCTTATAATCGCCTTGGTGAAATTCAGCAAGAAACAACGACCGAAGAATATAAAGAAAACATTCCCGATAATATCTATAAAAAAGCTGCTTTTTCTGAGAACCAAATCGGCAACTTCTTGCGCTTCGTTGAGACCGAGCAAGACTACCGCCAAATCTTGGAAGAACTTAGTACCAAGAAGGAAGAAACCAAAGCCGAACTGTTTGCAGATTTTGCCGAGGCCGGTTTTACTCCGTCAGCCGATTTTGACCTCAGCAACCCTGAAGACTACGCCCAAGCACGCCAAACTTTGGATGAGCTAAAAAATAATAATTTGTCTTTAGCACAAACTAAGATTGACGAAATCTCAAATCCGGCTAATAATGTAGTCAAAGACCGCCGCGATAGGATTCTTAATGTGCTTAACGCATTGAGCAAGGACAAAGACGAGCTCTTAAACTTGTCAGAAGACATCACGCCTGATGCCTCTTTTGATGAGCGCCTCAAGTCAGAGGCTGCCAACCAAGCCACTGCCCAAAAGTACCAAGAAGAAGCCGACAAAGCATTTGAAAATCAATTAAACAGCTTTCCCGCACCTTATTGCGCTGCTTATTAACCCATAGAGGAATATGACCGATGGAACCCAAAAATCTAGATGCCAGTAAAACGCTGTCCTTAACGGATGGTAATGGTCATACGCACGAGTTTTTGGGGGAGGCTGAAAAAGAGGTCATCAGCGCCAAGCAAAACTATTACAAATGGCTTTCGCGCTTGTTTATCTTTTTTGCCACATTGTCATTATTAGTGTTTATGAGCTCATCTTTAGCGTTGTTTAATCTGGCGCCGCAAGTCAGCGTTGAGCCGTTTTTGATTATCAAACAAGATGCCTCTGAAAACATCGTTCGCTATGAGCCGATTTCTGAAGATATGGCCTCAGAAACACAACTTATGGAGGCCTTTATCAAACAATATGTCATTTTGCGTAATACAATTTTGCGCGATGAAGGTGAGATGATGTTGCGCTGGTACCCCGGAGGTATGGTCAACTTTCTGTCTTCTGATTACGTATTTTCAGAGTTTGATGCGTATCGCCGCAGTGTCTGGCAAAAAATGTTAGACAGTAAGATTGTTCGCGAGGTTGAGATTATTTCGGTTGACCGTGTCGGTGGGGAGAAAAGTTCAGTCTGGAAAGTTGACTTCCGTACTTTTGATTTGTCAGAATACCAGCGAGATAACAAAACCCGTGGTATTTCCCTTAAGATTCGCTATTGGACGGCATCTGTTACGGCATTTTTCTTCCGCGAGCGGCAATTTGTCGGCCTCCGTTTAATCAATCCGATAGGTTTTACGGTCGTCCGTTACTCCCAAACCGAGGTTGCATTTTAACCAATTCATATAAGTTGGGGATTTTCTGGGCTATGCATTAGACTTTTAAAATAAAAAAGTATATCAATAAATCAGTATACTATAAAAATAAAAGCGCAAATATAATGAAAGGCCTGAAATGTCTAAAAATTTTTTAATCCTTTTTGTGTTGCTGTTTTTGACTGCCTGCGGCATCTTCGGCTCTTATTACGAGGCTGAACCTATTGGTATCGGTAAAGGTGTAGACGAGCTTAAATTATCGCCCTGTGCATGCTTGCAGCTTGATTTGCCTAAAGATTTGCCTGACTGGTTTGTTGAAACAATATAATCTAAGGTGCTGGCTGTATGGTTGATCAACTGGAAGAAAGCAATACCAAACAAAAGCTTTTGGGCTCCGCAAAAGATAATACTCAACATCTGCGCCAAAATGAAGATATCTTCGTCAGCAATGTTGGTGAAAAAAGATACCTGTGGACGGCGCGCGCCTTTGCGGTTATCACGGCAATTAGCTTGTGCTGCAACATAATTTTAATTCTGGCCATTTCGCAGGTAATTCCGCTGCACCGCATCGAGCCGTTTTTGCTCACCTTCCAAAACAAAGAGGAACAAGTCTACAATATCCAGCTTATTCAAGGGCTTGAGGACGAAAAAGCCATTACTGAAGTTTTTGTTAGGGAATATGTTTTGTTGCGCAGCTCTTTCGATCGCGATATACCTGAGATGGAGTCTCGTTGGATGCCCGGTGGCGCCGTGCAAGAAATGTCTTCCCCAACCGTGTATGAAGATTTTATTCAAAACACAGCCAATCGCGCCTTAAACTTAATCCGTACCCGCAATCTGCAGCGTACCGTACGGATTCTGACCGTCAACGAACTTGGTCGCGGATTGTGGCAGGTTGAGTACGAAACTCAAGATATGTATCCGGATTCGGCTGTTCCGGATGTCAACTATTGGACTGCCAATATGCGTATTGCTTACCAGCCCAAAACCGTAAAATACGGAGAAAGATTAAAAAATCCGATAGGATTTACAGTTATACAGTATTCTTTAACCTATAATAAGGTTAAATAGTAATATTCAGAATTCGGGATGTAACGAGAATGGTTTTAAGATTATCAAAAATATTTCTGCTTTGCGCCGGTGTAAGTCTGTTTGGAGCTAGTGCCTTTGCACAAGTAACCATGAACAGCCTTGACCAAAACGCTGACCAAAGTATGGGGCAATATATGCCGATGAATATGGGCTATGCCGGCTTTAATTCTTTGGGTATGACCCAAGCCGCATGGCTTGACCCTCTGCAAAATTTGGGGGAAGGACAAAGCCGTCCCGCTTATTCCAAGTATTATTGGAGCCCTGATCTGGTCTTGCCGGTTCGCTTGCGTGAAGGTATGATGACTTTGATTAACTTTCCGGAATGGGAGCTGATTGAAGATATGTACATCGGCGATAACGCCACCTTTGATGGTCAAATTAGCGGCCCTAATACGATTCTCTTGTATCCGCGCAAAGGAGCCGCAGTCGGGGTTGATACCAACATCATCCTGTTTGGTCGCTCCGGCAATCGTTATGTTTTTTATGCTAAGAGCGAAGGTGTAAACACTGAGCGGCTTACCAACTCTATTATTGATATTGATGTCGTTGGTGATGCTAATTCATCTGGCGGCGGCAATCGTGCTTTTGGCGGCGGCATTGGTAAAGGCAAAGGAGCTAATGGCTATTCGGTAGCCTCTAGCTATACCAAGCGCAACCAACGCAATAACTGGATTGAGGAGATTCCGGTTGACCCCAGTAAGTTCCGTTTTGATATTGAGATTTATGTTCCCAACCCTGATGATGCAATTATCGCACCGGAGCGTGTCTGGAGAGATGATATTTTCACCTATATTGATTTAGGCGAAAAAGCGTTGAATATGACCCAACGCCCGATTGTTACTATGATTGTTGAGCGCTCAGAAGTTCCGGTCGGCTTCCGTACCAAAGGCCCCAACAACCGCTTGATTATTGTTGAGGGTATTGGTGATATGGTCTTGCGTAATGGCAAGCGTTTAGTTTGCTTAAAATTACGCCGTTCTGACGATGCCGGTATGGAAAATGTTACTTATGCCGATGACTTGTTCTCTAATGAATGGTATGTACAAGCCCCCGTCCCCGGTCGCAATAATAATGATATCGGCGACGGCAATATCCTGCAAGGCTTGGGGCCCAAATATCCTGAAGCCTCCGGCGGAATGCCCGGTAATTTAGGCTTTAACGGTGCCGGCAGCGAGTTTGGTAATGGCAGCGATGGCTTTGATTACTCGCAAATGCAGCATATCCCCAATACGCAAAATTACCCCAGCAACAGTAGTGCCATTGCTAATACTATGGGCTATGGCAAGGGTATTGTCGGAGCTCAAAACAGCGATATCTCAATTGAGCTTGGTGTTGATGCTGAAGTCAGCAAGCTTGAAGCTCTCTGGGCAGATTTGAGCAAAAAGTATCCTAACCTGTTAGGCGCTTATGAGCCTTACTACTCGGTAGATACTCCGGCTGACGGGCATGGCAAAGAGCTGTTCCATTTGCGTATTGGTCCGGTCAAACAGCTTGAAGATGGTGACTTGATTTGTAATCAACTTGGCCGCAACGGCGTTTTCTGTAGTGTGGTACGAACGCAATGAGCAAAGAAGTCTTAACCCATTCTGAAGCTTATGTTAAGAAAACCAACCGTATAATTCTTACGGTTGGTGTTACTTCTTTACTAATCTTCTTGGGAGGGTTATACCTTCTTTACGGCAGCACACGCAATCCTAATGAATATGTAGAACCGGTTTTGACCGGCAATGATGATGCGCTCAATTTTGGCAGTGCTAATCCGCTTGATAATAATATTGAGTTTTCTCCGCTTGAAGACGAAGAAGTCCCAATTACTTTAACCCCCAATCCCGTACCAATGGGGCAGGTTGTGCTAGGCAATACGGCAGATAATGTCTTGACTATCGGGACCAACGGCAAGGCCGCCATTAAGATTGTTTCTGTTCAATTAGCTGAACCTCCGGCCGATGGCTTTAAGTTTAATGACGGCTGCACCAATGTCGATTTAAGCGGCGAGCGTACTTGTCATATCACGATGAACTGGGCTCCGGTAGTCGCTGGCAATGTCCAAAACAACTTTATTATTACATGGTACGAAACCAATCTCGGCTCCGGAAATACTAAAGCTGAGAAAGTACCGGTTATTGGTAATGCTATCACTAAAGAAGATTGCAATTTTTGTGAAACCGCGCCCCAGACAGATACCCCCGCCGGCCCCATCACTTACCAAAAAGTCAGTGAGGCCATCGGCCCCAATGGTGAGGTTATCGGTTATGTTGATGAAAACGGCTATGTCCGTAATAAAAACGGCAACATTATCGGTCGTGTTAATGAAAACGGCTTGGTCGTTGATGATGCCGGCAATATCGTTGGAGTAGCAGGCAACCGCCGTCTAGTTTATGATGAAAACGGCAATGTCATCGGCTACGTCAATCCTGACGGCACGGTAGTTGATAAAAACGGCAATATCATCGGTCGAATGCTTCCCGATGGCACCATAGTTGATGCTAACGGTAATATTATAGGCAAGGCTTTGGATGCCGGCTATGTTTATGATAAAGACGGCAATATCATCGGCCGCGTTTTGCCTGATGGTACGGTGGTTGATTTGAACGGCAATGTTATCGGCCGCTTAAATGAGAAAGGCGAGGTAGTTGACGCCAACGGCAATGTTATCGGCTATGTCACCAAACCGGGGAAAGTCGCCATTGATGCCAACGGCAATCCTTTGGGTGTAGTAATGCCTGATGGCAGCGTTGTTGACCCTAACGGCGCCACGGTTGGCCGTTTAGATGAAGATGGCACGGTTACTACGGATAATATTTTAGGCAAGGCCGGAGATATCATGCGTCGCTTAGCCTATGATAAAGACGGAAACGTTATAGGTTATATTGATGAAGACGGCAATGTCCGCGACTTTAACGGCAATATCATCGGTAAAATGCTTGAAGACGGTACTATTGTTGACTTAAACGGCAATGTCATTGGCAAGGCCGGCGATTATGCTCGCTTGGCTTTTGATGAAAACGGCAATGTCATCGGCTACATCACCAGCGACGGTCGCGTTATTGATGCCAACGGCAACCAAATCGGCTATGTTGATGAAAATGGCAATATTATAGCCGGTGTCCGCAAAAAAGTCGGCTCTCTTGTTCCGGTTGATTTAATTCCGGTTAGTGCCTCTGGAGAAGTCATCGGCACCATCAAAAATAACGGCTCGGTTGAGGATTTTTCCGGCCAGCTCCTTGGTCGTGTTTTGCCCAACGGCTTAGTCAAAGACCCCGCCGGTTCTAAGGTCATTGCCCGCTTGGTTAAGGGCGGTTTGGTCGTTGGTTATGGCTGCAAAAATATCGGTTTCCTTGACAAAGACGGCAGCATCAAAAAAGGCGACAAAGTCTTTGATTATAAAATTATGCCTGACGGCGTAGTTGTTGATTCCTCTAACCAATATGTTGGCGAGGTTGTTTCTCCGGGGCCTGCGTTTGACAACAATTGCACCTTAATCGGCACTATCGGCAATGACGGCTTAGTCCGCGATTCTGCCAATAACTATGTCGGCTGCGTCAACCCTGACGGCACCGTCCTTAATGAAAAAGGCGACATCATCGGCGGCGCCAAAAAAGAAGGCATTGCTGTTTCTTATGATGGTGATTATTTGGGCCGCGTTTCCGATGAAGGCTTAATCGTCAATGCGGCATCTTTGCCGGTTGGCTGTATAGGCGCTTATGGTGATATTTTTAACAAAGACGGCGGTTATATCGGCCATATCCAAGAACACACCTTTGGCTATGATATGAAAGGCAATTTCTTAAACACGCTTAACGAGCGAGCTCAGGTTGAGGTCAAAGGCCAAACTCCGTACCGCCTTTTCAGCAACAACTTGTTAGTTGATGACAACAACCAAATCAACGGTGTCGCCTTAAAAGGGCAGTCGGTTGTAGCCGATTCCGGCGGCAACTTTATGGGCCGATTGTTCCCAGATGGCAAAGTCTACAACGCCGAAGGCGTTTCCATAGGTAAGATTACCGGTGACGGCTTTAGCTTTTATAACAGCCAATTGGGCAAAATTATGCCCACCGGCGAGGTTGTTGATTTTAAGGGGCAAAGAATAGGGCGCGCCAATTACGACGGCAATGTCGTCACCCGCTTTGGCGAGGTCTTAGGCAAAATTGATGCTAAAGGCACCTTTATAGATAATAAGGGGCAGTACCGTGGCGCCGTTGTCAGCAAAGGTCCGGCTATTGGTTATGACGGGTCTTACCTCGGCTACGCCGTATCTGACGGTACTGTTGTCAATGTTGACGGCAAGACCAGCGGCCGCACCAGCTCTGACGGCAAAGTCATCAGCCCGCAAGGCGAGGTTATCGGTGAGGTTATCCCTGAAGATATTATGATTGATATCTGGGGCAGCTATAAAGGCCGTTTGACCTCATTAGGAGATATTCTTGACTTGAAAAATGATAATATTACTGCTATTCTTCCCGGAGGTTCGACCGATAAAAATTTGAGTGTATTGAAGCGCGGCGCTGTTCTGGACTACAACGGCAACTTGTCCGGAGTAGTAGCTCCCGACGGCAGCGTGCTTAATCTTGAAAACACACCGAGCGGACGCGTTTTATCAGACGGCAATACCGTCAATAAAAACGGCCGCCTTAACGGAGAAGTCATTTTGGGGGATATCGTAATCAATAACGCCGATAAAGTCGCCGGTTATGTTATGATGGATGGCAAGGTTCGCGCCGCTGACGGCAATATCATCGGCCGCGTGTTGTCCGATGAATTGGCAATAGATAACAATGACGGCATATTGGGCCGCGTTTATAAAATCGGCACCGTTATCCTCAAAAACGATGGCAGCTTTGCCGGCCGTCTTTCTCCGGATGGCAGCGTTATGAGTGTTAACGGCAGCTCCATCGGCTATTTAAAGAACAACGGCTCTTATATTGATTTAGATAAAAAAGTATCCGGCTATGCTTTGCAAGAAGTCGCCAAGAACAGGAGGAACTGAGTTGAAAAATTTGTGGTGGAAAATATTAAAATCAAGTTTCGCCCTGTTGGTTGCATTTGCCTTGCCGCTTTCAGCCGCTCAAGCAATTGAAATAACCGCCATCGACTTTAATGGAGATCTGCTCGGTAAGGTTATTCCTGATGGTAAGGTCGTTAGCTTTGACAACCAGCTAATCGGTAATATTACGGCCGATAGCTTGATTTTGGATTTCAACGGCAAATTAATCGGCGGTGTTGTCCCGCAAGGTATCGCCATTGGCAATGACAACCGCCTGCTGGGTAAGGTTAATAATGATGGCTCGGTTCGCGTAGCCTCAGGCAAAATCATCGGTAAAGCTTTGCCGAATGGTTTGGTTATTGATGATTATTTTAATGTTATCGGTGCGGTTTTGTTCCCCGGCTTGGTTTATTCCGATGACGGCAAAACCGTCGGCCGCCTGACCGGTGATGGCGCTTATGCCAACCTCCAAGGCCAGACCATCGGCTTTTTAACCCCGGACGGCTATGCTTACCGCCGCAACGGCAACGATATCAGCCTTGATGGCCGCCTCATTTCATCAAAAATGATAATATCGCCGGACGGCAAGTTCATCGGTAGCATTGTCCCCGGGGGGCAAATCACCGACTTTGATGGTAAAAATATCGGCTTTATCCACGCCAACGGCCTAGCCTATAATGACAAGTCTGAGGTTATCGGCCGCTTGGTTCGCTCCGGCTATGCCTTTGATGATTATGGCAAATACATTGGTTTTGTTATGTATAACGGCGAGGTGGTTAATTCTGAAGGCGTCATTGGCCATTTGCTAATTGACGGCCGCGTTGCTGATTTAGACGGCAAGCCGATGGGTTTTTCGCTTGATATTAATAGTACCGCCACCGACAATGACGGCAAATATTTGGGTCGCTTAATGCCTGATGGCAAAATTGCCCAGTCTAAAGATACGGTCGGCACCATCGGCGCTCGAGGTGTCGTGCTTGATAAAGACCAAAAGGTCATCGGTAAAATAGTTTCTACCGGTCCGGTTTTTGACTATAAAGGCAATATCATCGCCCACGCCTTAAAAGATGGTGCCGCTATTTCATTAGGGGGCAGCCGTTTGGGTTATGTGACCGGCTCTGATATGTATGAATACAGCGGGCTTTTGGCGGGCAAATTATTTGATTTCAACCATATTATAGGTGTCAACAATACTCCTTTGGGCATTGCCGGCATTAGTGGACGCTTAAGTGATAATACCAATGTTTGGCAGTCTAGTCCGTTTGGCTATGTTTATAATGCCAATGGCACGATTGGCGGGCAGGTTTTGTATGGCTTGTCGGTTTATGGAGCTAACGGTGGCTTCCAGGCTTATGTTGATGCCAACGGCCGCTTGGCTGATAAAGGCGCTCCGCTTCAAGCGGTTTTGACCCAATCCGGCATAGCCATAAATGATAACGGCTCGGTTTTGGGCGGCACGGCCTACGCCAAAAGAGCACAGACTTTTGCCGGCAATCTGCTGGGCGGCTTGGCCAACGGCAACCAAGTAATTGATGACAAAGGCAATATGCTGGCCAAAATTTTACCAGACAAATCGATTGTATCTGCTACCAGCTCTAATTCCGCTGAGCTCAATCCGCTTGTCGGACACGCCACCACTGCCGATATCGCGATTGATGTCAAAGGAGGCCTGCTAGGTTTTATTACTCCTGATGGCCGCGTTAAAGATACTTCGGGCTTATATTTTGCCACCTCCACGGGAGACGGCAGTATTTTGGACAATAACGGCCGCTATATCGGCGCCATGCAAGATTACCGCCATGCCATAAACTCCGAATGCGAGCTTTTAGGCAGCCTCACCCCGTCCAATACTATTCGCAATTTCCGCGGAGTTAATCTGGGTAAGAGCCTTCCCAACGGTCATGTCGTCAATGACAAAGGCGATTTTGCCGGATATTTGGTTCGCACGGGTGCTGTTGTTGATTTCAACGGCAAACTTTTAGGTAGTGTTTCAGCCGACGGCCACGTCTTAACCCCTAAAGGAGACAATCTGGGGTGTATCAATTTCCGTTCACGCTTGCTTAATTCTGCCGGCGAGTTTATCGGTGGTATGGTTACTTATGCTCCGGTAATGAGCTTTAACCACACGATTATCGGGCGCAGTATTATTGATGGCCGCATTGTTAACCCCAACAACCAATTTATTGGCTATGTCCGTCCTGATGGCGATGCGATGTCTGATAACGCCAGCTCAATAGGTAATTTGTTCCTTTACAAATTTGCCTTTGATAACCAAAACAAGTTTATGGGGCGCATCAATTCTCAGGCTGAGGTCATAGGTTCTGACGGCAAACCCTTAGGTAATGTAGACTTTAACGGCTATGTCCTTAAAGATAAAGAGAAGATAGGTTACGCCCTTTATGATTTGTATATTTATGATAATGCCAACAAAACCTTAGGTTATATCGGCAGCGACGGTAGCATCATCTCGCTCGGGGGTGACCGCTTGGGTGAGCTTGACCGCGGCTTTTGGGTTGATAAAAACGGCACGGTTTTAGGGCGCGGCAACCGCGATTATAAAATCCGTAGCGACAGCAATCAAGTCTTGGGTGAGCTGCAAATGAGCGGTATTTTGCTTGATTATAAAGGTCAAGAACTCGGCAAACTAGGAAGTGAAGGACATCTCTTAGATTCGGATGGTAATCTCCTCGCTACGGCAGACCCGTTGCAATATTATAATGTTACCTTTAACCGCGAAAAAGTTTATGATGCAGAAGGCAATGTCGTCGGCTATTTGGCTAATGAGGGTAATGTCTATGATGAAACCGGCAAGCTTATCGGCAAGCTCAACGCCGACGGCACGGTTAGCGGGCCGGACGGCAGCATTTTGGGGGGCATCGGTACCGATTGGTACGAAAAAGTCAAACTCCCTGATAAAATAGATAAAACCTTGCCAACAGTTGGCGTCCATTCAACCGACGCTCTTGATGTCGATTTAGAAAAACGCGACTTCCGCAAATCCTTAAACATTGCCTTAACCCCTGATGGCGAGTATCTTGGCGATATTTTGGAAGACGGCCGCGTGGTTGATAAAAACGGCAACTATTTAGGCCGCCGTATGCCTGATGGCCTGATTATTGATGACGACGGCAACTTAATCGGTATTGAAGAAGTCCAAAAGCCCGAAGGCGGAGAGATGTTTGTTCCGGCTGGTACTTTTGGCCCCGGCGGAGCTTATGGCATAGGCACCGGTCCTGGGGGCAACCTTGGCCCTGGGGGTGGCTTTGGCGCCGGCGAGCGTTATGACCCGCAGCGTGCTGCAGCATTGGCTGCCGCCCAACAGGCACGCCGTCAGAGTATGGGTGTCGGGCATGTCGCCTCTAATATCAAAAAAGAAAGCTTTGATGGTTATCAAAAAAACTGGGATAACGAAGGTGTCAACAAAACCATATCATCATGGCGTGTTGATATGAGCGAGATGATTTTGGCTGATAAGCCGATTCCCGCAGTCATTGCCCGTTCTATTGACTCTAACAACCCCACACCGGTTACCGCTTATGTTGAGCGCAATGTCTACGCTGAAGAAGGCCGCAATATCATTATTCCGGCCGGTAGCCGTTTGCTTGGCACCCTCAACAGTATGGTCGCCAATACTGAAACCACCTCTCAGTCAGCCAAAGTCCAAATCAGCTGGGAGCGTTTGATTCGTCCGGATGGCATTTTGTTTACCTTCCAAGGTATCACGGCAGATGCAATGGGACGCGGCGGCGCTTTAGGTTATCTTGACCAGCAGTTGTTCAAAAAATATACCTTGCCGGTTATGACCACCGCCCTGACCAGCTATACCGCCTATATGATAGCTCCTGATGATAACTCTGAAAATGAGGTTGAAACACCAAAACAGCAGGCAGCTAATGATGCTCGTCAAAACTTCTTGACGCAAATGAACGAGGTTTTCTCTGAGATTTTGTCAGATAAAAGCAATATTCGTCCGTTGACTTATGTTCCGGCCGGCACACGGATTATTGTTTATCCGAATGTTGATTTGTGGCTGCGTACACCAGAGCGTGATGATGAGCAGTCTTCTGGCGGCAAGCGTAACCTCTTTATTGATGATAAGGAGGTCAGCGCCCAGATTAATGCCGAGCAATCCGCCAAGAACAACTCTGTTTCAGCCAGTGTTGGCGGGGTTGATGCCGGAGACCAAGTCCTCTACCAGTCTAATGGAGGCAACTATACTCCGGCCGATTCTCCGAAACTGATTGACGATGCCAAAGTCACCAACCAGATTCGTGCCCAACAGGCGGCTCGTCAGCAGAACTCCGGTATCAACGGAGCACTTCCGCCCCCGCCGCCCTCTAGCAGCACCACCTCTACACCGGCATTGGTAAGCACAACTCCGTCTGGTTCCGGCTCATCATCAGGTAGTAGTTCTGCTAATAATGTTAACAACAACAGTGTACCGCAATTGTTCTAAGGAGGGATATAATGAGCGATTTCAAGGTTCTGGAGTCCGTTTTACGCCCCTTGGCAGCGTGGTATAATCAAGACAACATTGAGGAAGTCGCCATCAACAAGGCCGGCCAAATTTGGCTGCGCCTTCGAGGCAAAAGAGCCTACCCTTGGGTGATGTATAAAGATGAGAACTTAACCAAGAGCTATCTTACGGATTTGTTGTATATCATTGCTAACACGTACGAGCTTCCGTTTGACCCCATAGCTGGCTCTCCGGTAGTTTATGCCAGCATCCCCGGAGACCACCGTTTTTCGGCCATTGCCGGAAAGAACGTGATGTACGATGAAGACGACTTGACCGGCGGCATAGCCCTTACTATTCGTGTCCACGCTGACGATGTTGCTTTTGGCTTGCAGGATTACGGCTTGACCCAAGGCCATAGTCTGCATAAAATCAACCCTTTGAAAGACATCAAAGACCCTAAAGACCCTTATGAACGCTTGTTACTGAGCATCAAACGCGGCGACCATATCTTAATCAGCGGTGCCACATCTACCGGTAAAACCACATTTTTGAATAATCTGCTGAAAATCTTAGACTTGCATAAACGTATTGTCACTATTGAAGATACGCGCGAGCTTATTGTTCCTCACCCCAACCGCGTTCACTTGGTTTTGTCCCGAACCGAGCAGACCAACGAGTTCAACTATGCCAAAGTAATTGACTTGGTTGTGCGCTTTACGCCTGATGCCATCATCGGCGGAGAGATTTCTACCGGCAACGCCGGCGCCATCTGGGAGCTTATGGGTTCCGGCCACGACAACTGCTTGGCTACCATTCACGCTGAGAGCTCCGAGGCTGCGTATGAGGCTTTTGTTGATAGAATTTTGCACACCTATCCAACCATCGACCGCAATAAGACAATCCAAGAAATGCACCGCCGTTTGCGTGTTGTCCAAATCAGCCGCGATGGCAACTTAAGAGCCGTAACCGAGATTACCTAAAATAAAAAAAGCGCTCTTTTGAGCGCCTTTTTTATTATTTTTCATCGCGAGCCAATAACCCTTTATAAGTCAAAAAGTTTGGAGCTTTTCCCCCAAAGGAATTGTATTTTTTTATAATATCCAAAGCCTCTTTGTCTTGTATTGGATTATGAAAATGCTTAGCCGCGGCCTTAGCCTCAGCTGGCTTAGCACGTTCTTTATTAGGTTGCTCAGCGGGCGCAGCGGCTTGTTGAGCTTCTTGCTCTTTGTTTTTATCTACCTTAATCTCTTCCGGAGCTTTAAGTATTTTATCCAAAATATCTTGTGTTTCTTTAGAGCGCCGATTGGTATAAACAATATTTTGTTTTTCTGCCGGCAAGACTTCCAATACTTTTTCAAGGTTGCCGAGTTGTTTTTTCTTTTTAATGAGGTTAATATCATCAACCACCAAAATATTGGTATTAGATAAATCTATTTTCTGACTATCCATCAAATCCAGCAACAAATCCGGCGAAGCAATAATCACATTAGCCTCAGAATCCACATCTTCATCTCTATCTTTAAGCGTAGATTCATTAATTTCGTGATACTTATTAAACAAAGCAAGCTGGTCAGATACCACCACCGACTGGTTAGAGTCCGGAGTAATAATCAAAATATTCGGACCTTTAGCTTTGTGGTCATCATTAGCCTTGCTGATAATATCTAACAGCGGAAACACATAAGAGCAAGTTTTACCGCACCCCTGCGGAGCAATGGTAAAAATATCTTTTCCTTGCAAAATTGACGGGATAACATCATTCTGTACGGTAGTCGGCTCAGTAATGCCGAGTTCTTCAATAGCTTTTACGGTTTTTTCACTTAATCCGAGATCTTTAAAATTCATGGTTGTAAACTTCTATAAATATTGTTATCTTTAATTTACTGAAGTATTAATTATTTTATAGTGATAGTCAACCATTTAAGTAACCCTACGGAGGAAAAAAGCAATGCTGATGAAAAGAAACGATTCTCTTCTGCTGGTAATAGATGTGCAGGAACGCTTGGTAACGGCGATGGATAGCCCGCGCGAGGTTATCAACACCTGTGCCAAATTAGTCAGCATATCCCAAAAGCTCTCGATTCCGTTTTTAATTACGGAGCAATATCCCAAGGGTCTGGGTTCCACAATTATTGATGTGCGCCAAGTCGCCGGAGATAAAGCAACTTATCTAGATAAATTGGAGTTTTCGTGCGTCCGCAATGCCGAGATTATGGAACGAATCAAAGCCTCAGGCAAAAAGCAAATTATCATCGCCGGAGTAGAAACCCACATCTGCGTTTTGCAAACCGCATTGGAGCTCAAAGAGCTAGGCTATGAGGTGTTTGTGGTATCCAATGCAACATCATCACGCAAGAACGTGCAACATGTTTTTGCCTTGCAAAGGTTGAATCACAATGGCATAGACGTCGTTACCTATGAGATGGTAGCCTTTGAGTGGCTAGAGAAAGCCGGCACCGACGAGTTCAAAGAAATCAGCCGCAAATATATCATCTAAAAAAAGGAGGCATTGTCCTCCTTTTATTTTATGAGCCGGCTCACTCTTTTTCTGCCGTCTATTCCTCCTCACCCTTAGTCACCTCCTGCTGGAACAGATTTCCCCTTTTCCCCCTTAACCCCCTTTGCCCTCTTCCCTCTCTTCCCTTTCCTAAAACTTGCCTCCTCTAAATCAGATAGACAAAATTGTCCACATAAAGTTGCTATCAAACCAACCATCCACCACAGGCCGTTTGGCCTGTGCCTCCGGCTCAGCCGGAGCAAACTTCCACATTGTATATTGATTTTTAACCTTTGCTATGCTAGACTTTTAGTCAGCCGATAAAGACTATCGGTCAGGGTTTAGCAGCCCTTTATCCGGAGTCGTTTAAGCATAACGACTTAAAAATAATATGCTGGCATTTGCATACACTTATTATATGCGGGTGCCGGCGGTTAATAAGGCTCTGCACGAAAGCGTCCGGGGCTGTTCGGATACAGTCTGCTAACACCCGCTCCTCGAATATCTTTGAGGGGCTTTCTTTTTAACCATAAAAGATAAGGGTGTGTGTGATGACTAATACAAAATTATTTTTACTCTTAGGGACTTCTCTGTCCTTTTTACCTCAATTAACTTATGCGCAATGTGTATCACCAATTCAAGATTGTTATGCTCTGGGCTATACCCAAACCTCCTGCCCCAAGGGCAAAGGTGTCAAGTGTCCGTTTGGCTCAGGCTGGTACTGTGGTGGAACGGCGGCGCAAGATTGTATAAAATTGGGCTATGATAAAGATTGCACCGGAGCAGGGGAGAGCGGCAATGGTGAAACCTGCAACGGCAAATATCAATCTTGCACCTGCGATTCGAGTTATAAATACACCTGTTCCGGCACCGGCTACTCCGGTGGCACAGGCTCCGCCTGTGGTGGAAAATATACTAAATGCAATTGCAAATCTCCTTATACTTGGACATCAGGTGCTTGTAAATGCCCATCAAGCTATAAATACACTTGTTCAGGCACAGGCTATTCCAAAGGTGTAGGCACGGCTTGCGGTGGCAAATATACCTCTTGCACTTGTGCTAGTGGATACGAGTGGAAAGATGGAAGCTGCCAGAAACAAGTCCTCAATGGCGCCCAAGGTGATTTATATTATTGCAACGGCACCGTGGTTGGTGTTAAAGCCGATGGAATGGATTTCTATGTTGCGATGAGAGATTTAGGAACAATGAATTGGAGTAATGCTAATTATTTATGCCAAAGCTATGTTTTCTGTGGCAATGTCAAAGGAACCTTGCCGACTAAGGAGCAATTGTTATCAACTTATAATAATAAATCAGTAGTTAATAGCTTACTTTCGACAAATGGTGGAACACAGTTGGCAAATGCTGACTATTGGTCGTCTACCGGCAACTATGGCAGCAGCGTCGGCTACTACTACTACATCGTTAATATGCTAGGAGGTAATGTGCTTGGCTACAGCTCCAACAACGGCAACACCAACGCCCGCCCGGTTCTCACCTCGTGGTAATTCTCAGCGAGCAGGGCGCGAACGCAGTTCGTTCATTTGCCAAAATCTCTCTGGCACTAACTGATGCCCGCGGGGGCTCCCCGCTCAAACGGCGCCCGTTTGTGGCAAAAAAATAAGGCTCGGGATTTATCCGAGCCTTTATTATCTTAAGCTCTGCCGTATGAGTCCTCATAGCGGATGATGTCATTTTCATCCAGATTATCTCCGGTCTGAATTTCAATAAACACCATATCTTTTTTTGTGTTGTTTTGGATTCGGTGCTTGGTTTGTACCGGAATATACACTCCTTCGTCCGCTTTGCAGACAACTTTTTCATCGCCCAACGTCACTAAAGCCTCACCTTCAACCACAGTCCAATGCTCGGCGCGGTGGTTGTGCGATTGTAACGATAAAATATTCTCCGGAGTTACCGTAATTTTTTTTACGCAAAAAGTGTCTCCGGCATCCAAAACTTCCCAAGTCCCCCACGGGCGGGTATCATGGTCGCCTTTTTTATAATTATTAGCCATTTTATTATCTCCTTAACGAAATATTAGCCTTGATGATTGAGAATATAAATAATATAAGATAAATCGCAAGTTAATTTTTATCGGGTAAGAATAAATGGAGAGCCGTTCCGCCGCCAACCAAGCTTATGTAATCTTGAAGCTTCTTCGTCAGATTGCCGAAGAGCCGATAGACATTTCTGCCCGCCTCAATCAAATCATGTCGGTTATCGCAAGGGAGATGCAGGTTGATGCCGCCTCTTGCTTTATCAACATTGATGATAATTACCTTGAGCTATTTGCCGCACATGGCTTTGCACCTGATGCCATGCATAAAGTATCGCTGCGCATCGGCGAGGGCTTAATCGGCGGCATCGCTAAAGATTGCCGTCCTTGTGTGGTCAGCGATTATAAAAAACACCCGCGCTATGTCCATAAGTCCGATTTAGGCGAAGATGACTATAAATCTTTTTTGGGTGTTCCGCTGATTCGCCGCAATAAAGCGATAGGTGTTTTAGTGGTTGAAAGCAAAGACATCCGCGAATACACCGACCGCGAGCAAGAAACCCTTGAAACCATCGCCATGTTTTTGGCCGATATGGTTACTTCAGATGAAATGGGTGAATATAAAAAGACATTAATCAAAGAGCGCGGCTTAATTACTCGTGAGCGCATTAAGGGGCTTAGCTTAAGCAAAGGTTATGGCTTAGGAAATGCCGTAATCCACCGCCGTCGCCATGCGGTTACCAAAATCTTTACTGAAGATAAAGAAAAAGAGCTTGACCGCTTGACTGCCGCCCACCAACAAATGAATGCCGATTTGGATGCCAAGTTTAATTCCACCAAATTGGGCATTGGTGAACATATGGATATTTTGGATGCTTACCTTATGTTTGCCAAAGACAAGGGCTGGTTCAAAAAAATTGCCGACAATGTAATGAGCGGCATGACCGCTGAGGCCGCTGTCGAGCGATCGTATGAAGATATGTGGAATCGCCTCTCTGCCACCAAGGACCCTTATTTGAAAGAGCGCCTGCATGATTTGCGTGATGTCGCCGACCGTTTGCAATCTTACCTGAGTGGCGATTTTGGCGAAAGTGGCAAGAGTGATAGTGATAATATTATTATCATCGCCCAGTCCATGGGACCAGCTGAACTTATGGATTATGATTATACTAAAATCCGCGGTTTGATTATTGAAGACGGCACGCCGACCATGCACGTTGCCATTGTGGCCAAAGCGCTCAATATTCCGGTTATAGCCAAGATTAAAGGCTTGTTTGAGGAAGTCAAAAGCGGAGAGCTGATAGCCATAGATGGTAATGAAGGCTATGTTTATTTGCAGCCTTCCGATGATATCCAGCGTAAATTCAAAAACAAAATAGAAGAGAATCAAAAGCTCCAAGCCCGCTTTGCTGAGCTCAAACACCACCTTTCCAAGAGTTTAGACGGGGTCAAAATCGGGCACTATATCAATGTTGGTTTAGCTTTTGACTTGGATTATATAGAAAGCACCAATTGTGATGGTGTCGGCTTGTATCGTACCGAAATCCCCTTTATGGCCTCTGACGTAATGCCTGATGTTGAGCGCCAAATAAGTTATTATAAAGAGTTGATGGACAAAGCCGGCAAGCGCAAAGTTATTTTTCGTAGCTTAGATGTCGGCTCAGATAAATTATTGCCCTATTGGGCCGGCTTGAGTGAAGAAAATCCGGCCATTGGCTGGCGCTCGATTCGCATAACCTTGGACCGCCGTGCCATTTTGCGCAAGCAAATGCGAGCTTTTATTGAAGCCGCTGCCGGTAAAGAGCTCAACGTAATGTTTCCGATGATATCTGATTTAGCTGAGTTTGAAGAGGCCAAAGAAACTCTTATGCTTGAGCTTGAAAAAGAAAAAAGGTTTAATCGCCCGATTCCTGCCAAAGTTAATGTTGGTTTGATGGTTGAAGTGCCATCGGTCATTTTCCAGCTTGATGAGATTCTGCAAAAGGCTGATTTTGTTTCTGTCGGCACCAACGACTTGGCGCAGTTTGTCTTTGCCTGTGATAGGGGCAATCCTCGCCTGACTGAACGTTATGATGTTTTGTCGGCGCCATTCTTGCGCTTAATGAAACAGATTGCCGATAAAGCCGCCCAGCATAAGGTTTATTGCTCTGTTTGTGGCGAAATGGCCTCCAATCCGATAGAAGCCATGGCTCTAATTGGTTTGGGCTTTCGTAATTTATCATCATCAGGGTCGTCTTACGGTCGTGTCAAATGTATGATTCGTAGCTTAAACGTTGAAGACATTACCGACTATATGCATTTATTACTCAATTCCTCTAAAAAAACGCTTCGTCCGCAATTAATTGCGTATGCTTATGATCACGGTATTGAAATCTATTAAAAAGTATGCTTAACTACAAACCGTAAATGTTAAGATTCGCTTTTTTTGATGTAAGGATTACCCCCGTGAAAAAAGAAACTAAAGAGCCCAAAGAACCCAAAAAAGTAACTAAATCAACAGCTCCGGAAACCGATATGCCGGAACAATCAGCTGAAAATGCCGCCTCCGCCGACGATAAAACTTTAAACAATGATGGTCGTGTCGGCACCATGCTGCGTGAAACCCGCCTTAAAAAAGGTGAAGATTTAGCTGATATTGCTCGCAAATTATGTATCCGCAAGGTTCATCTTCAAGCCATTGAAGATAGCAATTATGACGCTATCCCCGAAGCTCCTTACGGACAAGGCTTCGTCAGAAGCTATGCCGACTATTTGGGGCTTAATGCCGTACGTATGGCGCAGCTCTTTAAGGAAGAAACAGATGCTAATACTCATAAGGAAGACATCTATGTTTTAGAGCCTCAAGCAGAGGCCACCGTTCCCAATCGCAAATATATATTGCTGAGCCTTTTGGCAATTGCGGTTGTTTATGGCGCATGGCTATTCTATAGTGCCCCAACTGAAACCGAAGAAGTCTTACTTCAAGAAAATATGACCGTTAATACCAGCGTCGATTCTTCAAAAGATTTTCCGTTGCAGGTTGAAGAGTACGGTCAGGGTTCACCCGCCGGAGAAAACAGCCTTGATAACTTTGATGATGAAGAAGATGAAGCTCCTCTAACTGCTGAAGCCACTGTCGAAACAAAAGCTGAGGTTAAAGATGCGGCTCCGGCCCCTGAAGCTAAACCATCAGAGCCATCTTCAGCCCCAGTATCAGATACCGCTATTTCTAAAGAAGAAAAACCTGCAGTTAAAGAAGAAGCCAAGCCAACCCTGTCTTCTGAAGACAAAAACAAAGAAACTTCTAACCAAGCAGCTGAGGCTCCGGCTCAAATCCCAACCGATTCTGATGTGGTTATGAAAGTCGTTAAAGAGGCTTGGATTGAGGCCAAAAGCCCAACTAAACTCTATATCAGCAAGGTTGTCCAACCCGGCTTTGTTTATAATGTCCCCAATGATGAGGATATGACTATTTCTGCCGGCCGTATTGATGCCGTAGAGGTCTATGTCAAAGGCAAACTTGTGCCCGATGTCTTTACCTCCGACAAAAAAACCGGCATAAGT
>CALXWI010000005.1 GCA_944392325.1 uncultured Alphaproteobacteria bacterium | reverse complement strand
TTAAGCATCCGCTGCAATTTAGCATTAAACATTTTGTTCTGGCGCAAGGATTCGACCTGCTGCAAGTTTTCTTCATCATTGATTTTGTAGTTGACGACGGCTTTAAGCGTAGCCATATACATTGCGTCATTTTGCGCCGAATATTGCGCCTTAGCCTGAGGCGCGGCCATAATCATCATCGCTGCCGCCAAAAAACATCTAAATTTCATTTTTTTCTCCTTGAGTTAAAACGAATATAAGCCTAATATAACCCCAAATGAATTAACATCAGGTTATTAGCAGATGAAAAAAACCGTATGGCTGTTAGTCGACAACCGACAAGGCAGTGCCGGACAAATCCGCGGCATCGCCCAACAATTATCCCCGCAACATTATACTATTATTGAGCATCAGCTGACCTATAATGCGCTTTCAGCCTTGCCCAATTGGATACGGGGCAGCAGCTTGCTTGGGGTTTCCGCCCCGAGCCTGCTTGAGCATCAAGGCGATTATCCTGACATCATTTTATCTGGCAGCCGCCGTTCGGCACCTGTTGCCCGCTGGATAAAAAAACACTCTCACGGCCGCAGTAAGATTGTCCAGCTTCTTTATCCGGGAATGTTTGGTCGTAAAGACTTTGACTTAATCGTCATTCCCGAGCACGACCGCGGCAAAATTAGCGGTGATAATGTCCGCTTTGTTACTGGCTCCCCACACCGCATTACGCCGACAAGCTTGTCCGCCGCCCGCACTCAATGGCAAGATTCTTTTGCCTCATTGCCCAGGCCGCTGACTGCAGTTATCATCGGCGGCAAAATAAAAGGCAAAGGTTTTTCCGCCGCTGATGCTTTGGCATTTGGCCAAGCTATTAAACACTTTCACCAAGCCCGCGGCGGCAGTTTGTTGATTACGGATTCCCGCCGCACCGGTACTGAAGGCGAGCAAATTATTTTGCAACAGCTCTCATCGATTCCGGCTTATACTTATTTAATCGGGGATAATAAGCCCAATCCTTATATGGGGTATTTGGCCTGCGCGGATTATATTTTGGTTAGTGGAGATTCGGTTTCTATGTGTTGTGAGGCTTGCGGCACCGGCAAACCGGTATATATTTTTAGCGGGCGCGATTGGCTCACTCCCAAGCATCATCGCTTTGTCGATTCTCTGTTAAAAGGCGGTTATGCCGCCTCGTTAGAGGCAATGCCGCTTGATTATCAGCCCCAATCCACGCTCAATCCTGCAGCTGAAATTGCCTCCGCCATATCTAAGCTCTAAAACTTTATACTAGTTTAGAGTAAATTAATAAAAGCATAGTAGAGTAGCTTCACCACAGGAGTGATTTTTATGATAAGAAAAGCAACCTCTGCTGATGCAGAAAAAATTTTGCACATCTGGCTCAACGCAAGTATTGCTGCCCACAGCTTTATCAAGGCTGATTACTGGCACTCACTTTTGCCGGAGATTCGCAACCGTTATCTGGCCTCTGCCAACACCTATGTTTTTGAAGACAAGCGTCAAATCAAAGGCTTTATTGCTTTGATGGACGACAATTTTATCGGGGCTTTATTTGTGCACCCATCGTGGCAACGCAGTCGGATTGGTACCAAGCTTTTGCGCTATGTCCGCCGCCGCCGCCCCAATATGTCACTGCGTGTCTTTGCTCAAAACAAAAATGCGCTGCGTTTTTACCAAAGCCAAGGGTTTAAGGCCGTATCTGAAAATCTGGAAACAGTGACTCATGCTCCGGAATTATTAATGGCCTGGGCACAAGGTTGTTTTTCAGGCTATACCAAGGTTTTTGCCGGAGATTCTTAAATTCCGAGCTATAAAAATCACCATTATTGATAAAAAGTGTTTGACTTTTGAATTTTGTTTAATTATATTCTGTTTTGCCGTTGGGGGTATAGCTCAGTTGGGAGAGCGTTTGAATGGCATTCAAAAGGTCAGCGGTTCGATCCCGCTTACCTCCACCAATTTTTTAAGACCGCCCTTTGAGGCGGTTTTATTTCACGGGGCTATAGCTCAGTTGGGAGAGCGACTGGTTCGCAATCAGTAGGTCAGGAGTTCGATCCTCCTTAGCTCCACCATTTATTACCACCTTCCTTATATAAGGAAGGTTTTTTTTGTAAATAAATTCAGCTATCCATCTCAGCCCAACAAAAAAAGCCCTGCGAACGAAGTGCAGGGCTTTCAAGTAACAGTACATAGACTATCTTACATAGATACGAACTTCCGCCGTTGAAATCTCGCTGTTTGTTTTAGATGACAAAGAAATCTTGTCCGCTGAAACACCCATTTCAATCATTTCTTGGAAGATTTCGGTAGCATTCTTCTGTACGTTGTTTTTTGCCATCTGTGACCCACTAACCGGACTAACCGCTACCACATCAAATTTTACGGCTGGCTTTTTGGCTACGGCATTGCTGACGGCGCGACGCAGACCATCGTGATAATCAACATTAGCCTTGTTGAATTTAGCCACAAACAACGGCTTGCTGCTCATATTAGCGGCTGATGTTCCGGTGTTGACCAACAACGGGCTTACGGCGCCGCCGCGGACGGTAGTATTAGGCAGAGGAGCATTGCTTACGCCATAACTTCCGACTTTAATCGCCTCGTTCAGGTCAATAATATAATCTCTGGCGCTTTCCACATATTGCAGCTGACGAGCCACATCAGAATTAACCTCAGAGAGCAAGCTGTTAATCAAAATCAAACTTTGATTCGTCTCATTTTCCAAGATTCGCAATTGGCGGTGGTCTTCATCAACCGCACCCGATACCCCATAAGCAGCACGAATGGAGTCGAGCAAATATCCGGTCATTGCCGCATCTGATGAAACTTTAGCTGATAGCTGATTCAGCGCATCAGTATTCGCATTCATGGTCTGAATATTAGTCTGAGCCTGTTGCAACATAGCATACATATGCGGGTTGCCCGGAGTAGTTCCGACTTGCAACTTAGCCTCAATACTGCCGATAGCTTTGTGGTATTGCAAAGCATTATTGATTACCGAAGAGCGAATCTTTTGCAATTCCTCATTATATACGCGAATTGACTGTTGCAATTGCGTCAGCTCATTACGGAATGAAATAACTTTCTGTCCGACAAAAGTACCGGTATTTTCACCATCAGAAACCTCAATAGGCTTAAAATCGGTAGTACCCAAAGCCGGTACCACGTCACTATTCTGAATATCCACGTTCATCTCTTTTTGTGAATCAGATTCGAACAACGACGGAAAGAGCGCGTCCGAACTAAAAGTACAACCACCCATCAACATAAGAGAAAACGAGACCAAAGACAATTTTGCTATGTGTTTCATCGAGAGTACCTTTTTTTGCAATTCTGTTATATAACAAATCTGTTTTTACACCTTTATATGCTTTTGTAAAGGTAAATTTATCAAAAAACAAGTGCTAATTCAGATTTTTTTACTCAAAATATCAATCCTGTATGCCACTCTACCCGCAATAGATTAAAATTCTTTTAAATTTGCTAAAAATTTTGCTTGCAAAATAAAATGAATCGATGTATTAACAAATACGTTGTTGCGATGCACTCGTAGCTCAATTGGATAGAGCATCTGACTACGGATCAGAAGGTTGTGAGTTCGAATCCCGCCGAGTGCGCCAGTTTCTAAAGCCCTGAAGTTATCTTCGGGGCTTTAATTATTTCCAGATTTAGGTTGCGAATATAAAAAGTTTTTATATACTGATTCTATGAAATCATTTTTGCTAATTTTATTACTGTTAGGTTTGCTTATGGGGTTTTGGGCGCTGTTTATTGAGCCCCAAACTCTTGAAGTACAAACCTACAAACTCAAATCCGGCAAGCTCAAAGGGCTGAAGATAGCCTTTGCGAGTGATATGCATATTGCTCCCCGCCACCAAAGTCGTCTGAAACGGATTGTTGATTCCCTCAATGTCCAACAGGCAGATATCATCATTTTGGGCGGAGATTTTGTAAAAGGCCATAAGCCCAGCTCTTCTATGCCGATAGATTCGATTGCGGCAGAGCTTTCTCGCTTGCGGGCTCCTTTGGGGGTCTTTGCCGTGCTGGGCAACCACGACTGGATGTATGGCGGGGAAGAAGTCACCGCCGCGCTTAGCCGGGCCGGTATTACTATCTTAGCCAATAACAGTATTAAGCTTGATTTCAAAGGCGATTCTCTGTGCCTTTCCGGTGTTGAGGATATGATTATGCGCCGCCCCAATATTTCTAAGGCGCTCAAACATTGCCATAATGATACGATTCTTATCACCCACTCACCTGATATTTTTCCGGATGTTCCGCCTCGCGTTTTGCTTACTTTGGCCGGCCATACTCACGGCGGACAAGTTACCCTGCCGCTAATTGGTTCCCCGATAGTCCCCTCACGCTACGGCCAACGCTATGCTAAGGGTTTTATTGAGGAAGGCGGCAAACAAATGATAGTCAGCAAGGGGCTGGGCACTAGCCTATTGCCGCTGCGTTTTAATACTAAGCCTGAAATCGTTCGCATCATTTTTGAGTAGAATTTAGTTTTTGTCTATTGACAAATGTGCAAAGTATGGTACATATGAGCCTACTTAATTATCATTATGTCTAATTTATAAATTTTCAAACTTATGGAAAATAAAAAAATTATTTTATCAGATGAAATTGCCAAGTTGGTCATTGCTCGTCGCGTTACCATTTCTGATTTGGACAATGCTAAAAATCCGGTCTGTATTTTGGCTTTGAATGCAAAAAATTATCAAATTCTATCTTGTTTGCTTATCTCTTGTATATCCGCAAACAAAATCAAGAAATTTGATGATTTGACAGCCCTGCGTATTTTATTGACAGAGGTCAAACAGCTTCATGATACTCCGGATTACCGTCAGGCTGATTTTTTAACCTCGCAAGGAGATAATCGCCATTGTATAAGCTCTATTGACTATGCCGAGCAGCTTCTGGAGCAGATTTTAGCCGACAACATCGCTTGGTAAATCTTCGTTTAACACCAAAAAACCGCCCTCAAATGAGAGCGGTTTTGCTTAATTAGAACACAGGTTATTAGTGAGCCAATTGGGCAGCAACCTCAGCGGCAAAGTCTTCTTCTTTCTTTTGGAGACCATCACCGAGTTTGAAGCAAACATATCCAGCCAATTTCACCGGAGTTCCCAACTCTTTTTCAGCGTCGGCAATAATATCTTTTACCTTTTTATCCGGATCCATAATATAAGCCTGTTCTTCCAAAACAACTTCTTCGTAATATTTACGAATACGACCTTCTACCATTTTTTCAATGATGTTAGCCGGTTTTCCAGAAGCAGCAGCCTGCTCAGAGAAGATAGCTTTTTCACGTTCCAAAGCTTCCGGAGCTACATCGGCAATGGTGTGGAACAACGGGTTAGAGGCAGCAATATGCATAGCAATATGCTTACCGAGTTCTTGTAATTTAGCTTTATCAGCGGTTGACTCCAAAGCCACCAAAACGCCGATTTTTCCTAAACCCGGACGAGCCGCACTGTGAATATAAGAAGCAACAACACCATCTTTTACTTCTAATACTTTTGCACGACGGAGGTTCATATTTTCACCGATTTTAGCAATCATATCAGTCAAGCGCTCGCCAAAAGCTTTTCCAGCTTTCGGGCAGGTAACAGCTTTCATAGCCTCAACATCGCCATTGCTCATCAAAGCAACTTTAGCGGCATCTTCAACATATTCTTGGAAAATTTCATTTTTAGCAACGAAGTCGGTTTCAGAGTTTACTTCAACAACCGCACCTTTATTTCCTTCAACGGCCACAGCGACCAAGCCTTCAGCAGCAATACGGCTAGCTTTTTTAGCAGCTGAAGCCAAACCTTTTTTGCGCAACCAGTCAACAGCCTTTTCCATATCTCCGGCGGTTTCAGTCAAAGCCTTTTTGCAATCAAGCATACCGGCTCCAGTAGTTTCTCTTAATTCTTTAACCATTGCGGCGGTAATATCTGTCATTTTTTGATTTTCCTATTTTTTAGATGTTTTATATAAATCGGGCGGCGGCACGAGATGCGCGCCGCCCTAGCAAGCAGCTAACTCTTTAGCTATTCAGATTTAAGCTTCAACGCTTTCTTCTTTGGCTTTGCGAGAAGATTTTTTCTTAGCCGGCTTAGCTTCAGCCTCACCGTCAACGATTTCTTCAACTTTCAAGCCCTGAGAAGCGATTTCAGCCTGCATACCGTCAATGATGGCAGAAGACATCAGTTCGCAATAGAGCTGAATAGCGCGAATAGCGTCATCATTACCCGGAACCGGTAAATCAACATCATTGGGGTTAGCATTAGTATCGGTAATACCGATAACCGGAATACCGAGCTTTTTAGCTTCTTTAATAGCCAGAGTTTCTTTAGTTGTATCAACTACGAACAACAAATCCGGCTGACCGCCCATATTCATAATACCGCTCAATTCCTGAGCCAATTTATCTTGCTCTTTTTTCATATTGAGCATTTCTTTTTTGGTATAGCCTTCATAAGCATTTTTTTCAGCCATTTCATTGAGCTTAACCAAACGAGAAATAGACTTATGAACGGTTTTCCAGTTGGTGAGCATACCACCCAACCAACGATAGTTCACATAGAACTGTCCGCATCTCTCAGCGTTTTCTTTAATAATGTCCTGAGCCTGTCTTTTGGTGCCGACAAACAAAACGCGACCACCATTGGCAGCTACATCGCGAGCGGTAGCCAAAGCGGTGTAGAGCATCGGATAAGTTTTGCGCAAATCGATGATATGAACATTATCTTTTTTGCCGTAGATATACGGAGCCATTTGCGGATTCCAACGACGAGCGTGGTGTCCGAAGTGTACGCCAGCTTCAACCAACTGACGCATAGTAAAAGTAGGAAGAGTCATATTTTATATTCCTTTTTTCCGGTTATACCTCCGCAGACGTTTGGCTTATACCCTAGCATCAGAGCGACCCCTGATTTATTTCTAAGCACCGGAGCGAACCCAAGCCAACTAAAAAGCCTGTCCCGCCTTGTCTGCGTGTGAATTAAAAAAACAAAGGGATTTTACTATATCCCTCAAAAGAGCGCCCTCGCTCTTTCGAAGAGATTATTTACACTTAATTTATTCAAAAATCAAGCATTTTTTAAGCGTACAGCGTCTTTTTTACATATTGATTCAAAAAAATTTGTTGTCGAAATGCTTTTAATGCTTGAAAAATAAAGGGTTTTAGGTTATTTTGCAATCAATTTGAAGTGAATATATAAGGTAAAAAATGTCCGATTTGTTTGATTCTACAGCTCCTGCGGTTACTACCTATTCTGCGCAGGATATTGAAGTATTGGAAGGCTTGGAGCCGGTTCGCCACCGCCCCGGAATGTATATCGGCGGCACCGACGAGCAAGCTCTGCACCACCTCGTTGCCGAGATTCTTGATAACTCTATGGACGAGGCAGTTGCCGGCTTTGCTAATCATATAGAGATTAAAGTCAATGCTGATTTGTCCGTAACCATTACGGATAACGGTCGTGGTATTCCGGTTGACCCTCACCCTAAGTACCCCAATAAATCGGCCTTGGAAGTTATTTTAACCGTTTTGCACTCTGGTGGTAAATTTGGTGGTGGAGCTTATAAGGTTTCCGGCGGTTTGCACGGTGTTGGCTTGTCGGTAGTCAATGCTTTGTCAGACAAATTGGTGGTTGAAATCGCCCGTGATAAAAAACTTTATCGCCAAGAATATTCAAAGGGCAAACCTCTTACCCCGTTGGAGCTTATCGGCAATGCCCCCAACCGCCGCGGTACGTCGATTACTTTCCACGCTGACCCTGAGATTTTTGGCTCACGCGTGTTTGTTCCCAACCGTATTTATCGTATGGCTCGCTCCAAAGCCTTTTTATTTAAGGGTATTCGCATTTTATGGAAGTGCGATCCATCTGTTTTGTCAGAAGGTGATCCCACCCCACAAGAGATGGAACTCCACTTTCCTAACGGTCTTAAAGACTTTTTAAATTACCAAATCGGGGCGCGTCCCACCATCAACCGCACCATGTTTTCAGGTGATGCTGAACTGGCTAATGACGAAGGTCGCGTTGAATGGGCGATTACCTGGCCCGAGGACGAAAACGGCTTCTGCAACTCTTATTGCAATACGGTAGTAACTCCGCAAGGCGGTACTCATGAAGTCGGCTTCAAAACTGCTCTTATCCGCGGTTTGAAGGAATATGGTGAAATGGCTAACGTCAAAAAAGCCGCCTCCATTACCGCAGAGGACTTTTTGAGCAACGCTTGCATCATGCTTTCGGTGTTTATCCGCGACCCGCAGTTTCAAGGTCAAACCAAAGATAAGTTGACCTCTACCAAAGCCATTCGCTTGGTAGAGCAGGCGGTTAAAGATTCTTTTGACCACTGGCTGACTTCTGATGTTGAAAACGCCACCGCCCTGCTTGAATATGTGATTGAGCGCGCCGAGGCTCGTAAAAAGAAAAAGGAGGAGAAAGTCCTCAACCGCAAGGCCCCGACCAAAAAACTCCGCCTCCCCGGCAAACTGGCCGACTGTTCGCAAGCTGCTGCTGAAAATACCGAAATTTTCATCGTTGAGGGAGATTCCGCGGGCGGTTCAGCCAAAATGGGGCGCGACCGTGTTACCCAAGCTATTCTGCCTCTGCGCGGCAAGATTTTGAACGTCGCCAGCGCCTCTCTGGACAAGATTTTGCAAAACCAAGAAATCAAAGATATGTGTGAGGCTCTTGGCTGTGGCGTTAAAGAAAATTATAAGGAGGAAAACCTCCGTTATGAAAAAATCATCATTATGACCGATGCTGATGTCGACGGCGCCCATATTGCCTCGCTGTTGATGACATTTTTCTACCAACAAATGCCCAAGTTGATAGAAAACGGCCACCTCTATATCGCCACCCCTCCGTTGTATAAAATCGTTGTCGGCGGCAAGAACTATTATGCCCTTGATGATGATGAAAAAGACAAGCTCTTGGCCAAAATCTTAAAAGGCAACCAAAAACCTGATATCAGCCGCTTCAAAGGTCTGGGAGAGATGAGCGCTATGCAGCTCAAAGAAACCACTATGGATAAAAAGAACCGCGTTTTACTGCGCGTTGTTCTGCCCAACACCTCAACCGAGGAAGGCAAGGAAGAAGCCTTTGAAACCCGCCGACAGGTAGATCGCTTAATGGGTAAAAATCCTGAAACCCGCTTTAAGTTTATTATCGAGCGCGCCAAATTTGTCGACGATCTCGATATTTAAGAACCCAAAAAAAGGAGGCAGATGCCTCCTTTTTTATTATATGTGTTTTTTAAATATCCAAGTTCACCACATTCAAAGCGTTATCTTGAATAAACTCTTTACGCGGTTCAACCACATCACCCATCAAGGTAGCAAAGGTTTCATCAGCCTCTTCCATCTGGTTGATTTTTACCTGCAACAAAGAGCGTGCCTCTGGGTCGAGGGTTGTTTCCCACAACTGCTCGGGGTTCATTTCACCCAACCCTTTATAGCGGTTGATGGTGATACCTTTCTTTCCGGCGGCAATAATTGCATTAACCAAATCTACCGGTCCCGAGATAGTTTTCTCTAAGCCCTGTTTTGAAACCAAGCGACTAGGTTCCGCAAAGCTCTCAGCTAAGAATCCGCTCAGTGTGCTAAGCATTTGTGCCTCTTGGCTTTCAAAAACCTTAAGCTCTACGATATGCTCCTCGGTTACTCCACGCAAAGTCCTTGAAACTTTAACTCCGTTTTCTGCTGTCTTTTCGGCCATCCAGCCTTTGCTGTATTCCGGCTCCAGAGAGTTCAATCGCTCAGCCAAAGCCTTAACCTTAGCCTCAAAGGCCTCCGCATCTGCCCGAACTTCATTTTTGAACAAACCGACGATAGCCATCTGCTCAATAATCTTTTCCGGCACGTTTTTGCTCAAATCCACAATCAAGCTGTGAGCTTTACGGTTTTGCTCTACGACAGAGATTAAGTCTTCACCCATAATCTGCTCGCCGTCAGCTCTGATTAATGTTGCATCATCACAACCGCCGCGGTTTAAGTAGTTGTCCATTTCTCTCTCGTTTTTGATATAGAGGATGGAGTTTCCTTTCTTTACTTTATACAAAGGCGGCTGAGCAATATAAATATACCCGCGCTCAATCAATTCCGGCATCTGACGATAGAAAAATGTCAACAATAAGGTTCTGATATGGCTTCCATCGACATCGGCATCGGCCATGATGATGATTTTGTGGTAACGGCATTTATCCGCATTAAAATCATCACGCCCGATTCCCGTACCCAATGCGGTAATAATGGTTCCGATTTCAGCCGAGTTCAGCATTTTATCAAAGCGAGCACGTTCTACGTTCAAAATTTTACCACGCAGAGGCATAATTGCCTGTGTTTTACGGTCGCGGCCTTGCTTGGCAGAACCACCCGCAGAATCTCCCTCCACGATGAATATTTCTGACATTGCGGGGTCTTTTTCTGAACAGTCGGCCAGTTTTCCTGGGAGTGATGCAACATCAAGCACACCTTTGCGCCGAGTTAATTCTCGAGCCTTACGAGCTGCTTCGCGCGCCGTAGCTGCTTCAACGATTTTTCCGACAATAATACGTGCCTCCGCAGGGTGCTCGTCCAACCATTCTTTGAGCTTGTCGCCGATAATATTTTCGACTACCGGCCGCACTTCAGATGACACCAATTTGTCTTTGGTTTGGGATGAAAACTTCGGATCAGGTACTTTAACCGACAACACGCAGGTCAAACCTTCACGCATATCATCACCGGTCAGGCTGACTTTTTCTTTTTTGAGCAAGCCATTTTCCACCACATAGTTATTGAGAGTTCTTGTCAAAGCCCCTCTAAAACCGGCCAAATGGGTGCCGCCGTCTTTCTGCGGAATATTATTGGTGTAACACAACATACTTTCGTTGTAAGCATTGGTCCATTGAATTCCGGCTTCAACCTGAATGTCATTGGCTTCGCCGGATATTGAAATAATTTCCTCATGCAGCGGAGCTTTTGATTTGTTGATGTGGGTAACAAAAGCTTTTAAGCCGCCTTCATAGTGAAAATCCACTTCTTTGGGCTCTTGCCCGCGGTTGTCAATCAATTTGAGGTACACACCGGAGTTCAAAAATGCTTTTTCTCTGATAGCACGCTCCAAAGTTTCAAAGCTAAACTCAGTCTGCGTAAACGTCTCCGGAGACGGAAGGAACGTAACCTCGGTACCATGTCTGCCCGGAGCATCGGCCACAACCTTCAAATGCTCAGTCACATTACCATTGGCAAAAGAGGCAAAATGCTCTTTTCCGTTGCGCCAAATTCGCAAATGCAGCCAGGTTGACAAAGCATTAACCACCGACACACCCACACCGTGCAAACCGCCGGATACTTTATAAGAGTTATTGTCAAACTTACCGCCGGAGTGCAGCTCGGTCATAATAACCTCTGCGGCAGAAACACCTTCTTCTTTGTGAATATCGACCGGAATCCCACGCCCGTTATCGCGAATGGTTGCAGAGCCGTCAGGGTTCAGAATAACCTCGGTTTTATCACAATATCCGGCCAAAGCCTCATCAATGGCATTATCCAAGACTTCATAAATCATATGGTGCAGACCCGACCCGTCATCCGTATCACCGATATACATTCCGGGGCGTTTGCGTACGGCGTCCAAACCTTTCAAAACTTTAATGGAATCAGCGCTATATTCTTTTTCTTCTTTAGCAATTTCCTCTTGTGTCATTTCATGAGTCATAATGTTTCATGTCCTTTCAAATTAATTGCCTTGAGCATACACCAAAACCTTTGCAAAACCAAGCACAAAATGACAGATATTCAATAAAAAACCTCATAATTTGTAACATAAAGTTCACACACAAGCACCTTAAAATGTGCTATTATTTTACTATGCCGGAAATATGTTTAATTGTAATCATTGTTTTTCCTTATTGTCTTTTTCTAAAAAAATTAGCATATTTCCGGTTCCATCAAAGCCAAACCGCAGGACCTTACCTCCCTGCGGTTTTCTTGATTTCTAATGAGCCTCGGTCCAGTTGTCGCCGACACCCACTTCGGCAATCAGCGGCACCGCATAATTTACCACGGTCTCCATCACTTTTTTGATGATGGCGGCAGCTTGCTCAACTTCGCTTTCCGGCGCCTCAAACACCAACTCGTCATGCACTTGGAGCAGCATTCTGGTCTTTAGCCCTGCCGCGGCCAACTCATCGCCGACTTTATTCATCGCCAGTTTGATGATGTCAGCCGCTCCGCCCTGTATCGGGGCATTTATCGCGGCTCTTTCGGCATTGGCGGCATTGCGCTTGTTGCGGTCATTAATCCCGTGAATATAGCACTTGCGGCCAAACGGCGTCAGCACAAAACCGTGCTCGCGGGCAAACAAAATCGTATCATTCATATATTGCTTGATTTCAGGCATTTTTTTGAAATAAGCATCAATATAAGCCTTGGCCTCCTCGCGAGATACATTGAGCTGCTTTGACAACCCAAATTGCGATATGCCGTATACAATGCCGAAATTAATCGCCTTGGCCTGGCGGCGCAAATCAGGTGTAACCTGCTCTCTTGGCACCCCAAACACGTGCGCCGCGGTTGCAGCATGAATATCAGCCCCATGGGCAAAGGCCTCTTTGAGTGCTTTCACATCGGCCACTGATGCCATCAGGCGCAGCTCCACTTGCGAGTAGTCCGCGGCAATGATTTTATACCCTTTTGGCGCCCCAAAACATTGGCGGATTTTTTTACCCTCTTCACTCCGAATGGGAATATTTTGCAAGTTCGGGTTAGAAGACGCCAACCTTCCGGTATTTACAACCGTCTGCGAGAATGTTGTGTGCACTCTTGATTCGTTGTCCAACAACTCTAACAGCGAGTCCGTATAAGTGCTTTTGAGCTTTGAAAAACCTCTCCAGTCCAAAATTTTCTGCGCCAGCTCACATCCCTCATCAGCCAAATCTTCCAACACATCGGCTCCGGTCTGCCACGCGCCGGTAGGAGTCTTTTTGCCTTTGATATTGTTTTTTTCAAACAAAATATAACCTATTTGCTTTGGTGAGCCAAGGTTGAATTCTTCCCCCGCCAGCTGATAAATTTCTTGCTCCAAGGCGCGAATATTCTCGGCAAAATCGGAGCTCAGGAGCTTTAGCGCGGTGGCGTTTACCATAATCCCGTTTTCTTCCATTTGCTTGAGGACGGCAATTAGCGGGCGGTCAAATTGCTCATAAATAAATGCCTTTTTCTCATTAATAATACGAGGCTTAAACTTTTTATACAGCCGCAAGGTGATGTCGGCATCTTCGGCGGCATAGTCCACGGCTTTTTCAAGCGGCACTTGGTCAAAAGTAATTTTATTTTTGCCGGAGCCGCAAACCTCTTCATAAGCAATCATCTTATGCCCGAGGAACAACGGCGCCAACTCGTCCAAGCCATGCCCGTGTTCTGATGAGTCTAAGTCATACGACATCACGGCCGTATCTTCCAGCGGAGCAATTTGCAATTCTTTGCCGAATACTTGGGTCAAAAAGTGCAAATCGAATTTAATATTATGGCCGATTTTCAAAATCGACTTGCTTTCCATAATCGGCGCCAAATACTTTTTGATGACCTCGGCAGAAAGCTGCTTGATTTCGGGTATAGCCGCCTTATCGCTGAACAAATCTCCGTGTCCGGCGGGGCTTTTGTGTGCCAACGGAATATAACACGCCACCCCGTCATCAACCGCCAACGACATTCCCACAATTTTATCAAAAAACGGGTTGAGCCCTGTGGTTTCGGTATCCAGCGCTACCATTCTTTTTTGCTTAATCATCTCCACCCAGCGGCGCAAGGCCTCCTCATCTTGCACCAATTCATAATGGGCAATGACCTCATCTTTAATTGGTGCTTGCGTTGATGGCTTTTCCTCTTTGCTGGCAGCGGCATCATCTGCCGGAGTAGTTGCGCTGTTGTCGGTAGCGGCGGGAGTACAGCACATTTCTTCCACCCATTTTTCAAAACGCGGTTTCAGAGTGCGGAAAGCGTGCTTGTCGGCAAACTCCAGCAACGTGTTGAGCTTGGGTTTTTGGCATTGATAATATTCAATATCGTGCTCTACCGGCACATCATTTTTCAGCGTTACCAGTTGGAGCGAAACCTCGGCATCTTGCCTATGCTCAATCAAAGATTCGCGCCGCTTATTTTGTTTTATTTCGGTCGCACGGTCTAAAATCTGCTCCAACGAGCCAAACTGGTTTACCAGCTCGGCCGCGGTTTTAATGCCGATTCCCGGCACCCCCGGAACATTGTCGATTGAATCTCCGGCCAAAGCCTGCACGTCAACCACTTTGTCAGGGTAGACGCCAAATTTTTCTTTTACATCTTCGGGGGTAAAGAACTTGTCTTTCATCGGGTCAAAATATTCCACCCCTGGGCGGATTAGCTGCATCAAATCTTTGTCGGCAGATACCACTACCGCCTCAAACCCTTTATCGGTAGCCTGCTTGGCATAAGTGGCAATCAGGTCGTCGGCCTCATATCCTTCCATCTCCAAATGGTTGATGTTGAGCGCGTCCACCGCCTCACGAATAATCGGAAACTGGGGGATTAGCTCCTCGGGGATTTCTTTGCGTGTCCCTTTATAATCAGGGAATATTTCATTACGATAATTTTGCCTTTTGGCATCAAACAGCACCAAGCAATAATCACAACGGATTCGGGCTGTAAGCTTCAAAAACATATTAGTAAAGCCATACACCGCATTAACCGGAACATTTTCCGGATTCGTCATCATCGGTAACCCGTAAAAGGCTCTGAAAATATATCCGGAGCCATCAATCAAACAAACTTTTTTTCCCACGTGACACTCTCAAATTTAAGCGCCGCGAGCTATTCTCCGGCACCAAAGAAGAAGGCTCTCTCGGCGGCATTGACCGTACTCAAATCAGCTCTGCGGCAGTCTTCATTATTTTCTATATACTCGCTCACCGCTTCAGCCATGCATTCTTCAACCGAAACCCCGTTTCTGGTGGCGGTTTTCAGCAGTCTGGCATAAGTATTTTCATCTAAAATGATAGATACGGTCTGCATAAAATTTTCCTTAACTTATTTGCTGTATTATATATACAACAACAAGGCAAAGGAGGCAAGGCGTTTTCTATGGCAAAATCCACTAAAACCAAGAAAAACAAGAAGAAAACCAAAAAAAGAGAGTCAAAACAAAGATTTAAAATGAGCCGTTTTTTATTTAAAATGGCCGCTTTGCTGGTGATAACTTTTGCTCTCTGGATTGGCTGGTGTATTGTTACCTTGCCTGATATTGATGAGGCGGTGTCCAAAACCCGCCAACCTTCCACGATGATTATTGCCGAGAACGGTAACGAGATTTATAACTTCGGCAGTGTTTATTCTGAGGTTATTACTTTGGACGAGCTCCCGCCTTATGTCGCTGATGCCATTATTTCTACTGAAGATAGACGTTTTTACTCCCACTTCGGATTCGATATAATCAGCTTCACGCGGGCAATGTTGGTCAACCTCTGGCATCGCCGCTATGTTCAGGGCGCCTCCACCATTACCCAGCAAGTTGCCAAAAACCTGTTTTTGACTTCCAATAAAACCATCAAACGCAAGGTTCAGGAGCTGCTGTTGGCCTTTTGGCTGGAGCATAAATTTACCAAGGAACAAATTTTAACCCTCTATATCAACCGAGTTTATTTGGGTGCCGGTACTTATGGTATAGAGGCGGCTTCCCAAAAATATTTTCAAAAATCTTCACGGGATTTGAACTTGCTTGAGGCTGCCGTTATCGCCGGTATGCTTAAAGCTCCCTCTCGCTATAACCCCGCCGCCGGAGAAAAACGCTCCCGTGAGCGAGCAGCCGTCGTGCTTGATAATATGGTCAAGAATGACAAGATCTCCGATTCTCAGCGCCAAAATGCCTTAAATATGCGCTTGGGGCCGGAGCAAGTTTATACCGTCCGCGGCGGTCGCCATTTTGCTGATTGGGTTTATAACGATGTCAACTCTTATATCGGCGAGCGTGACAATGATATTTATGTGGCTACCACGCTTGACCAAACCCTCCAGCAAAAGGCTGAAAAAATCTTGCAGGATTCGATTGCTTCCGCCCGCAAGCGTAACGTAACCGACGGCGCTGTTGTTGTGCTGGATAAAAACGGCGCCATTAAGGCAATGGTCGGCGGTGTTAATTATAATAAGAGCCAGTTCAATCGTGCAGTTCAGGCTCTGCGCCAACCGGGGTCGTCTTTTAAGCCGTTCATATACATTACGGCCTTAGAACAGGGCTTTTATCCTGATGATGTCGTTAATGATACGCCGATAAATATTCGCGGCTGGAAGCCTGAGAACTTTGATAAGCAAGTCCATGGCGAGGTTACTCTGCGTAATGCTTTGCGCCTGTCGCTTAATCTGGCGGCCGTCAATCTGTCTTCCGCTGTTGGCCGCGGCAATGTCATCAAATACGCGCGCCGCATGGGCATTACCACGCCGATAGACAACAACCCCTCCATGGCGCTTGGTACTTCCGAGGTCAAAATTATTGATATGGCGGTTGCCTATGCATCTATTGCCAACGGCGGCTATGCGGTTTGGCCTTATGCTATTGAAGAGGTTTATACCAAGGACGGGTACCAATTATATATGCGCACACCTGATGAACCTAACCGGATTTTGGATGAGCGCACGGTTGAAAATATTACCTCCATGCTTGAGGATGTGATTCGCTCCGGCACCGGCAAACGAGCCAAAGTCCCGTTTTTTGCCGCGGGCAAAACCGGCACCTCGCAAGATTATCGCGATGCTTGGTTTGTCGGCTTTACAGACAAATATATTGCCGCTGTCTGGGTCGGCAATGATGATAATACTCCGATGCAAGGGGTAACCGGCGGCGGTCTTCCGGCTGATATCTGGAAAAAGATAATGGTGGAGGCCGAACGCATATAATTTTATCCGCAACATAAAATAGTGCTTTTATGTTTGAAATAATTATATATAATATACGCAGCAAAATTTTTAAAATGTAAAAGAGGTAAAAACATAATGACCCAAAAACCTGTAATGTTACTGGTACTCGATGGCTGGGGCTATCGTGAAAAAATCACTAAAGATAACGCTATTGAAATGGGACACACTCCCAACTGGCACAAATACATCAACGAATACCCGACTTGCTTTGTTGAGACTTCGGGCTTGGCCGTAGGCTTGCCTGAGGGCCAAATGGGCAACTCCGAGGTCGGCCATATGAACCTTGGCGCCGGCCGCGTGGTTATGCAGGACCTGCCGATGATTGACCAAGCCATCAAAGACGGATCTATTAAGCAAAACAAAGTCCTTTGTGATATGATTTCCACCTTAAAGCAGAGCGGCAAAACCTGCCATGTAATGGGGTTGATGTCCCCCGGCGGTGTCCACTCTTCACAAGCTCATATTGAGGCTATGTGCAAGATTCTCTCTGAGCAGGGGATTAAAGTTGCCGTTCACGCTTTCCTTGACGGGCGTGACACCCCGCCGTCTTCCGGTGCTGAATACGTCAAAGAGTTTGAGCAAAATATGAAGTCTTGCCCCAATGTCAAAATCGCCACGGTTGCCGGCCGTTTTTATGCTATGGACCGTGACAAACGTTGGGACCGAGTTGAGGCCGCTTATAATGCCATAGCATTAGGCGAGGGTGCTCATGCCGCCACAGCTGATGAGGCTATTTCCCAGTCTTATACCGCCGGCAAGACCGATGAATTTGTTATTCCTTGCGTCATTGGCGATTATCACGGAGCCTCTGATGGTGATGTGATCTTGATGTGCAACTTCCGCGCCGACCGTGCCCGTGAGATTCTTTATGCTTTGGGTGACAAAGACTTTAACGGATTCGCTCGCTCTAAAGAGATTGCCTTTGCCGCTTGCGTAGGTATGACTGAATATTCAGTTGACCACCGCCGCTTTATGCAAACCATTTTCCCACCTGAGTCTTTAACCAAGATTTTTGGTGAGGTTATCTCTGAGCACGGCTTGACTCAGCTCCGTATTGCTGAAACCGAGAAGTACGCCCATGTTACTTTCTTCTTTAACGGCGGTGAGGAGCGCGAGTTCAAAGGCGAGGAACGCATTTTGGTACCGAGTCCCAAGGTTGCCACTTATGACCTCAAGCCTGAGATGTCAGTCTATGAGGTTACCGACAAGCTTGTAGATGCCATTGAAAACCAACGCTTTGATGTTATTGTCTGCAACTTTGCCAATGGTGATATGGTCGGCCATACCGGTATAATGGAAGCCGCCTTAAAAGCTGTCGCCGCGGTTGATGAATGCTTGGGACGCGTAGTTGATGCCATCAAAAAAGTCGGTGGTGTTTTGCTGGTTACGGCCGACCACGGTAATGCTGAAAAAATGGTTGATGAGGTTACCGGCGAACCCTACACCGCCCATACAGTAGGTAAAGTCCGTGCAGTTCTGATTAATTGCCAAACCCCGATAAAAGGCTTGCGCGATGGTCGTTTGGCTGATGTATCGCCCACCTTGTTAGACCTTTTGGGTATACCTCAACCTGCCGAGATGACCGGCCACTCTCTGCTGGAGAAATAAAGTCGATGCAACTCTTGTCCACAGCCGACATAAGCAGGTTTTTGCTGGCAGCAACATTGCTGCTGGCACCGGCTTTGTCGGCTGCGGCCGAGCCTTCGGCAACCGATTTGCGCCGCATGGAGGAGCAAGTTGCCAAACAAACCGCTGAAAGCGAGCGCCTAGCGCAAGAGGCCAAGCAAATCAATCAAGAGATAGACACTATCAGCCGCAAGATGATTCGCTATGCCAATCTCATCCAGAATAATGAGGAAAAAATCTCTTCCATGGAGGCCGAGCTACAACAACTCCAAACCGAGTTGAATGCCGCCGAGGCCGAGTTTTCGCTTGAGGATGAAAACCTGATAAAAACGCTTGCCGCCTTGCAAAATCTGGCCTTAAAACCGACGGAATCTTTGTTTGTGCAGCCCTTAACGCCGGTTGAAATCATCCGCAGTGCCATGCTCCTGCGTGAGACCGTCCCTTATCTTGAGCAAAACGCCCAACGCATCAAGATTAAGCTTGAACAGATTGACAAGCAAAAACAAAAAGTTGAAACCCAGTTTAACAAAATCGTTGCCCAGAAAAAACTTTTGGAACAAGAGCACGATGAACTTGCCGCTCTGAGCAAAAAGAAGTCTACCCTCCGCAACTCAATAGAGCAGCAATCCGCCGCCGCCAAAAAGAAAGTTTCTAAACTAGCATCTCAAGCTCAAGATCTGCGCGACTTGTTGGGCAAACTTGAGGCTGAACGTCTCAAAAAACAACAAGAGGAAGAACGCCGCCGCTTGGCTGAAGAACAACGCCGCAAAAAACAAGAGGAAGCCGCAAAAGCTGACTTGATTAAATTAAAACCGCAGGCTATAAAAGAACTAGGTGAAGGTTTTGTTAAAGCCAAGGGCAAATTGCCGATGCCTGCTCGCGGAACAATAGCTACCCGCTATGGAGAAGAAACCTCCAAAGGCGTCAGCTCCAAAGGTATTATTGTTAAAACCCGTCCACAGGCACAGGTTATCTCGCCTTTTGATGGTAACGTTATTTTTGCCGGTCCTTTCAGGGGCTACGGCAACCTGATTATTATAGAACACGGCAAGGGCTATCTGAGCCTGCTTGCCGGATTAGATTCGATTAACTGCGAGCTCGGTCAAATGCTGCTGGCCGGAGAACCCGTCGGTCAAATGCCGGATTCTTCTGATAGCAAATTATATATCGAGATACGCAAAGACAATCACCCAATCAATCCGCTTACGTGGATTAAAAAATAAATACTTTAGGAAAGTAACAACAATGTCATCACAGTTTATGAAATTTACTTCAGCGTTATTAGTTACGGTTATGTTGAGCTCAAGCGCCCTAGCCGCCAAGACCGACAAAAAGGCCACATCCGACAATATGGATACTTACGAGCTGCTTAATCTGTTTGGCGATGTTTTGGAACGAGCCAAAACTTCTTATGTTGAAGAGGTTTCCGACCAGCAGTTGATTGAAGCCGCCATCAATGGTATGCTGACCTCGCTTGACCCCCATTCAAGCTATATGGACGGTCGTGATTTCAAATATATGAGCGAGCAAACCAAAGGCAAGTTTGGCGGCTTGGGTATTGAAGTCACGATGGACAGCGGCGTTGTCAAAGTAATTTCGCCGATGGATGACACTCCCGCCTATAAAGCCGGCTTAAAATCCGGTGACTATATCGTCAACATCGACGGACAGTCGGTTGTCGGTATGACCTTAAACGAGGCGGTTGAAAAAATGCGTGGCAAAATTGGTTCTAAAATCACATTAACTATTCGCCGCTTCAATGAAAAACCCTTTGATGTCACCATTACTAGGGAAGAAATCAAGATTCGCTCTGTCAAAAGCAATATCAAGGGCGGTGATGTTCTCTACATTCGCGTCACCTCTTTTACCGAAGATGTTGATACTAATATAACCAAAGCCGTCAAAGATGCTCAAAAGCAGCTCAAAGGCAACTTAAAAGGTGTTATCTTAGATGTCCGCAACAACCCCGGAGGTCTTCTTGACCAAGCTGTCGCCGTTTCTGATTTGTTTTTGGAGCAAGGTGAGATTGTTTCCACCCGCTCCCGCAATGAGGAAGACACCGTCAAATACACCGCCAAGAAAGGTGATATTTTAAACGGCCTGCCGATAGTTGTTATTGTCAACGATGGTTCAGCCTCAGCCTCTGAGATTGTCGCCGGAGCTTTACAAGACCACCATCGAGCTGTAATTCTGGGTGAAAAAACCTTTGGTAAAGGCTCTGTTCAAACCGTTATTCCATTGGACAAGCACGGGGCCATGCGTCTAACCACCGCTCGTTATTACACACCGTCGGGTCGCTCGATTCAGGTCAAAGGCATTGTGCCGGACATTATTGTAAAACCCGCCAAGGTTGAAGAGATTGAAAACAATTTTGAGCTAAGTGAAGGTGAATATAATAACGCTCTCAAGAATGACAGCGAAGACAAAGCCGATGCCAAAAAGCTTGAAGCTGCCAAGGCCGAAAAGGAAGAACTCTCCAAAGATTACCAACTTTCACAAGCTCTGTCTTTGGTCAAAGCTCTGGGGATTTATAAACAAGGGCAAGATAACAAGTAAAGGAATTAAGGCGTGTGGGGCAAAATTAAAGAAAAGATTATGCTAAGCATAATTGCGGTGGCGATAATATCGCTCATCATCGGTGTCGGACTGTTTTTTGCCTCGCAAAGCAGCGAGCCGGAGTTCCGCAACAAGGTTGAAAAGATTATTTACGAGCGCAAAAACAAATCGCCCAAATATATTTTGACCTTGCCGGATAGGATTCGCCGCCCTTCCGCTGAACAAGCCTCGGCTGAACCCACAGCCCCGCGCCCCGCTGAAACCGCTGATGATTACGTCCGCGAGGTTATGGCCGGCACGCCTAATCTGAGCAAACTTCCCGATGTCAGCAATTTTAAGCCTCTGCCCCAAGTAGAAGTTGATACTTCACTCGAGGCAGAAGAGGGCGGCCTGCGCCTGCCGCGCATTGCTGATAATGGGGATAAAGCTTGGATTGAATATTCAGCCGAGCCGGAGGCCGTTGCCCCAGGGTTCTTCAAGGTCGCCATTGTGGTTAAAGGCGCCGGCTTAGACCGCCGCACCACCAATGCGGTTATTGATAAGTTCCCCTCACAAATAGCCTTGTCCTTTTCCCCTTATGGCCCCGAGATTAAACCTCTTATCAATAAATCGCGGGAGAAAGGGCACGAAACTTATGTTGATTTGTACCTCTCTTCCAAAGACTTTTTGAAGTCAGATTCCGGTCCTCTGTCTATGAGTATTACCGCCAGTCAGACCGAAAATTTTGCTCGTTTTCATAAGAGCTTAAACTTAGCCGCTCCTATTTCCGGCATTGTTATCAATCGCGGTATTGCTGATGAGGGCAGCCGTCCGCGGATAATTGAGCTGTTGACGGATGTCCGCGACCGTGGCTTAGCTATGGTTGATGCCACCGGTGAAGACGGCGTCAATCAGGCTGAGGTTAAGGGGCTTCCGCGCCGCCACGCTGATATTGTGATTGATGAAGATTTTTCCCGAGCCAATGTCCGCCAGCAGATTGATAAGGCCGAGGTCTTGGCACAAAAGAACGGAGCTGTGGTTATCGCAGTTGCCCCCAAGCCAATAGTCTTGCAAGAGCTCTACAACTGGGTACAAACCTTTTCTCCGCAGTTGAGCTACGAGCAAATGAAAGCCCAAAACGTCCAAGAGGCTGAACACCCCTTCGCGCTGGTGCCGTTGTCATCAGTTATTACAGAATAGGAGGATAATTTGTTGAAACATTATCGCAAAAACGCCGGAGTAGTGCTGTTTAATAAAGACAAAAAAGTCCTTCTCTGTGAGCGCAAAGGCAATTATCAGGACGCTTGGCAGTTTCCACAAGGCGGTATTGATGAAGGTGAGAGCATCGCCCAAGCCGCGGCCCGCGAGCTTTGGGAAGAAACCTCCGTCCGTTCGGCACAGTTAGTTTATACCATACCAGATGCTTTTATCTATGACTTTCCGGCCGAGATTGTCAAGCGCAACTCACTCCGCGGTCGTACTGATGCCGGCAACGAGCAATACTGGTCGCTGTTTTACTTTACCGGAGAAGATTCCGAAATCAACCTCAACACCGCTGAGCCGGAATTTAAGTCTTGGCGCTGGGCGGATATTACCGAAGCTGACAGACATGTCATTGACTTCAAAAAGCCGACCTACGCCGCTATTATCAAAATATTTAAAGAAATAATTGATAAATATTGATAGTGGTTTTACGCCGCCTCAAAATTAATCCTCGGGTCGACGATTGAATAGGTAATGTCGCTAATCAGCTTCAAGATTAAACCCAGCAGCGCAAAGATATATAATGTCCCAAAAATCACCGGATAATCTCGCGTCATAATCGCCTCATACCCAAGCAAGCCCAACCCGTTTAAGGAGAAAATCACTTCAATCAGCAGTGCTCCCGTAAACAGCATTTTAATCAGCATATTCGGAAACCCCGCAATCACAATCAGCATCGCATTGCGGAACACATGCCCATATAGCACCTGATTTTCGGTTAACCCCTTGGCCTTTGCGGTCAGCACATAGGGCTTGTTGATTTCATCAATAAACGAGTTTTTAGTCAGCATGGTCAGGCTGGCAAATCCGCCGATAACCATCGTTAACACCGGCAGGGTGATATGCCAAAAATAATCAGCAATTTTCGCTGGCCATGATAACTCGTCCCAGTTGGCTGAAGTCAGCCCTCGGAGCGGAAACCATTGCCAATATGTTCCGCCCGCCAAAAACACAATCAAAAACACCGCAAACAAAAACACCGGAATTGCCGCACCCACAATCACCGCAAATGACGTCCACACATCAAACTTTGTCCCGTCGCGTACGGCTTTTTTTATGCCTAGCGGAATAGCCACCAAATAAATAATCAGCGTTGACCACAGCCCCAGCGACACCGACACCGGCATCCGCTCTTTAATCAGCTCCCACACGCTTTTGTCTTTGTAATAGCTTTTGCCAAAGTCAAAACACAAATAATCCGCCACCATTTTAATAAATCGCTCATGCACCGGCTTATCAAAGCCAAACTGTTTTTCCAGCTCTTTTACCAAGTCTTCGGGCACGCCTTGCGCTCCTTGGTATTGCGAGCTTGACTTTGATACGTCCATCTGCGCCGCCGCGCTCAAATTTCCGGTTGCCGACACATTCATTCCGCGATATTTAGCCAGCATATACTCCACCGGTCCCCCCGGCGCCATCTGAATAATCACAAAATTAATGGTCAATATGCCAAGCAAAGTCAGCGGGATGAGCAGCAGTCGTTTAATAATATAATTTCTCATTGCCGAAACTCCTCTTTCAACCACCAGCTAAAGGGCTGAAACCCGACTTTAAGCTTGGTCTTTGGGTGCTCAAATTTGTTCTGATAAGCCACTCTGTCTGAGGGAGAATACCAGTTGGGAATCACATAATACTCATTCAGCATCACGCGGTCTAGGGCTGCTACATAAGCCTGATAATCATCTTTTTTCTGAGCTTTAATCAGCCCCTCAATCAACGCATCGACAATTTTGTTCTGCACTCCGCCGATGTTATACGAGCCTTTAACCATGGCAGATTGGCTGCCCCACATTTCCTTTTGCTCGTTCCCCGGCATTTGGCTCATTCCAAAAGCCAAAATCGCTATATCAAAATCAAAATTATCCAAGCGATTTTTGTAAATATTAACCTCAATGGTTCTGAATTTTGCTTCAATGCCGATTTTTTTTAGGTTGTTGATAAACGGCAGCATCACCCGTGTAAAAGAGCTTCCGTTAGCTGAATTATCAATAATTTCCAGCTCCAAAGGCTCTCCGCTTTTCAAGTTGGTCATCTTGCCGTCCACAAAGTCATATCCGGCCGCATTCAAGAGCTTAACCGCCTGTTTCAGATTCTCTCGTGTCTTGGCCGCTCCACCTTTATGCGATGGCTGTTTTGGAGCTTGGCTAAACACTTCTTTGGGCAACTGCGCGCGATATTTGTTTAGTATCTTCAGCTCCTTGCCTTGGGGCAGTCCTTTGGCCTCCATACCGGTATTGTTAAAGTAGCTTTCGATTCTCTTGTACTGGCTGTAAAATAGTTTTTCGTTAGCCCAATCAAAGTCGAATGCCAAGCCGATAGCCTGCCTTACGCGCCGGTCGGCAAATTTGCTTTTGCGGAGGTTAAACACAAACATCTGCAAATTAGTAGCCTTGTTGTGCTCAATTTCTTCTTTGATGACTTGTCCTTGAGTCACTTTTTTGTTGTCATAACCGGTGACCCAATTTTTGGCGATATATTCTTCGCGCATATCAATATTTCCGGCAAACAAAGCCTGCAAGGTTACGGTTGTGTCTTGATAATAGTCATACACCACTTCATCAAAATTAAAAAATCCGCGCCTTGATGGCAAATCTTTGGCCCAATAATCCGGGTTGCGCTTAAACGTAATTGACTTTCCTGCCTGCACTTTATCAATCACATAAGGCCCGCTCCCCACAAAAGGTTTGAGCGTCGGCTTGCTGAAATCTTTGCCTTTCCAGTCGTCTGCCGAGAATACGCTCAACTGCGCCAAAATCAGTGGCAGCTCTTTATTTTGAGAATTTTTTTTGAAGTAGAAACGCACCTTCCGGTCATTGACTTTTTCCACTCTGTCCACATCGGCATAATACACCTTATAAATCGGTGCGCCTTGCTCGGTAATCGCCTTAAAGCTGAAAATCACATCATCTGCAGTAACCGGTTTTCCGTTGCTGAACTTAGCTCTTTCATCAAGCTCAAACCCCACAAATGAGTGGTCTTTCGGCAGCTCAAACTTTTTTGCCAACAACGGATACACGGTAGCATAATCATCAACCGGCACAATTCCTAAGGTATCCAAAGTCAGCGCCGCGGCCTCGGTTGCTGCATTTCCCTTAAAAATAAACGGGTTTAGGCTGTCAAAATTCCCATAACTCGGCATCACCACGCGCCCACCTTTGGGAGCCTTCGGATTCGCATATTCAAAATTAGTAAAATCAGCGGCATATTTCGGCTCGCCGTACAGCGCCAATGACGGCATTGACTTTGCCTCTGCCGTTGCCACGCTCCACCAAGCCAAGCCGAGTGCCAACCCCCATAACGAAAGCTTATTTTTTGCTGCCGACTTCATCAACCCAACTGCTGAAAGGATACACCACATTATCACCGTTAACGGCTTTTTTCTCAGTTTGCGCCGCCAGTTCGGATGCTTTCATTTTTTCCCACTCTTGGCGCAATGACTTCAAGGTCTTGTTGGTCTCCAAAAAATCTTTAGCTTTTGGGGTTTCAATATTATTGACATGACCGGTAAAATCTTCAATATCCAGTTGTTTGTCATCATGCCATGGTTCGGCTTTATTTTCTTCTGAGTGGTATGACGCCTCTTTCTTCTGCAAAAAACGAGGTTCTTCTCTAACCGGTTCGGCTTTATCATTAGCTCCAAAACTTCTTTCCAAAGCCATGGTAAATGGGTCCTGCGTAGCGGTGTTTTCGTCGTCATCTTCTTCGTTGTTTTTGCTATTATCTTTATTTTTCTTGCGGAACAGATTAAATTTTGACATCAAAGATGTTGACTTAGATGTTGTCGCAATCTCGTCTTTATCGGCAAACAAATTTTCCGAGCTTTCTTCTTTCTGGAAAAATCCGACCGTCTCCTGCTCAATTTTAGGGAAGTTCGGTTTAACGCGCTCCGCCGGTTTGGCATCTTTGGCTTTTTGGACTTCCACGGCTACCGGCTCCATAATAGAATATACTTTGCCAAATACACCGGTTTCAATCAAGTTAAGGAACACGTGCTCTTTGTCGTGCTTTTCCAGCAAATTAACCAAGCTCTGGTATCTGGCGGTAAACTCCAAAATCGAGCCTGCCAACACAATATCCTGCTGCGCCCGATTAAATAGCCTCATCTGAAAATCTTCTTGGTTTTGGCTGACTTCAATCAATACCTTGCCAAACGACCATTTTCCGCCGTTTTGGACTTTAGCCCACAGGCTCTCGATTTGCTCGGTAGAGGCGATTCCCGTGCGGCGAATAATCTCCGCGAGCAGCTCATTCATATCCGCAATAAAGATATCAAATTTATTCAGGATAAAACCATCTTTAATTTCCTGCTCGGCTTCCAACATAATCCGCGCCACCAAGTCGGTATAATCCATATTTTTCTTCATTTGCTTAAACAAAGACAACATATTAGATAAAATATGGCGGTTGGTTGTATATTGATTAATGTATCCGAAAATCGACCATAGCACGAACACCGGCAAAATCATAAATGCGGCATAAATTGATGCATCAAACAAGCTCAGCGCATTAAGCGGAATTCCGCTCAATTTTTCTGACACAAACAAAAAGGCATAAATCAGCCACGTAACGGTAGAAAAAACGGAAACAAAAAATGCCAATGCCAACACGACCCAACTCCATCAAACATTCTTTAAAAAATTTCTTTTATAGTAAGCTTATGATATAAATTTTCAATCAAATAATCGCAAGAATCCTCAGTTTTTGCTTAAAATTAACAATTCTTAAAAATAAGAGTCGAAATTTGAATAATTTTGTGCTAAGAGGATATTAGTTTTAATAATTTAAAGAGAAAAATATGAATACGACAAGCAATAGTATGGTTTTGGACTTTGAAAAGACCATTGTTGAAGTTGAAGCTAAAATAGAAAGCTTAAAAATGCTGGCCAAAGAGGAAGACGTTGATATCTCCAAGGAACTCAACCGCCTGCAGGAGAAACTCACCCGCCAGCTCCAAATTTCTTATGCCAATCTTTCGCCGTGGCAAAAGGCGCAGGTTGCCCGCCATCCGGACCGCCCGCATTGCCTTGACTACGTCCATGCTTTGATTGAAGATTTTGTTCCGCTGGCCGGAGATAGAGCTTTTGCTGACGATGCTACCATGATTGGCGGTATCGGCCGCTTTAAGGGGATATCGGTTGTTGTCATCGGGCAAGAAAAAGGCCACGATTTGGAAAGCCGCATTAAATACAACTTCGGTATGGCTAAACCAGAAGGTTACCGTAAAGCTCAGCGCTTGATGGATATGGCTGACAAGTTTAACCTTCCGGTCATTAGCTTAGTTGATACCGACGGCGCTTACCCCGGAGTAGAGGCTGAGGCTCGCGGTCAGGCTGAAGCTATTGCCTCTTCAATTGAAAAATGTTTCCAAATCAAGACCCCGATAGTCGCAACTATTATCGGTATGGGTGGTTCCGGCGGAGCTATTGCCATTGCCGCAGCTAACCGTATCTTAATGCTTGAAAACTCTATCTATTCTGTTATCTCGCCTGAGGCCTGCAGCTCGATTCTTTGGCGCTCTACTGACAAGGTCAAAGACGCAGCCGAGGCTTTGCGCTTTACTGCTCAGGATTTGAAACACTTTGGTGTTATTGATGAAATCATCAAAGAGCCTTTGGGTGGAGCTCACCGTGACCGCAATGCCACGATTGAAAGCGTCGGCAATGCCATCTTGCGCAATTTAAAAGAGCTTTTGCCGCTTAGTGGCGATGACCTCCGTCGCGAACGTACCGCCAAGTTCTTGGCAATGGGACGCAACTTGCCTGAAAACTAAGCTGAAAAGAAAGAGCCGTTTATGAATATCGAGCTTATTTTTATCATTGTCTGCGCCTTAGCGGTTGTTTTGCTTGGCACCACGCTATACTTTGCTCTGCATGGTAAAAATAACGATGCCGAGTTTCATGCCTTTGCCGATAATTTGTTTCGTGCGCAGGCTGAGCTTGCCGGCCGCTTGTCGCAGCTTAATGATAATAATACGCGCCAACAGGCACAGCTGGCCCAGTCCATTAACGAGCAAAAAGTCTCAATGCTCAAAATTGTTGATGAAAAATTGCTTGAAGTCACCAAGAGCGTAGGGCAGGGCCTGCAGCAGTCAACCGAAAAGACCAACCAAACCCTGCATGATTTGCGGGAGCGTCTGGCCAAAATTGATGTCGCTCAACAAAAAATATCCTCTCTTTCGGAGCAAGTTGTATCCTTGCAAGAGGTCTTGAGCAACAAGCAGGCACGCGGAGCCTTTGGGGAGATTCAGCTTAATGATTTGGTTACGTCGATTCTTCCGCCCTCGGCTTATGAGTTTCAGGTTGTTTTGAGCAACCAAAAGCGCGCCGACTGTGTCTTGCGCCTGCCCAACCCTCCGGGGACGATAGTCATCGATTCTAAGTTCCCGTTGGAAAGTTATCAAGCTCTGCGCAATGCCTCCGGTGAGCGTGAAAAACTTGAGGCTGAGCGTTTTTTTAAGGCCTCGGTCTTAAAGCACATCAAAGATATTTCTGAAAAATATATTATCCCGGGGGAGACGGCCGAGTCCGCCTTAATGTTTTTGCCCTCAGAGTCTGTGTATGCCGAGCTTCATGCCAATTTTGTTGATGTTGTAGAGGCATCTTATCGCGCCAAAGTCTGGATAGTTTCGCCGACCACGCTGATGGCCACCTTAAACACCGTCCGCGCGGTTTTGAAAGATGCCCGCATGCGTGAGCAAGCCGGAGTTATCCAAAAGGAAGTTGGTAGCTTAATAGAAGATATCAGCCGTCTTGATGACCGTATTGATAGCTTAAGCCGCCACTTTGACCAAGCCTCCAAAGACATCGGCGACATCAAAATATCATCAGGCAAAATCTCTCGCCGTATAGATAAAATTGAAGATATCCAACTCGGCACGGCTGAGCCACAAATGCAAGTCGAACACTTAACCGGTAGCAAAACCGCGTAATAAATCCGTTTTTGGGGATAAGTGAACGATAAAATTTAAGCTTTTTGTGCAATTGATATATTGATTTATAAATCAAAAACGTATAGATTAAGAACAACCAATTAAGTAGAAGAGGTAGAAAGTGACTAGATCAGAATTAATTGAAAAAATCGCCGTCAAAAATCCCCATCTTATGCAAAAAGATGTGGAGCGGATTGTTGATGTTGTCTTGACCAAGATAATCAATTCTTTGGCTAAAGGAGAAAGGGTTGAGTTCCGTGGTTTTGGAGCTTTTTCGGTACGCAAACGTTCTCCGCGCGTAGCCAAGAACCCCCGCACCGGCGAGCAGGTCAAGGTAGAGGAACGCAACATTCCTCACTTTAAGACCGGCAAACAATTGCACGAGCTTTTGAACAAAAAATAACTTTTTTTGAAAGGCGGTAGCCATGAGTTTCTTAAAAATGCTGATAGGATTGCCCATAATTATCATTATTTTGATATTTGCGTTTGTAAATAATGATTTGGCAACATTTAGTTTTTGGCCTTTTTATTTAGAAATTACCGTTTCACAAAGTGTGGCCACCGTCTTTTTCATTATTTTGGGATTTATTTTAGGCAAGATGGATTCTTGGGTGTCGTATTCTCCGCTTCGCCGAGCTTTGCGCCAACAAAAGAAGGAGAATAAAAAGCTCAACAAAGAGCACGTTAAGCTCACCGAGCAAGTAACCTCTTTGCAGGGAGATATAGTCAACCTTAAAGAAGAGGCCGAAGACATTAAAAATCAGATTCCCAAGCCCACTTTCAAAGAGCGCCTTGCCCGCTTGTTCAAAAAATCAGAAAAATAATAACAACGAATGGTAAAATAAATGAACTGGTTAACCGATTTTGTAAGACCGAAAATCAAAAAAACAGCACCAATAGAGATTGCTGACAATCTTTGGGTCAAATGTCCGGACTGTGGTCAAATGCTCTTTTCTAAAGAGCTCAAAAAGAGTCTCTATGTCTGCACGCGCTGTGGTCACCACCTCCGCCTTTATGCGGACAAACGCCTGCGCCTGTTGTTTGATAACGGTGAATATAATGAGATTGAACTTCCTCACTTAAAGGAAGACCCTTTGAAGTTTAAGGATTCCAAACGCTATCCGGATCGTTTGCGTGCATATCGCAAATCCACCGGCCACGATGACGCCATCCGCGTTGCCAAAGGCGAAGTCGGGGGTATTACTTGCGTTATTGCGGTAATGGATTTCTCATTTATGGGTGGTTCAATGGGTATGGCTGTTGGTGAAGGCATCGTCAAAGCGGCTGAAATCTGCCTCAAGGGCAACTATCCGCTGATTACCGTAGCCTCTTCCGGAGGTGCCCGTATGCAAGAGGGTATCTTGTCCTTAATGCAAATGGCTCGTACGACTGCCGCCATCAACCAGCTTAAAGATAAAGGGATTCCCTTCATCTCCATTATGGCCGACCCGACGACCGGTGGTGTTTCAGCCTCATTTGCGATGCTGGGTGATGTTAATATCGCCGAGAAGGGCTGCTTAATAGGCTTTGCCGGCCCGCGTGTAATTGAGCAAACCATCCGTGAAAAGCTGCCTGATGGTTTCCAACGAGCTGAATACCTGCGTGAGCATGGCATGGTTGATATTGTGGTTACGCGCCAAGAGATGAAAGATGCATTGGTTCGTGTCGTCAGTATCTTGACCCATACTAAACCCCAGCTCAATACGCTGGCACTTGAAAACAAATAAAGTCAAGGCTCCTTTCGGAGCCTTTTCTTTTACCTCAAATATCATATTGAGTGCAAATTTTACAGCCAATTCCAGAAATAGCACCTGTGTAACAGTCCCGCTGTCTTATACATTCTTCATATGAATTATATTTAAGTTGCGTAGCTATTTCAGAAACGTAACACTTCCCTATATGTTCGCATACCGGCTTATAAACATTATCTTTTAGCACACAAGTTTTAAAACGTGCGTTAAGAGGCTCCTCTACGTATTCTTGCCTTAAACAAGTCGGTTCCACACATTTACCATTTTTCCAAATATATCCACTTGCACAATTACAATAAGCATATTTACCGCCGCAAGCCGTTCCTGCTCCTCTGGAGTACCCAGTGCCGCTGCAAGTATATTGATATGCGGACGAACACGATTCTTTCACACAGGAAGTCCCATTCCATTGATAACCTGAAGCGCATTTACAAGATGCATATTTACCACCGCAAGCCATTCCCGCTCCTCCGGAGTAGCCAGTACCCGAGCAGGTATACTGATAGACAGTATCGCAAGATTCCTTTGTGCAGGCAGTTCCGTTCCAAACATAATTGCTGGCGCATTTGCAGTAGGTGTATTTTCCCGCACAAGCTTGCCCTCCGCCGCCTTTTTGGTTGCTGCCTTTGCAAGTATATTTAAAACCATAAGTATCGCAAAATTGTTGTTCAAAGTCAGCCGCCGTTGCCAAACACGCCCATTTGTTACCAAACGGACATTTTACCCCTTTGCCGCCGTTGCACGATGTTTCGGTGTATCCTAAAGTCGCGCAGTCTTGGGTTGCCACACATTGTGCCGCGCTTAAATCCGGAATTAAGGACAACGAAGCCCCCAAAAATAAAAATATTTTATTATTGCTCATCACACACATCCTTCTTTTTTTATTAGTTAAAAGAAAAAGCCCGCACCGGTTAACCAGAGGCGCGAGCAGGATGTTGAGAAGCTGTATTGGAATAAACAACTCCGGTATATTCATTCCATAACCGAAGCTATAAAACTTATTAGACCGGCATCCTGCCGCATAAAGCAGAAGCCAGCATTTAATTTTTTTCAGTCGTAACGCTAACACGACTACATTCATAAAGGGCTGCTAAACCCTAACCGATAATCTTTACCGGCTAAATAGCAGTCTAGCATAACCCTACTGAAAAATCAATCATCAAAACAAATATAATCACGAAAGGTTTGATTTCAACCTAAGCAAAAGCTCGGTATTTTACCGAGCTTTATTATCTGACTTGATTATTTTTTATCTCTAAAAACAGCGCCTCGTTTTTAAGTGAATCAAACAGCTGCGAGTCGGTTGATGTAATCCATGCCTGCAAACCCAGCTCGCGGATTTTTTCGAGCAAAGCCTCCCGCTTAATTTCATCTAAATGCGCCACCACCTCGTCCAGCAACAGCACCGGAGCAAAACCCTTATCCAGCGTTTGGCACTTGGTCTGCGCCAAAATAATGCTGATAAGTAAAGACTTCTGCTCTCCGGTAGAACACAATTCCGCCGGCATTCCCTTGCGCCGATAATAAACCTTAAAATCCGTCCGATTAACCCCGTCAATATTATCATTATACATAATATTGCGGCGTTGCTTTTTTAATAGCGCCTGATAATAGTCTTCCACCTCAATTGCCGGCAGCTTATCAAGGAGCTTTTCAATCGTTCCCTCCAGCTCCAAACGCACATTCGGAAACACATCATCCGGCTCATGCTCAATAAAGGTGTTCAGCTTGGCAATTTGCTCGCGCCGTGCCGCCGCAATCGCCACCCCTAAGCCGGCCATATTCTCTTCCAAAGACATTAGCCAATGGTCATCATTCTGCCCGTTTTTCAGTAGCTGATACCATTCTTTATACAAATGCTCAAAATTAGCCGTCCTTTTGGCGTGCTCCATATCAAAAGCATAAACCAAACGGTCCAAAAAATTCCGCCTTGGTTGAGACCCGCCCCTAAACAAGCGGTCCATCTGCGGCGTAATCCATATTGCCGAAATATATCTCCCCAGCTCGGCTTGCGATGTCACTTTTTGCCCGTCTATTTTAACGATTCGCTTATCAAAACTGCGAGCTTCATCAAGATTTTCTCGCAGCGAACGCTCAACCGCAGTACCAATCTCCACCTCATCATCGCCTTTTTGCACCAAGGCCGAAACCGCCCAACTGGTATTGGTAATTTCCGTCGGCAAATATTCATCAGTAACCAACGCCGGACTGATTCGTTTAATATCGGCCAATCTGGCGCCACGGAGTCCCCGCCCCGGAGTCAAAAAAGATATCGCCTCTAAGATGTTGGTCTTGCCGCTGCCGTTTTCACCGGTAATAACAATCGGCCCCAAATGCGCATTAATCCGCAAATGGGCATAGTTCCTAAAGTCAGTTAAAGTCAGACGCATAACGCCTGACTTTTCACTGTTTAAAGCCGATAATTTAAGCGCGGTACTGTCCAATTTTATACTCTCATCGGCATCAAGACATAAATCGCGCTGGCATCCGAGGTATCATGGATTACAGACGGAGAAGACCCATCAGCAAAACTAATGCGAACCGTATCGCCTTTAACCTCGTTCAAAATATCCAACAAATAACGGAAGTTGTAGCCGATTTCCAAAGATTCGCTATCATACTTGGCCTCGACTTCTTCCTGCGCACTGCCCAAATCCGGACTAGATGTAGTAATGGTAATGTGGTTAGGCGCGGTAATAACCTTAATGGCGCGAGTTCTTTCGGCCACAACTGACACACGGTCAACCGCCTCAGCTAACGGCTTTACCCCAAGTTCCAAAACCTTATCATTATCTGTCGGAATTACTCGCTCATAATCCGGATAAGTACCGTCAATCAGTTTTGAGGTCAAGGTAACATCTTCCATCGTAAAGCGGATTTTGTTTTCCGAAAGCGAGATAGCAATATTTTCAGCTGAAGTATCGTCCAAGAGCTTGCGAGCCTCACCCACGGTCTTGCGCGGAATAATCACGCCGGCCATATTCTCGGCACCTTGCGGCAAGGGCGATTCTACACAAGCCAAACGGTGTCCGTCGGTAGCAACCACGCGCAATACTTTAGTTTCGCCCTCATTTTTGGCATGAATATAAATACCATTCAAATAATAACGAGTTTCTTCGGTTGAAACGGCAAACTTAGTGCGGTCGATAACGTCTTTGAGCTCTTCTTTCGGCATTGTAAAGTTAATCGGCAGCTTGTCACCGGAAATAACCGGAAAATCTTCAACCCCGATGGTAGACAAGGCAAATTTGGAGCGTCCGGAAGCAATTGTCAGCTGTCCTTTCTCATCAGGGAAAGTAATTTCCACATCAGCACCGTCCGACAATTTGCGTACAATGTCATACAACATATGAGCCGGAGCGGTAGTGGCACCGGTTTCAGATGTTTTGGCATCAACAATTTCGGTAATTTCCGTATCCATATCAGTAGCCTTAAAGCTGATACCGTCTTCCAAGGCCTCGATTTTAACATTAGACAAGACCGGAATGGTATTGCGTTTTTCAACAATACTCTGCACATGGCTCAGCGTTTTAAGCAAACTAGCGCGTTCAATCGTAAATTTCATTTTTCTGTATCCTATTCATAATTTTTTTATTACCAATAATAGCATAATCTTTGCGAATCAGAAGTAAAAAGGAAGAGTCGTCAACAGTTTTTTGCACTAAAAAAGGTTCCCGTTTAAGGGAACCTTCCGATTTTTACTTATTACCTTTAGGGGAGGGGTTATGCTTCCAAGAGTCTTCTCAAAGCATCAACATTTTCAGCAACGGAAGAATCTTCCAAAATCAATTCTTCAACCTTACGTACGGCATGCATAACCGTTGTGTGGTCACGGTCAAACTTACGACCGATTTCTGGCAAAGAACGAGAAGTCAGCTGCTTAGCTAAATACATAGCCACCTGACGTGGACGAGCCACGGTGCGAGCCCGACGAGAAGATTGCATCTCTTTAACTGAGATATTGAAATACTCAGCCACTTTCTTTTGGATCTCATCAATTGTGGTTCTGCGATCATAAGAGCGGAGCATGTCCTTCAAAACATCTTGGGTCATGTCCAAAGTAATCTCACGATCAGACAATAACTGAGAATGAGCCACAACTCTACGCAAAGCTCCTTCCAGCTCACGAATGTTAGAAGTAATCTTTTGAGCCAAAAATTCAGCTACCGGAACCGGTAAATCAACACCGAGCTGTTTAGCTTTGTTGTTCAAAATACCGATTCTCAGGTCAAAATCAGTGGGGTGAATATCAGCTACCAAACCGCAGCCCAAACGAGATTTCAAACGAGCTTCGATTCCTTCTAAATCAGACGGAGATTTATCAGCAGAAATAATAATCTGGCGACCTTCTTCAATCAAAGAATTAAAGGTATAGAAGAACTCTTCTTGAGTGGTGTCTTTACCGCCCATAAATTGAACATCATCAACCATCAACACATCAACCGAGCGGAACTGTTCTTTGAAGGCTGCGGTATCTTTGTAACGCAGTGCACGTACAAACTTATACATAAACTTTTCAGCCGACAAATAAACGATATTGCGGGTCGGATCTTGCTTTTTGATATGCCAAGCAATTGCGTGCATCAAGTGAGTTTTGCCCAAGCCGACGCCGGAATACAAGAACAACGGGTTGAAAGACACATTACGAGATTCGGCAACTTTACGAGCAGCGGCATAAGCGAATTCATTAGTCTTGCCAACAACAAAATTTTCAAAAGTGTATTGCGGATTCAAAGGAACCGACAAAGATGATTCACCATTAACAAACTCCGCATTATTAAGATTCGCAGCACCTGATTGATAAATATTCTGCGGAGCCGGACTAGAAGAAATCTTCTTGAGGAGTGAACGACCCGGAATATTGTGTAAAGGCGAAGCTGACTTATCTTCTTGAGCCGCTTGAACAATAAAGTTCACTTGCTTAATCTGCGGATTTTTTCTCTCCCACATGCGGTGGATTTGGTCAGAATAGTGGGTGATTACCCAGTTTCTCATAAAACGTGTTGGCACACAAATATTTACGGTTCCTTCGTTAAAAGAACCCAACGTTAATGGCTTCAGCCAACTGTCGAATGCAACAGCGCCAAACTCTACTTTCAACTGATCGCAAATCTGGCCCCATTGGTCTTGAACTGAACTCTCTAATAATGCTTCTTCAGCCATTTTAACTCCCCATTTTAGTCATAAATAAAAATACAATTAATTCAGAATAGAAAACATTAATAATCGGTAAGTTGTTATCTAAAAACATCAGACAGTATTATGAATATCATGAAAGAGTAAGCTCTCAATATTATCACAACGACCTCTTCTGCTTTAGGAAGTAATCCTTACCATAACTAATATGATATTTTCACATCCCCTTTTTTAGCTGGCTTCAATTATTATGTGTAGAAACGCATACCGTTGAAATACAATTTCCTCAATATTTAATGGCTCCCAATCATAAAACCCCACTCCCATAATCAAAGCTACCGCCTCAATCACGAAAGCCTCGCTCCCATAATCAAGGCTACCGCCTCAATCATCAAATCTCGTTCCATAATTACGAAACTGTTTCCTTGCCCGAAAATCAGCACCCCTAATGCTTTTTTTCAGAAAACTGAGCTAGCTTTTTTATAACAATTTTTGTTTGATGTTTTTTCAGCATAAATAACCTATCGGTCTGTAAGTTGCCTTGGCTAAAAACTTCTCAAAAAAAAGTGTTATAAAACGTTCCTATAATAATTATCATTAAACTTAATTTTGATTCTAACAACTATCATTCATTTAATCGTCATCATCAAAACAATGAGGATAGTAACTGTAAAAAAAATAATTACAAGAGAACTTTTCAAGAACATATAAATTAAATTTCTTGACATAGAGTCTATTTAGAGTCGCTCGGATTCCTTAGGGATTCGGCCATAAAACGCCAAAACCAAGCTCCCTTAAAATAAGGGCAGCTTGGCTTTGTTTGTAATGAAAAATATTGAAAAAAATTAAGCTTGAATAGCTTTAACTTTCTTGTTTAAGCGAGAAACAATACGAGAAGCTTTTCTTTTATCAACGGCGCCTTTCTGAGCGGCTCTTGCCAATTCGGATTCTGCAGTTCTGCAAGCAGCAACGGCATTTTCAACATTGCCACCCAAGATAGCTTCCAAAGCTTTTTTAACGAAAGTGCGAACTCTGCTTCTGCGAGCGCTATTAATAACGTTTCTTTTATTGTTTCTATTAATTCTGGTTTTTGCCGATTTATGATTGGCCATAATTTTAATTCCTATATTTTATTTTGTTAAACACAATTTAAATTCTGATAGTTTTATAAACTCTTGCGAGGCCGAAAGTCAACAAAATTTTTAAATTTTGGTTAAATATTCGCGATTTAAGCCTTTGCAGAGGTCAAATTACCCAAATATTCACGAAATTCATCGCTATCCGCAATGATTCGTTTTCTTTCTACGGTTTCATCGATTCCAGATTCGTATTCAGCTTTAGCCAAAGAAGTTATATTTTCTTTAATCGCGATGATGGTAGCCAGAGGTAACTCGGCGATTTTGGCGGCTGTTTTTTCAGTCTCGCTGGATAATTCCTTGAGCGGGACGATTCGGCTAACCAGCCCGACGCTTTCTGCTTCTTCGGCAATCATAGCACGGCCGCATAAAATCATATCCATAGCTTTGCCTTTGCCGATAACCTTTTCTAAGGTCTTGCTAAGGCCTAATCCGGGGATGATACCCAAACTTGCTTCGGGGATTCCGAGGCACAAACTTTCTGCTGCAATTACAATATCGCAGTTTAACATAATCTCGATTCCAAAACCGATAGAATATCCTGCCGCCTCGGCGATAAGCAGTTTTTTGATTCGGTTGAGTCGAACGAACAAGTCGCGATATACATCCCACAATTTAGGCAAATCATTAACAAAGTCATTAAACTCCTGCATATCGATTCCATAGCAGAAAGATTTGTCATTGCCACGTAAAATAATCACCTTCACGGTCTCATCGCGGTCAAGATCTTCCAACGCATTAACAATTTCTTCCATCATTTGGTTGGTCAGCAGGTTAAAACCTTGTGTCGGGTTAATGTTAACAACGGCATATTGGTCTTTAGGTTCGATTCTAATAAATTTATATTCCATGGTTTAATTCTGACTCTTAATGGTTATACGTACTAACAACGGAGATTTCTGTTCTCTGACGATATCAAGTTTCTCTCCATCGCGATAAAAAGAGATAGCGTTACCTTGTTTGCCTTGGAAAGTCCAACCTAATTGTGGCAGAGTATTCATATAAAACGCTTCAACATCCTTAAATTGGGTTTTGCTTCCGGTCAAATACGCTTCCACCAATCGAGTTTCTTCATTACCAAACGATATATTGTCGCTTTCGGTCTGGGTCATTCCCTGAGGAATTGGAATATCTTCAAACCCTTCAATAAACGGAGCCGCGATCGATTCCGCAGACCACCATAAAGCAGCAGCCAATACTAAGGAAAAAGTTTTTAAAGTAGCTTTTTTCATATCACTATCATTTCTGTTTTGTCGGACAATAAAAACTGGATCGACCAGCCTGTACAATTTTTTTTATACCACCGGTTTGGGCAATATTGCAAGTACAATTCGGACATTGCTGACCGGTTTTATTATACACGCAGTGCAAGTGCTGAAAATACCCTTCGCTTCCATCTGGCTTGCGATAGTCGCGCAGGGTTGAGCCTCCGGCTTCAATCGCTTTTTGTAGAGTTGCTTTGATTGCCTCGGCCAATTTTTGGCACTCTTTAGGTTTAAGCGAACCTGCCTCGCGCAGGGGTGATATTCCGGCGGCAAACAATGCTTCAGATGCGTATATATTGCCGATTCCCGCGACGATTGCTTGGTCCAGCAGCGCCACTTTCACCGGAATTTTTTTGTTTTTGAATTTTTGTGCTAAGTAGCTACCATCCCATTTTTCGGTTATGGGGTCGATTCCCGTATGCTTCAGGCAGTTAGCTTCACGTAGTTTAGCGCTTGGGCAGCAAGTAAGCAGTCCAAACCTCCGCGGGTCATGATAAATCAGGATTCCGTTTGTCGTCTTGATAACGACATGGTCGTGTTTTTCAAGTTGTTCGGGCATATCTTCACATATTTTGATTCGCCCGCTCATTCCCAAATGCCAAATAATGGCATATCCGTTGCTCAGGTGGATTACCAAATATTTGGCAATCCGTTCATATTTAATGATTTGGGCGCCCACCAACTTTTCACGAAAGTCCTCGGGCATAACTTCACGAAAGTGATTTTGCTTTATTATAACATCTGTTATATTAGCTAAGCCGATAGCTTTTTGTACGGCATTTTTAACTGTTTCAACTTCGGGTAATTCCGGCATAACTGAACCTCCATACAAGGATAACTATAAATGAGAAATAATATTTTTCAATCCCTTAAAATCGTTCGGTTGGCGATTCTTCTTGCTCGCGCTGGATTGCCGCAGATTCTGGATTATTTGCCGCTACGCTGGGGCTGGATAATCGGCAAATTTTTCGGCGCTCGGGTTACTCGCCAGAGCGATGCCGCCTTGCTCCGATTTATGCAAAGCGACGCCTGTCCGATTCTCAAGCTTTTGGTTAGCGAGCTTTGCTGGCGTCAAGACCTCCCCGCAGTTGATTTAAGACAATCCCCAACGGATGAAGACTTTTTTTGGAGCCCTGTTGCCCGCTCGATTCTCAGTCTTCGAGCCAAGCATTCAGCCGACAATCTTCCTGCCTATAAATCCTTTATGCGCCGCCAAGATATGCTCTTTGATAAACGGCTTTATGCCGCTGAGGTTGAGGCAGTTCAGGCCGCGGGCAGCGGCTATCCGGATCTCTTGCCGATAGAGATTGATTGGCCGGCTTGCTCTCAAACTGAGCTCTCCATGCACTTTCCTCCGGCCACCAAGTTTACCACTAAACTCGATTCTTCAGCCCAAATCCAGCTTTCCCTGTTGTGGGAGAAGATGTTTTTTGGAGATTCGGCTTTACTATCCAATTGGTCAGAGGTTGCCTGCTCCGGTGAGCAGTTGACTTTTTGCAATGCAACCATAAGTGGGCACGCCTCCGCCGGACTAAAGAATTTTTTGGTGCGCCATTTGCACAAAGGCACATCTCCGTCTACCTATGAGCAATATCGTCTTACCCAATCGCTGGCTCACTTGCGCCGCCTCTGTCCGCAGGTAGATTTGCTCCGCCTGTGGCAGTCAAGCCTCTCCGCCCGCTACCAAGATTCCGCGGCTACGCCCCCTTCGCAATACCTCCAAGCCTTGCAACAAACCGACTATCGCGCCGGTCTTGCGGAGCCTCTGCCGTTGACAGACCCACAAGACCTTACTCACCTACTTAAATCGCGTGATTTAAGCCGTGATAAACGCTTTGCCAATAGCTCTCTAGTCGTATTTTGGGGTGTAGTCATTCTTATCTATATTTTGCTCAAATATTTTTGATAAGTACTTATTTATTCATTGCGTTTTAACTATCTTCATGTTATTCTACTCTTAACTGGTGGATATCATCAGCCAGGGCGTCGAAACCCTTTGTCATATAGTCGTTTGGATATAACGACTTGAAAATAAAATATCGGCACATATATGCCCCGATGGGCGGGTGCCGGTACTATAAGAGCCTAGGCTTGAAACTGCCGGGCCGTAAATATGACTACGGTTTCGAACACCCGTCCGCCCTTTGTTAACAAAGAGTGGACGTTGTTTTTATAACAATTAAAACAAAGGGTGTTCAAAATGAATAACATTAAATTTTTGCTAATTGGGACATCTCTGTCCTTTCTTTCAAATTTAGCTTTTGCTCAATGTGTGGCCACGCAAGATTGCGAAACCTTGGGCTATACTGAAACCTCTTGTAGTGGAGGAAAAGGTGTCAAATGTCCTTTTGGTAACAAATGGGCTTGTATAGGCATTACTGCCGAGCAATGTGGTGAACTTGGTTTTACATATGATTGTTCAGAGCCAGGGAAAATTGGTGTAGGCAAGGATTGTAGTGGCAAATATCAAGGGTGCACGTGTGATTCTGCTTATGCCTACACATGTAGCGGTACTGGATATGCAGGAGGTTCAGGAGCAACATGCGATGGTAAATATGCTCAATGCAGTTGTTCCTCAGGATATGATTGGAAAGATGGTCGCTGCCAGATTAACAATGGAGAAGCTGTCGGTAATTTATATTATTGTAATGGTAAAGTTGTTGGAGTAAAAAGCAGCAGTATGAATTTTTACTTATCAATGGCAGATCTTGGATCAGATGCTTTTTATCAAGCCTCTGATCAATGTAAAAAGTATACATTTTGTGGAAACCTTAAAGGTATTTTGCCCAGTAAAGATCAATTACTTTTAGTATATAATCAAAAATCACAGATTAACTCACTTCTTACCGCAAATGGAGGTTCACAAATGTCAGGAATCTATTGGACATCAACATCTGTCGGTGGAAATGCTATATATACTGTAAGTATGTATGATGGTAGCACCCCAGGAGCGCATACGGATTATTATGATCCGCATAAAATACGCCCGATTCTCAGCTCTTGGTAATTAATTTATTATATTAATTATGGCTGTCTTGTATTTGTATCTTAGTTTTTAGAAACATATTTATTTTGCTTTGGTGTTGCTATTCCTAACAAAATACATTAAAATAAAAATTTAGTTGAATTTAACACAGGACTATTTCTGAATATGAGACAGCCACGGGCTCGCAAATATTACGCACCGCAAAACGAACCGCATACGGAACACCGCTGCGACCACCCCGGCTGTACCAAAAAAGGCGAATACCGCGCCCCCAAGGACCGCAAACTCAAAGAATATTATTGGTTTTGTTTAGAGCACGTGCAAGAATATAATGCCAAGTGGAACTACTATGACGGCATCTCAACCGACGCCCCCGAGGAGGACGACAAGCCGCATATGCACTTCCGCGGTTTTCGCTCTAAAGTCAAGTACCAAAGGGGCTATAACTTCTTTGATGACTATGAGTTTTTTGAGGAGAATTATCATACTGACTATTCCCCGATGGATAACATCTACTACACGCAGGAAGAACGCCGCTACCTTGAGATTATGGAACTCAAACCGCAAGACTTCACCGCTGAAAATCTCAAACAGCAATACAAAAAATTGGTCAAGAAATATCACCCTGATTTGCACCCTGAAGACCGTGACGCCGCTGAAGAAAAGTTCAAACAATTATCCAACGCTTACCAGCGTCTGCAAGACCGTCTGTCACGTATGGTTTAAGTTGATTGTGCTATTGCCCCAAAGCTGAGAGTGCGGTTTTTTTCATCATCACTTGGTTAAACTCTCTTTGCGCCGTCCTTGAGCTTTTGTATTTCAAGCGCTTTTTAGGTCTCAATTGTTTCCGTCCGCTTTTAAGCAAAATCAGCTGTGCAATCCTTTTATCACTGGAGGTCTTGCGTCCGGCTTTCTGCACATATTGCAGCGGCATTCCGCGTAGCGCCTTTTGCCCGCCGACGGCTTGGATTCTTTTTACCCCATAAAATAACCTTGCCACATTCTGCTTTCTAAGCCGCGCCATTCCCCGCCGTATTTTCAGTCGTTTTACAATATCTTGTTTAACCATCTTGAAAAACACATCTTGCAAATTGTCGGTATCCAGCTCGGCTTTAGCGGCCGTTGTTTTGTTTACCCCTTTCAAGCCCGACGTTTTTGCCAGCTTATCAGCAGTTATAATCGCCGTTGCTTTGGCATTTTTTTGTTGCAAATCCATATGCAGCTTTTGCTCTTTCAGCCGTCGGTTGCTCTTTTCTTCTTGTTTATCTGATGGTTTATATTCTTCACGGGCGGATTCGTCTTTGATTTTCTGCAAGCTTTCATCATCTAACAGAGCCGAACGAATAGTCTTACCTTTCTCACGGCGCAAGCTCACATACGCCGCCTCTAATTCATTGCTCTTCAAAGACGGCCTTTCTCGACTGCCTGTTCCCGCGTTTTTCCATTCAATATTAGGGTCGGCAGCCTGCTTTATCTCCTCTTCATCATCCATCAGAGTCCCCTGTTTGTGTGGTTTCTCTATGGATTTATTATGCCACAAAAGTTATTTTGCGTCAACTTCTGCAGGGGTGTTTTTTTTGCATGTAACCAATATTGAACCATCGGTCAACTCTGCCGATGCCATTTCAATTTCTTCGCCATCGTTTCTTACCAAAGCAAAAGACTTGGTCGTAGAGTTGGTCAAATGGGTTAAAATATCCGTTTTCAGTTCATTCCAATCATTAACATGGGTAAAGAAGCGCTTAAACGATTCTAATAACTCCTGAATAGAAGGCTCATTTTGCAAAAAGATTTCGCGTGCATTCCAAATCTCTGATAATTCTTTATTATACAATTTGAGCCGCCCGTTCGGAGCAAATATCGCTACACCGGTAGGCAGATTATCCAAAATCTCTTTCTGTACGGACACCAAATCATTATATGCCCGTCTTGTCGCCAAGCGGTCGGTAATATCTTCAAATGCAAACAACAAACCACCCATCGGGTATTGCGCGCGTACGCGGCGCAAGGTTCGCCCGTCCGGCAAGTGGAGCAAGTCTTCTTTGGCGTCAATGATTTTTGAAAAATCATTCTGCTCCTCGTTTTTGTAATGGGTAAAATCCGGCACTTCCGGCAGCAAACGCTTTTCTCTTATTTCATCAAGGAACAAAGCATAAGTCGGCTGCTTTTCGAGCCAAGCCGCATCTAAATTCCATATTTTGGAGAACGCCTCATTATAAAAGGCGAGTTTTTTCTTGGCATCAAATACGGCAAAAGCCGTCCCCAAAGCACCGAGGATTCGCAAATGCGAATTTTGGTGCTGTTTAAGATTGCGCTTAAGCTCATCAAGCTCGGTAACATCAACCATTGCTCCAACCGAATATATTTTATCCAAAGATTGTTCCGCGTGGAAAGGTGATATCGCCACTTCAAAAGCTCTTCGCTCGCCATTTTTAACCAAGGTTACTTTCTGGCGTTTGGAGCGGATGGTTGACTGTGCGGTTTTAGAAATCTCTTTGGATACGCTTTCATTGTTCGATGAATTAATCTCGATTCCCTGATTAATAACATCATCTTTGCTACTGTTTGGGGGCACAAAGTCCAAATACCGCTTGTTCACCAAGCGCAAATGCAGCTGGTCGTCGCGCAACCAGGCCGGATAAGGCAGGTTGTCAATAATGTCTTTCAGCATCCGATTCTGCTCTGCCACTTTACCTTGCTCGGCCTCCAGCTCATCAATTTGCGTCGATTCTAAACTCACATCTCTGAACCACACCATATCGCAATACACGTTCCCGTTAGCGTCCGAAATTCTGGCACCTGACAACTTCAGCACTTTGCCGTTGTTTTTGGTATTAAAAATCTCTTCAAACGACACGCCGTCGCCTTTGAGCAAATCAATGTATTTCTGCAGCTTTTTGGCATCATCTTTATAAAAGCACTTCATCACGTCATCAAAGGAGCTTTTGGTTCCGTCAGCCAAATTAAGCAACACGGCCAGCCGCCTTGAGCACGATTCTTTTATGCCTTTTCTGGGGTCATTGACTTTTGTATCCGGATAAATAAAGGCAAAATACCCATCTTTTGATGCATATAAAGTCTCCGCAAAGCGCTCTCTGTCACGGTTTAAAAAATAGTTTTTTTGCTTTAATTTCAAAGAGTAAAGTGTTACATAAAACAGCGTCCCCAACAGTAGCACAAAACACCCGCCGATAACATACCACAACTCCGGCGCCGCATAAAACATATTGATTAAAAGATTTTGAGACATTATACTTCCTGCCGCAACATTAAAACTTATTGTTTATTTTGAGATTTTATAATATAAAAGCAAATAGTAAAACTTAAAAAAATCAGGTAGTGAATAAAAAATGTATACATTAGCTTTTGATACAACGGCAGCATGCTGTTCCATAGCCTTGTTGAAGGATGACAAAATCTCGCGCACATTTGAGCAAGAGATGGATTTTGGTCAGGCTGAAGTCCTTATGCCGGAAATAAAAAATCTTCTGGCCAAGGAGCGCATAAGTTTCAGCGACCTAAATCTGGTAGTGGTTTGCACCGGCCCTGGGTCTTTTACGGGAGTAAGGTCATCAATCTCTGCGGCGCGGACATTTGGCCTCACCTCCGACAAATTGGTCATTGCCGGAGTCTCCGCCTTTGAGGCCTATGTCAAAAGCCTGGCGATGGATGAGATAGCCGACTTAAATGTTGTGATTATTGAAACCAAGCGTGATGACTTTTACTACCAAATTTTCGATTCTTCCTTACAAAAGCTAACCGAGCCGGCCGCCGCGCAACGGGCAGATATCATTGCCGAACTGCGTGATAAAAAAGTCAGCTTAATCGGCGACGGGGTTGAGCGCTTTTTATCTACGCCAAGCGGGCTTAGCCTGCACGCCATTCGGATGGAAAAACACTTGCCGATAGAATATCTGGGCTGGTGCGGGCTCAAGCATTTTCTGTCCGGACGCCCTGATTTTCCTAAGCCGTTATACCTTCGTGCGCCTGATGTCTGCGTAAAATAATACCCTGTTTTGCAAACATTTTATTTATTGATTGCAAAACCGCCGAAAACATATATTATGTATTCCATAATCAACCTTTTCAACCGCTGAATAGTATACAATATGGGATATCTAAGTCAAAAAAAACACCAAAGACGCGTCACGATTTTTCTGAATGCGGCGGTTGTTTTGATGTTTTTATTCACGGTTTGCATATTGTTTTGCTCTGGCGGGGGATTTTATCACCATTTCATCGACTACTATTTTCAGTATTATATTTTAATGCTGGTGTTGTTCATTTATGCTATTTATGTTAAGCATTTTTGGCATGCATCATTGATGATGTGCCTTATCATTCTCAATTTTTTCCGCATCGGGCCTTATGCCAACCTTTTTTTCAACATCAGCGGCCGCGGGAATGATACCCTGAGTATTATTTATCAAAACAACCTCAATAACATTGCTCAGTCGTTGGATGTTGCCCGCCGTCATAATGTTGAGGTTATAGCCTTAAATTCGGCACAATCTCTGCCTTATACTTATGACTATACCTATAAGCTGATAAACACTGAAGATAGGGTCGATAACAGCTTTATTTTTTCGAGCATTCCCTCAGAGAAAGGCGGCAAGGTTCGCTTTACCCCAAATGTCGAAGCCTCTTATCGCAACATCTCCAAGCATGGTAAAGAGATTCTTTTACTCAACATCAATTTTCCGTCTTCGCAAAATGATGCTGAGGAAAAAATGCTCTATGATAATCTGGCCGAGTTTGTTTTGGAGCAAAATGTTCCGGTAGTCATTGTCGGCAACTTTGGGCTCCCCAGCTGGTCGGAGCGGTTTTATAAGTTTCTTGATAAGACAGATTTAGAAGTCAAAAATCGTATTATTTTGAGCGATGGTACCGCTTATTTTAATCCTTTGTCATCACCTGGCCTCAACCTTTTGGGCTATAAAGCTCTCGGTGTCAAAAACATTGACTTTCTGCCCAAGGAAGACAACAGCGGTTGCCCGATTTTATTTGAGCTCCGCCTCTAAATCATCGATTCTCTTTTTAATCATTCCCGCCAGAGCATTATCGCCAAAAGCCGATGCATATTCCCATGCGGTTTTAAAAGTTTTTAGCGCTTGCTCTTTATTGCCGTTTTTGTATTCAATAATCCCGATGTTGTTATAATCGGTAGCCGCTCCGCTAAATCGCTCATCTTTCTGCTCAATAGCTGCCGATTGCAAAAACACGGCTTTGGCTCTGTCTAGCTCATTTTGTTGCAAAAAAATCAACCCCAACAGATTATACGCATTGCCGATATAAAAGCACGATGGCTGCTTTTGCGCTGTTTCAATTAATTGGCGCAAAATTTGCTCTGATGCTTTGAGCTCAGCCATTTCAAAACAAGCCTGCGCCCGCAAATACAAACACTCCAAATACGCCGGCATATTTCCAGCCTGAGCGTAGAGTTTTTCTGCTTCTTCCGCCCAAAGCCGGACATCTTTCCAGCGGTGTTCTTCACTTCCGGCATAAGCCAATAGCTGATAAGCCAGCGCCTGCCCGCCATGGTCTTGGCTTTTTTGCGCCAAGGATAGGGCTTTTTGCGCCATATTTTGCGCCGCCGCAAACTTTTTTTGCAATATATTGGCCAAAGATATTTGCGCCCAGACTAAAGCGACAGCGGTTTCGCGCTTTATTTTTTGGTTTAACTCAATACTTTGCGCAAAACATTTTTCCGCTTCTTCAAATTTTTCTCTCTGCACCCAAAGCATTCCCAAATTGGCTAAGGCATCAGCCTCACCTGATGCATTTTTTGTGCTTTTGAATATTTTTTGCGCCTGCTCCAACATCATATGCGCCACATCTTCCACCGCCGCGGCACGGTAGATTATGCCCGCCAACAAATAAGCATAAGCCTCATCATTCAAGGCTCTTTTTTTGCCAAATAGATTAGCCGCCTTAATCGCCGCCTTTGACGCCGGCAGCATATCCGCGTTATACAAATAAATCTGCGCCATCAACAAATTATGCTGAGCTTTGAGTAAATCTTGTTTGCACAATGGCTCGATTCTCTGCAGCACTTCTGCCGCATCTTCAAACCTGCGGTTTCTGATTAGCAAATCCGCTGCCACCAAAGCCGCCGGCACATATTTTTCAGCTTGATATATTTTTAGCCATTCCTCAGGGTCGGGCAGGGACAGCCCCAAAGCCTCAACAAACTTAGCCGCTATGGGCATCTTCAGACTTTTCAAACTACGGGCAATGCGGCGCATATCACCGGCAGCCAACCACCGACGATATTTTTTATACGGGCACAGCTTGCGGACAATTAGTTGTTCAAGCGCGGCGCACCGCAACGGAATACCGACGATTCTCTCCTGCTTAAGCGTAACTTTGCGGTCCCACAACCGATAAAAATGCTGCCGCCTGATTACGCTCAAAGCCTGCACCACCAACAGCAGACATCCCCCCGCTATCAAAAAAAACCAAATATATCCCATAAAATTTACTCTAAATTTATCTTTATCCGCCTATATTGATAACACCAATTTAATATATAGGAAACAATAAAAAATGGCTATCTCAAAATTAACTCCGGAAGAACTTTATAAAAAATGCGACTACCGCAAATTTGACTTCACCACCACGGCCGAGTTGGAAGAGCGCCTCTCAGCACTTGGGCAAGACCGAGCCATCAGCGCCGTAGAACTCGGCATAAACATCAAGTCCAAAGGCTACAACCTGTTTTGCTTGGGGCCGGAGGGTACCGGTAAGACCAGCTTGGTTAAAAGGATTCTAGAGAAAGAAGCTAAAACGCGCCCCACTCCGGATGATTGGGCTTATGTTTATAATTTTGATGAGCCCTATAAACCCAAAGCCATAAATTTTCCAGCCGGAGAAGCCGTAGATTTTGCCAAAGACGTAGATGATTTGATTGCGGACTTTTCCGCTAACATACCGGCGATTTTAGAGAGTGAGGAATACCAAGCCGGCCTCAACATCATCAAAGAAAAATACCGCCAGAAAAAAGAAGAATATATTCGTGTCTTGCAAAAAAAGGCCAAAGGCAAGAGTGTTTCTCTGTTGCATATGCAAGCCGGACTTGTTGTTGCCCCGACTAAGAATGGTGAGGTCGTCAGCCCTGACACCTTTGACCAACTCCCCGAGGAGGAGAAAAAGGCGCTTATGTCCGACCTCAATGCCATGCAAGAGGAAATCGAGAGCGTCGCCCAAGACCTCCCCAATTGGGAAGAAAAACAGCGTCAGGAAATCAACAGCCTTAAAGAGCGCTACATCAAAATCGCCGTCAAACAGCCAATTGACGAGCTCCGCAAAAAATACAAAGGCCAAAAAGCCGCCATTGAGTTTTTGCGTAATATGCAAAACCATATCATCAATAACATCAATGACTTTTTGCCCGAGCAAGAGCAGCCTTCCGGTGATGACAACAGCGATGCCCTCAGCGCTTTGCTGGCTAAAATGAACAAAAATGAGGAAGACAAGTTCGCCAAATTCAAAGTCAACGTAATTGTCAAACATGAAAAAGATAGTGGCGCACCGATAGTCTTGCTTGACCACCCGACCCAAGGCAATCTTGTCGGCAAGGTTGAGCGCATCCAGCAATACGGCGCCTTGCTGACCGACTTTACTTTGATTAAAGCCGGCGCTTTGCACCACGCCAACGGCGGCTTTTTACTGATGGATGCCCGCAAGCTTTTGTTGCAGCCTTTTTCTTGGGATTCTCTTAAGCGCGCTTTAGCCTCCAAAACCGTCAAAATTGAGGCTCCGAGTGATGAAACCAGCTTTACGACCATTTCCCTCGACCCCGAGCCGATTCCGCTTGATTTGAAAGTAATCTTGACCGGTGATGCCGACTTGTTTGAAATCTTGAGTGAAAGAGACCCCGACTTCCGCGATTACTTCAAGGTCGAGGCTGACTTCGGTATCTTAATGGATCGTACCGATGAAAACGAAATTGAGTACGCCAAACTCATCGGTTCTCTTTCTAAAAAGAAGAAGATTCGCTCGCTCAACAAACAAGCCGTAGCAAGGATTATTGAATATTCATCGCGCTTGGCCGAAGACACCGAAAAACTCACCGCCCACATCGCCTCCATTGGTGATTTGTTAAGAGAGGCAGACTTCTGGGCGCGCAAATCCAAAGCCAACCAAATCGGTAAAAACCATATCGAGCAAGCCATTGAAGCACAAATCTACCGTAGTGACCGCATCAAACAAGCCATGCAAGAGCAAATTGATAAAGGCACAATTTTGATGGATGTTACCGGCTCCCGCGTAGGTCAAATCAACGGCTTGGTGGTTTACAACTTGTCCCGCACCTCGTTTGGTAAACCGGCACGTATCACCACGCAGGTTCGTATCGGCCGCGGCGAGTTCTTGAACATCGAGCGCGAGGTCGAGATGTCCGGCCCCATCCATACCAAAGGCGTTTTGATTTTGCAGTCGCTTTTATCCAACCGCTTTGCCAAATACAGCCCGCTGTCTTTGAGCGCCTCCATCGTGTTTGAGCAGTCTTATGGCGGAGTAGACGGCGATAGTGCCTCATCTACCGAGTATTATTGCCTCTTGTCAGCCATTTCTGAGCTTCCGATAAAGCAGAGCATTGCGGTCACCGGTTCCATCAACCAATTTGGTGAAATCCAGCCGATTGGCGGTGTAAATGAAAAGATAGAAGGCTTTTTTGATGTCTGCAAACACAATGGCCTGACCGGCACACAGGGTGTAATCATTCCGCGCACCAACGTCAGCAACCTTATGCTGCGGGAAGATATCGTCAAAGCCGTAGAAGAGGGAACCTTCACCATCTATGCAATAGACACGGTTGATGATGGTATTGAGATTTTGACCGGTATCCCGGCGGGCAAGGCCGATAAAAAAGGCAACTTCCCCAAAGGCACGGTTAATTATAAGGTCAAACAAAAGCTTGATGAATATTACCGTCTTTATGCCAAATACGCCAAAGAAACCCACGGCTGCATAGCCGGCTAAGCGGAATTAGCTGATGTATAAACTTTTGTTTGTGTGTACCGGCAACATCTGCCGTTCTCCGACCGCCGAGGGTATAATGCGCCGCTTGATTCAAGAGCAAGGCTTAGAGGATAAGATAATGGTCGATTCTGCCGGTACCAGCGCCTATCACAGTGGAGACGCCCCGGATTCCCGAGCCATCTCCTGTGCCTTTGCCCATGGGCTTGATATCACTATGCTCCGCTCCCGTCCGCTTCGCGCTGATGACTTTGCCGAGTTTGACCTGATTTTAGCGATGGATGGTATGAATATAGTTGATATGGAATACCGCCGTCCGCTGGGTGATGACCGCTACAACCACGCCCGTATTGAGCTGATATTAAACTACGCGCCGGAGTTTGGGCAAGAAGTCCCCGACCCTTATTACCATAATGGTTTTGATAAGGTTTTTACGATGCTGGAAACCGCTTGCCGCAACCTCTTAACCCAACTCACCACTCAACTAGGGTAAACCATATCCCCCAAACGGAGACAAATATGTCGGGACATTTTTGTCGGGACAAAAAAGTTGGGGTAGGGGACAAAAAAGTACGGGACATTTTATTTAATTTATGCTATAGAATCGGATATAATGATGAGAGTAGATGCGATGGTGTTAGCTCTCATTATTTTTTTGAGTGTAAGAGTCATGAAAGTCATGACTCTTTTTTTTGTGTTAATTCTTTTTATTAACA
>CALXWI010000004.1 GCA_944392325.1 uncultured Alphaproteobacteria bacterium | reverse complement strand
TCCATACCTTCTTATAGCATCGTCGTCGTGAGCATTCAACCCCCATTAAAATGGGGGTAGTCTGTAAGGCATTAAAAAGAAATAGTTGTTTGCTAAAACAATATCCCCGAAGTTTTTTGCTTCGGGGATATTTGCTAAATTGCTTGTTTGACTGCGGTGAAGGCGTCTTCAAGCTTGTTGCCGTTAGGGCCGCCGGCTTGGGCCATATCAGGACGTCCGCCGCCGCCTTGCCCGCCAACAGCGCTGGAGGCTATTTTGACTAAGTCAACTGCCGAGTATTTGTTAGTCAAATCAGGTGTTACGCCGACAACAATTGAGGCTTTGCCGTCTTTGCCGGTACCAAGTACTACAATGCCGGAGCCTAAGCTCTTGTTGATTTCATCAATAAAGGATTTGAGCTCTTTGGGGTGGACATCAGGAATGGCTTTGGCCACAAATTTGATGCCATTGACGACCTCAAAGCTATCTTTATTATCAGCAGCTTTATTGTTGACAAAGCTCTTCTTTAGGTTAAGAAGGTCGTTTTCAAGCTTCTTCTTATCTTCAAGCAGCTGCTTAATGCGAGCTTCCAAGTTGTTGAAATCAGATTTTAATATCTGGGAAATGGCGTGGAGTTTGTCTTCCATATGTTGGACGTATTCTTCAGCCCCACGGCCGGTAACGCATTCAATACGACGGATACCTGCAGCAACGGCGCTCTCACTAACAATGTTAAAATAGCCGATGTCGCCGGTGTGTTTAGCGTGAGTACCGCCGCAGAGCTCGCGAGAGAAGACTTCGTTATCATTACCCATAGTGATAACGCGGACTTCATCACCATATTTTTCACCAAACAGAGCCATAGCGCCGAGTTTGATAGCCTCATCTTGTGACATAAGGGTAGTGGTGATGGCGTAGTTTTTACGGATAGCCTCATTGACGATATTTTCAACCTGACGCAATTCTTCAGCAGTGATTTGTTTGGGGTGAGAAATATCAAAGCGCATACGATCAGGGCCAACTAATGAGCCTTTTTGGGATACGTGATCGCCTAAGACTTCACGCAAAGCTCGGTGAGCCAAGTGAGTTACGGAGTGGTTGGCGCAGATTTCAGCACGGCGTTCTTCATGGACATGGAAGGTGAGGGTATCACCAACCTTGACGGTTCCTTTGATGAGTTTACAACAATGTACTGAAATTCCGTCGAGCTTGTGTTTGGTATCGGTAACCTCGATGGTGGTTTCAGGCCCATAAATCATACCGGTATCGCCAACTTGGCCGCCCATTTCTGCGTAGAACGGAGTTTGGTTGGCAACCAGATAAAATTCGCCGGAGGTAATGGTGTTGAGCATTTGACCGTCTTTGACCAGAGCGGTAATCTGCGCATCTGTTTTGAGGGTGTTGTAGCCCAAAAATTCGGTGCTGCCAACTTTGTCTTGAACCTCAAACCAGATATTTTCGGTTCCGGTATCACCTGAGCCGGCCCAGTTTTTGCGTGCTTCAGCTTTTTGACGAGCCATGGCGGCGTCAAAGCCTTTGGTATCAACGTTGATGTTTTTGGCACGCAGAGCGTCTTGAGTCAAGTCAAGAGGGAAACCATAAGTATCATAAAGTTTGAAGGCGGTTTCGCCAGATAAGGTATCACCGGTGCTAAGATCAGCAGAGGCATCGTCAAGTAAGCGCAAGCCTTTGTCAAGAGTGCGAAGGAAACGGGTTTCTTCAGTCTTGATGGTTTCTTTAATCAAGGCTTCAGCGCGGTATAGTTCAGGGTAAGCTTCACCCATTTCGCGCTGCAGAGAAGGCAGAAGTTTATACATCATCGGCTCTTTAACGCCAAGCATATAAGCGTGGCGCATAGCACGGCGCATAATACGGCGCAAAACGTAGCCGCGGCCTTCATTAGACGGCAAAACGCCGTCGGCAATCAAAAAGGCAGTAGAGCGCAAGTGGTCAGCAATTACGTTATGAGAGGCTTTGAGCGGACCATTGGGATCAGAGTTGGCTAAATCAGCAATGTCTTTGATAATATTGCGGAAGAGGTCAATATCATAGTTGGAGTGTACGCCTTGCAAAATAGCAGAAATACGCTCCAAGCCCATGCCGGTATCTATACATTTTTTCTTTAATGGAATGCGAGAGCCGTCAGGCAAGTCTTCAAATTGGTCAAAAACCAAGTTCCAAATTTCAATCCAGCGGTCGCCGTCTTCTTCAGGAGTACCAGGGAGGCCGCCCCAGACTTCAGGGCCGTGGTCATAAAAAATCTCAGAGCAAGGACCACAAGGACCGGTATCGCCCATTTGCCAGAAGTTGTCTTTGGTTGCAATGCGGATGATGCGATCTTCAGGTAAGCCGGAAACTTTTTTCCAGATATCGTGGGCTTCATCATCAGTATGATATACGGTTACGGCTAAGCGGTCTTTAGGCAGGCAAAATTCTTTGGTTACCAGTTCCCAAGCCCAAGCAATGGCTTCATCTTTAAAATAATCACCAAAAGAGAAGTTGCCGAGCATCTCAAAAAAAGTATGGTGGCGTACGGTATAACCGACGTTGTCTAGGTCATTGTGTTTGCCACCGGCGCGGACTGACTTTTGGGAAGTGGTCGCTCGTGTATAGTCGCGGGTTTCGTTGCCGGTGAAGATATGTTTAAATTGTACCATGCCCGAATTGGTGAACATTAAGGTCGGGTCGTTGTCTGGTACAAGTGAGGAGGAGGGCACAATTTTGTGTCCGTGTTTGGCAAAGAAGTTAAGATAAGTACTTCTTATATCTTTTAGTGTTGTTGTCATTGTTTATTTTACTTCCCAAAATTTAGTAGTTTTGATTCTATCCGCGTTAAATTAGGGCAATTCTTGGTAAATGTCCAGCAGAATCTGCTCCCTACATATAAATTATTGCGGTTAATCCGTGCTCGTTAACAAAGCTCATATTAACCAAAGTGGTGTAGATGATAAAGATAAAGTATGGGTAGAGAATAAGGGCTGATTGGGCATCGCCTTCACGGAAAGTACGGATGGTTTTGAAGGCTAAAACCATATAAGGTATCATTATTAATAATCCGACTCCGAGCCAACGGTAATAGAAAAAGGTGTAGCACCACAGAAATTGCATAATCAAAAGCCCTAAAAATGGGTAGTTGTATTTAGGGAACTCAATGGAGGGAAGGCGTAAAACCAGTAAAAAGAATGCGGCTCCGAGCAGAATATCAGCCAACATCCAGGCTACCGGAAAGAAAAAATTGGCAGGTGCTAAAAAGGGGTGGTAAATCAATTGATACCATTCATTCAAACCAATGTTGATGAAGACTTTGGAATAATAAGCGACTACCGAGCCAACGACAAAGACGTAGCCCATAATCATATATTTGGTGTTTTCGGTGATTTTTTTGACCATTGTGACCTCCTGATAAATGACGGTATCAGGGTAGTACGATATCAAAAAATTTGCAAGAATTCTTTAATGACAAAAAATATCAATAAAAAGCTTGATTTTTGTCAAAAAGTATGCTTTATATATACTATCTTATTTATAGGAGTCCTGATATGGCTGGAAAAAAGACTACAAAAAATACCCCAGATACCAAAATTGAGTTCTTGGGCGGGGTGAATGAAGACCGAATTGGCGGTAATGCATCAGTAATTGAGCATACTAATGAAAAAGGCGAAACCGCAAGGGTGATGTTTGATTTGGGAGCAATGTTTGCCCCATACGAGTCAGGTTTTGAGTCCGCTTATCCGAATGCGGATGAGTATTTTGACCGTGTTAACCCTGAAAATAATAAAGAAACCAAAGCTCGCAAGCCGGTGGATGCTTTATTTATTACCCATGCGCATGAAGACCATATCGGGGCTTTGGTAAACTATGCTAAAATGGGGTATCAGCTCCCGACAATTAAAACCAGCCGCTTTACCAAAAACCTTATCAGTATTGTATTTACGCAAAACGGAGTAAAGGCTCCTAAGCTTGAAACAATTAAGCCGGGGGACAATATCGCCATTGGTGATGATATGGTGATTGAGCCGTTTGTGGTCAGCCATTCGACTTTGGAATCTATGGGGTTCCATACTTTGACTTTTGTTGATGGAAAGCCTCATGCCGGAATTTTGAACTTTGGCGATGTGTTGACGGACGAAAATATGCCTATCGGGGCAGCTTATAAGTCTGAAAACGTGGCGGATTTGTTAAAACGCAAGCTGACAACTACGGTGTTGGTTGATTCAACCTCCGTTGAGCCTAACGGCAAGCCAAGGCTCGGGTTTGATAAGGCAGTGGAAAATACCGTGCAAGTGATAAAGCAAAATCCGGACCGAAATGTGATTATATCACCGGTAATCTCACGCAGCTTTCAGAATATTGCCGTGGATATTGAGGCAGCTCGACAAGTTGGCGCAAAGGTATGTTTTGACGGGGCGTGGTTGAAGTTGGTTTATCAGGCCATGCAGCTCAGCGGGTATAATGATTTTGACGATGTTATTTATAAAGGCGATTTGAAAAAGTTTCAGGAAGATGTAAAAGTCGGTAAAAAATATGTGGTTTGTACCGGCGCTTTTGCTCAAGGGTTGCAGGAATACAACAATAATCAGGGACATATCGGGATTAATAATATTCCGATGGCGTCGGCTACCAAAATGGCATTGGGGATGCATAGAGATGTGAAGCTCAGTAAAAATTGTTTGATTGTAGCCAGACAACGCATTATTGATGAAATTAACGGACAGACAGGGCCGGAAATGCTGCAGAAAATGGCAGCTCAGGGGGCTAAAGTAGTGATGTCTCCGGGAATGCGCAAAGTGGCTAATTTTGAAGAGGTCAAGATGCAGGATTCCGGACATATGAATGCTGAGGCTTTTGGTAAGTTGGTCGATTTTATTGCGCAATATGCTCCAAAGGCAACTTATGTGCCAATACATGGTAATCCGCAGCAATGTGAAAATGTAGCAGAAGTGGCGCGTCAGCATAAGGCTAAGGTGGTGTTGACGGCTAATCAGGAGCAGCTTAGCGTGGCAGAGGGTAAAACAGAGGCAACAGTCGATGAACGGCCGTTTACGTGGATTGCCTTAAAGAAGGTGTATCCGAACCCGTTGAAGCCAAATGATGCAATTCCACCGGAAGGAAAAGAGGAGTTTTGGATTGTTGATGAAAATTATCAACCAATTGAAAATAAGCCGTTTTATGACACAAGCGTAGTAAAATCTTATAAACCGGGGGAAAATGAATATTATGCCAACCAAGCTGAATTGTTTGATGACCGAGACAGCGGTGTTGTCTATGAGTCAAATCGTGAACGAAAAGCTAAACTCTCTCGAAAAGAGAAAAAGCAACTTGACGCAGAGGAAAAGAAAGCTAGAATTAAGCAAAATGCGCGTGATTACAAAGCACAACAACACCGTAAGCACAATGAACCCGATGAAGTGATGACATATTTTGATGCTAACGGGGTAGAAAGGGTCAAAAGAACCAAGTCCGGTAAGCCGAGAGCTGTAAATCGTTTTAGCCGCGGTGGACGCTAAACCCAAACGGCGGAGCCGATACTCATTAAGGAGGAGGTTGCATGAAGTTTGATGATAATTTAGTCAGCGGAGAGATTGTAGCCAACTACAAAAACATTATTGTTGATGTGGTACTTGATGATGGAGATGAGGTATCGGCTTTTTGTCCGGAGCAGGATTTTAAAAATCAGCTATATAAAGTCGGAGCCAGAGTGTGGCTTGAGCCCTCTGCTGAAAAAAGGCGGAGGGTGCCGTTTGTGTGCCAATTGGTTGACAATGGAAGCGGGCCGATATTTGTGAATTATAAATACAAAAATCAGATGTTTCTTGAGGCTTTTAAGTCGGGCGCTTTGGATGAGGTGTTGGGAAAATATAAATATATTCGTGAAATTCAGCCCAGAGAGGAGCTGAAATATGTGAATTTTGAGCTGATTGATGATGACCATCATCAGGCGTTTGTATATGTGGTAAATATTTTCAACAAACAAGGGACGGCGGTGGTGTTTCCGTCGATGATTAATTTTTTTGAGATAGAAATGTTTGCCGAAATGCAAAAAATGCGCCATCAAGGGGCTGAAACAATCGTATTTTTGATGGTGCCAAGGGAAGATTGCGCACATATCCGCTTTGTGTGGAATCAAGATCCGGTGGCGGCAGCCAAAATTTATGATGAGGTGCAAAACGGGTTGAAGTTTTATGGGTATCGTTGTGAGGTTAGTCGGCAAGAAGTGCGTTTGGTCGACAAATTGGAGATTATGTATTAATATAAAAGAGTATTGAGCCGTAATGCGGGGAGGGGATGTCCTCGCATTTTTTTATTTTAAATATTGACAAAAAAGGTGAAGCGCCTATAATCAGCGGTATTGTTTTATTATTAATCTTTGGTATTATGATTACTTTTATTATTATTGTCGTTTGCGGGGTTCTGTCTTTGCTGGGAATTGCTAAGGCTTTGCGAATGTTGGCTAAACTGAAACAAGTTGATGATGAAGCCGCTAAAGTAACAACTTTGGTAAAAGATGATGAGGCTTGGCGCAAAAAAGCAATCGCTTTCAAAATTATGGACGAACGCAAAAAAATGAAAACCCGAATTTGGCTGGGCTTATGGGGGTATGTAGCTGTGGTCTGCCTGATTGGCGCCGGTTTGAACTTTAGTTTAAACTATTTGTACTATGGCGAAAATGTTACCCTGTTGGATACGGTAATGGCATATGCAATTTTGATTGTGGTCGGTTGCGTGTGTGTGGCCGCTTTTGCTCTGCCGATATTGATTCATCTGTTGGGGTGGCGGACCGTGTTGTATGGAAAATAGGCCATAAAAAAGCAGTGATTGGGTTGCCAATCACTGCTTTTGTTTTAGCTTAAAGTCCTACAGCGACCTCAAAGGTACGTTCCTCACCGTCAGAGCCGATAGCAGAGAGGGTGATGCGTTTTTTGATAATACCATCGAGCCAGATGTAGCTTTCCCGATAGGTGACTTTTTTGCCTTTTTGCAAGACTTCCGGAATGAGGTTAAATTGGCGCGGAGCCAAAGTGATTTTGCCTTTTTCCGTGAAAACAGAAAGCTCAAATTTTTGACCTTCCAGTTCTTGCACTTCAACATCGTGGATGGTGAGTTCGGCGGCATTGTTTTGAGCGCTGGCTTGCTTGATTTTGTCTTTTCCGTAGGTCAGGTACTCCTTAAGTATATCAAGGAATTTTTCCGGGCCAAAGTAGATAAGAGCCATACCCAAAAGTACGAAAATGATAATCAGCAACAAAGGCCACAGGTGCTTTACGGTGGCGAGGATAATAAACAGTACTATCGCAACGCCGATGATGACATTCTTCTTCATAATTACAAAGATTTTAAATTTTTAATAACTGCATTAATTGAAGCGTAGCTGTTAGCTAAAACGGCGGCCTCTTTTTCATCAATAGAGCCACGGGTTTTGGCTAACTCGATTTCGTCAGACATTTCACCCAAGCGAGCTGACATATTGTCGAGCGACAGACGATGACGAACCAGCATAAACTCTTTTTGGAAAGTTTTGCAAGAGGTTTCGTTTTGAGAAATAGTTTCTCTGGTCGCTTGCAAAGCATCAACAAGCTCTTGGCATTTTTGCTTGAGTTCTTCATCCTTTTTTTGGAGTTCGATGTTTTCAAGCCGTTGCTTTTTCCAATTATTGTAGACGATAGCAAACAATGCTACTAACGCCACAAAAATTACACACACCGCGATAATGACACAAATTGCGCCATCCATCGGAAAAAATTGATTTGTGTCCATGATAATAAAAAATTAATAATTAATAATCGTGAATTTTTATAACGAAATTATTTGGGTTTGTCAATATGGTTTTGTGAAAATTTGTCAAAAATATATTGACGAAAAAAAATATATATGTTAATTTCATCTCCGTTATAAAATTATTTTATTCATTATTAAATATCTATGTATTATGTTAACACTTTATCGAAAAGAAGAACAGAAAGGCTTTCTGCCGTCTTTGCTGGATAGGCCGTCGCTTGATTTCTCTCAACCGGGGGAAAAAGAGCATTTGGTTTTTCAGGAAAGAATTTGGGGGCAGAAAAACGGTGAAGAGTTTATTTTTAATCCGATGCAATATGGGGTAAATAAATTCTTTGACGATATGTCTTTCGATTTGCCTTTGATGAGTGATACGGTGATAAACTATTATTCATCAGGGCGAAGAGAAGTGGTTCCTGCCGAATTTCCGTATTTGTTGGGAGTTGGGTTTAGCTTTTGTAATAAAAAACACACGTTTTCAGATGGTTTGAAAATTGTAAATATGGAGAAGATGCTCACCATGTTTCGACGTGACAAAACGTTGCAGGCTTTGGATGAGAAATATCCGTATTTGCGATCAAACGGAAGGTTCTCCCTGAATGTTAAAACAGGGGAATTTAATTTGGAAATGCCATTGGCTTATGGCGTGTGTGTAAGCGGCTCGGTGAGTGATGTGACGGAAAATTGCGCTCCTTCAAGCTTGAGCAATTTGCAAAGATTTTTTGCTACTTATGCTAATGTCTTGCGGAACGGATTGCCAGGTAATACTCAAAGCAACTATGAAGCCATTGAAACATGGATGCGCAAAAAAGGAATTAAAGCTGAAGCCGGCCGCAATAATAAGGCTTTTTGCAGGCTGATGGTCGGATATCGCAATCTGTCATATAGTGAGGTAGAGAGGGCTTTGCTGCGTCGTAAAAAAGACTTAAGTGAGTTGCGCGAGGTCTATGTGAAATATGGCGAGCCGTTGCAGTTGAGCTATGGTTTGCATGTATATGCGCAAAGTCATACCAATAAATATAGTGATTTTGACTCAAACATCGGATGCCCAACTAAAGGAGATTTTATTTTCCCTCCGGAGGTATTCATCAATTGGGGGGCGGAGTTTTCTCCGGCAGAGCTAAGCATCATTTCCAGAGAAAGATATTTTATGTATATTAATCCGGATATGAGTCCGGTATCTCAAGAACGCATTATTAAAAGCGTTAAAATGAAGAAAAAAGTAGAAACTAACTTCTTAAAATTTAAAAAATTATGGTAATATTTCTTATTGTTATTATTGCGTGTGCTGCTCTGTATGTGATTTATCGGTGGATTATCAAGATTGATAATAAGTTGCAAAAAATTCGTCAGGAGGCAATCCAATATAAGGATTTTGACGAACAGACCGAAGAAGAGAAGCAAGTGGTTTCAACGGCATTAAAAGTGTATGGACAGGATACAAAGTTCCCGCTGGGAATTATGGTGCCTAACCCTGAAAAAGAAGAAGAGCATGATAAATGCATGATGTGGTATACCGCCGGTTTGATATTGATTATTTTAATCGCGGTGTTCCTGATGTTGGTGATAGCTTAATATCAAGCAAAAATGTATTGTCTTTGTCAGACAATACATTTTTTTTATGGATTGTAAAAATGGGGATTGCAAAATTGCTTAAATAAGTTTATTACTGGAATGAAAAAAAGAATATCTGTATCAGGAGGATAAATTGTCGGTTCGCAGAAGAGACGGTATTGTGCTGCATACGCCGGAAGAATTTGAAAAAATGCGTGTTGCCGGAAAAGTGGCTGCAGAGTGTTTGGATTATATTACGCCTTATGTGCAGCCAGGGGTTTCAACCGGTGAGTTAGATGATTTGTGCCGCGAATTTATGATTTCACACGGGGCGGTGCCGGCTTGCTTGGGGTATCATGGGTATCCAAAGTCGGTATGTATTTCAATTAACCACGTGATTTGCCACGGAATCCCTTCCTACGAGCGCAAGTTGTTGGACGGGGACAGCCTGAATATTGATGTTACGGCCATAGTTGATGGGTGGTATGGTGATACCAGCCGAATGTATTTTGCCGGTAAGCCCAAAATTAAGGCTAAGCGCTTGTGCGAGGTGACCTATGAATGTATGATGCGCGGGATTGATGCGGTTAAGCCGGGGGCGCGCTTGGGTGATATCGGCGCCGTGATTGAGGAATGGGCGCATAAGTATGGATATTCGGTGGTTGATATGTTTTGCGGGCATGGCTTGGGACAGGTATTCCACGATGCGCCGAATGTTATGCACTGTGGGCGCAAAGGTACCGGTTTGGTGCTGGAAGAGGGGATGTTCTTTACGATTGAGCCGATGATTAATGAAGGCAAAAAAGATGCCCTAATCTTGAAAGACGGGTGGACTTCAGTTACGAGGGACAAGAGCTTGTCAATGCAATTTGAGCACTCGCTTGGGGTTACCAAAGACGGATATGAGGTGTTTACATATTCTCCCAAAGGGCTGGACAAACCGCCTTATAAATTAGAAAGTTAGGCTGATGGCTGAGGATGCTCCGGACTATTTGGGCCATAGGGCTCGTTTGCGCGACCGTTTTTTGAACGGTGGCGGCAAAAGTATGGCTGATTATGAACTATTGGAGCTGTTGTTGACTTATGCAATTCCGCGGCGCGATGTGAAACCCATTGCCAAAGATATTGTGCGGAAGTTCGGCAGTTTGGCCGGAGCAGCCAAAGCCTCTGTCCCGCAGCTGGTGGAGGTAAACGGGGTAAAGGAAAATACAGCCGTGTTGCTTAAGGTTATTCAAGAGGCGGCGCGTCGTTTTTCGTGGGCGGAATTGTCAGCAACTGATGCTCCGATTATCAGCAACTGGGATGCGATGATTGATTATTGCCGGACGGAAATGTCACATTTGGATATTGAAGAGTTCAGAATTATTTTTCTGGATGTGAAGTTTCGCGTTATTGGGGAAGAGGTAATGCAACGCGGGACGATTAACCAGGTAGCAATCCATCCGCGTGAAGTGGTTAAAATGGCAATGGAAAAGAAAGCCTCGGCTTTGATTTTGGTGCATAATCATCCATCAGGCGATGTTAAGCCGTCAAGGGCCGATGTGGAGATTACCAAGCAGATTAAGCAAGCCCTAGAGGCGATTAATATTTCATTGTTGGACCATATAATTATCAGTAAATATGATTATGCGAGTTTGAAGTCTTTGCAGGTGATTTGAGCAGAATAGGGGTATGGATGCTCAAACGATATTTTTGTGAAAAAAATGCTTGCAAAATAAAATAAAGCAGTTATCTTATTGGTTGTCGTAAGACTCGGGACATAGCTCAGCCTGGTAGAGCGCTTGCTTTGGGAGCAAGATGCCGACGGTTCGAATCCGCCTGTCCCGACCATTTTATTGTTGCGCTCTTAGCTCAGCAGGATAGAGCAACAGCCTTCTAAGCTGTGGGTCGGGCGTTCGAATCGCCCAGAGCGCGCCATTCAAAAAAAGCCATTCTTCGGGATGGCTTTTTTGTGAATCCGAAGCTCTTGCGGTTCGAACGCAGTTCGGAGTGGATAGTTGGCGAAGGCAAGCGCCAAACTTTAGCTTTGATTATTTTTAAACTCTACATAATATGTATTGACTATTAAAAGTTGTGCTGTAATATAATAGCGTCTTCGGACGTATTAAATATTTTATAAGTATTAAGGAGTTTCTTTATGAAAAAAACATTATTGTTAGCCGGTGCGGCTGTTTTGTTGTCTTCTAATGTGCAGGCAATGGAATGGAAACCGTACGTCGGACTGGACTATGTTTATTCTATGGTTGATTTGGCAGAAGGCGACTCTTATTTTGAAGATAAGTTGAATGCTTTTGCAGTTTCTGCCGGTACCAGATTCCATAAAAATTTTGGTATGGAAGCGTTTTATCAGCGTTCCGAAGAAGGTGAAAAGAAATTCTTTGAAACCGTAAAGGCTAAAGATAAATATCAGGCTTATGGTGTTGATTTTATCGGATATATGCCGCTTGGTTGTGAGCAAAAGTTTGAGCTCTTGGGTAGCTTGGGTCTCGGCTATTATGACGTAGACGCCAGTGTTAAAGAGGGCGGATATAAATTGTCAAGCTATAGTGATACAGGTATCGGATATAGAATTGGTGCCGGTATGCAATACAACTTGACCGAAAATATGTCGGCTCGTGTTATGGCTCGTTATGTTGATACTGATATTGATGCCTTGGATAATATCGTTGATGTTACCGCCGGTATCAGATATAGTTTCTAATCAGAAATCAGATATAAGTTATATCCGCGAAAGAGGCTCTTAAAAATAAGAGCCTCTTTGGTTTGAAATGGATGAGTTTATTTGGATTTTAACTCGTTGAGGTATTTTTCAGCCTCAAGGGCAGCGATACAGCCTGAGCCTGCCGCAACGATGGCTTGACGGAAATGAGGGTCTTGGACATCTCCTGCAGCAAAAACACCCTCAATCTTGGTTTTGCAGCTGTTGGGTGGGGTGATTAAGTACCCTTCAGCATCAATATCAAGCCAATCTTTAAACAACTCACTATTGGGGTGGTGACCAATGGCTACAAAGGCTCCGTCAACCTTGATTTCTTTAATGTCTCCGGTTTTTACATTCTTTACTTTTAATCCAGTCAGCGATTTTGGGGTGTCGGTGCCGACAAATTCATCAACAACGCTGTCCCATTCAACCGTAATCTTAGGGTTGTTAAACAAGCGGGTTTGCAGAGTTTGGTCAGCACGCAGAGCATCGCGGCGGTGGATTAAAGTAACCGAACTAGCAAAGTTGGTGAGGTAGAGAGCTTCATCAACTGCGGTGTTGCCGCCGCCGATAACGGCTACATCTTTATTGCGGTAGAAAAATCCGTCGCAGGTGGCACAGCCTGATACGCCAAAACCTAAAAATTTGCTCTCACTTTCAAGCCCGAGCCAACGAGCGGTGGCGCCGGTGGAGATAATGATGCTGTCAGCGCTGATGCGGTGTCCGTTTTCAGATTGGCAGATAAAGGGGCGAGAGTTGAGGTCAACCTTGGTGATTTTGTCTTCAACAATTTGGACGCCTACGTTTTCAGCTTGTTGACGCATACGGCTCATTAATTCAGGGCCGGAGATGGGTTCCGGAAAACCGGGGAAGTTTTCAATCTCAGTAGTGAGGGTAAGTTGGCCTCCGGTTTGCGGGCCGGTAAATATTAAGGGTTTGAGACCGGCGCGGGCAGCGTAAATGCCGGCAGTGTAACCAGACGGGCCGGAACCGATGATAAGTACGGAGGTTTGGTAATCAGACATTAAGGTTTGCTCCTCTGCATATAAAAAATAAAGAGTTGGTACTATTCCAACTCTTTATAACCTTTTTAAAGCAAATTTTAAATGATTTTTTATTGATAAATCACATCTAATACTTCAAAAGACTTTTTGCCGCCGGGAGCCATATATTCAGCGATATCTCCGGTTTCTTTGCCAATGAGGGCTTTGGCCAATGGTGAAGACAGAGAAATTTTGTTCTTTTCAATATCAGCCTCATAATCGCCGACGATTTGGTATTGTTTTTCTTCATCAGTGGCTTCATCAACTACAATAACCGTAGCGCCAAAGCGGATGACGCTGCCTTTGTTTTGAGAGGGGTCGATGACTTGAGCGCGGCTGATTACGGCTTCAAGCTCTTGGATGCGTCCTTCAATAAAGCTCTGTTTTTCTTTAGCGGCTGAGTATTCGGCGTTTTCAGACAAATCACCATGGGAGCGGGCTTCGGCAATGGCCGCAATGATGTTAGGGCGATCTTCAGATTTTAGTCTTTTTAATTCGGCTTCAAGTTCAGTATAGCCTTGTTTAGTTAAAGGAAACTTCTCCATTTTACACCTCAAAAATCTATGTCCCCGGCCCAAGGGCAGGGAGCGGTTACTTCAAAAAAGTTAGAAAAATTAAACTGCGACAGGAATCAACCGGTCACAGCCATATAGGTAATTTCAATTATTTTAATATAGCACAAAAAAATAATTGTGCAAGTGTTTTATGCCTAAAAAGGGGATAAAAGATAAAAATTGAGGGGAAAATGTATCTTTGTTGTATACAATCTTTTTTATTGTGATAACCTTGCAAGGTACTTTGGTATATAACATTAGTGGAGAAATTTAATGAAAAAAACGGTTTTGGCATCTTTGCTTTGTGGTGCAATGTTAGTTTCATCAAATGCTTCGGCAATTGATAGTACCGGTTGCGGTTTGGGATCTATGGCGTGGAGAGGTCAGCAGGGGCGTGTACCGCAGATTTTGGCGGCTACTACTAACGGGTTGTTTGGTACTCAGACTTTTGGTATCACCTTTGGTACTTCAGGTTGTGATCCGAACGGACGAATCACCGGCGGTACTCAGAAAATGGTGTTGGCTTTCATTGAAAATAATATGGAACAGTATGCTATGGATGCCGCTAAAGGCGAGGGTGAAACCATTGATACCTTGGCAGGTATTTTGAATGTGGACAGCAAGACTTTGGGTGAGAAATCGCAGCAGAATTTTGCTTATATTTTCTCTTCAGAAAATGTTGATGCGGTTTCGGTTACCGTAGCTTTGTTTGAAGTTATGAAAGCATAAAAGGTAACAATTTTATGCAAAAATGAGTGAACAGGGTGGAATATGCGATTAAGTCGTCAGGTTTCCGCCCTGTTGTTTTATGTTAAGCAAAAACTTGCAATTTGATAGGCTGTCAGTTGATTTATATGAAAAAAATATTTTTGTTGGTGGCTATGGCAGTTGCTGTTTGGCCGTGGAGCTTGTCGGCAAAAGAAAAGCCTGAGGTAACCCCTGAATGGCTGGCTTTGGTGCATTATCGTCCGCAGATGTTTGGTGGTTATGAAGGGACAATTGATAGCGAATCTTTTTATTTGGCGGAAGATGGCAGAACTAATCCTGCCAGTGAATTGCAAGCGAGTATAAAGCTTTTTGAGGAAGCTAAAGATAAAGAAAAAATTTGTTTGTTTCCGGCGCGGTATCAATATTTGCAAAAACAGGGATGGGTGAAAGCTGATTATCCTAAATGTGAGGAATATCAACAATTTGTGAAAGATTTGCATCCGGCCGGAGTAACCTTACTGTTTACGGATGCGTATATGAACAATCCGTCGTCGTTGTTTGGGCATACGTTGGTGAGGATTGATACCGGACGGAAAGGTACGCAATTGTTGGCGCACGGTATGAACTACGGAGCTTTTACGGAACCTAATCCGGGGGCTTTGTATGCGGTGTTGGGGTTGACCGGAGGATATTATGGAGGTTTTACCGTAAAACCTTATTATGATACGATAAATACTTATAATAACATCGAAAACAGAGATATTTGGGAGCTCAATTTAGACTTGACCCAAGAAGAGCAGGAGATGTTTGTGGCTCATTTGTGGGAGATTGGGCATACACAGACCAGATATTATTTCTTTACGCAAAACTGCTCTTATATGCTATTAGAAATGCTGGATGCGGTGCGGCCGTCTTTGCAGTTGGCTGATGAATTTCCGGTGCAAGCTATTCCTTTAGATACGCTTAAAGCGGTGTATCGAAAGCCGGGGTTGGTAAAAAGCGTTAATTATCGGCCTTCACGTCAGGCAAAAATCATTAATCAATACAAGCAGATGAATGAAGCGCAGAAAAAAGCATTTGTAGCGGCAATTAAACATCAAGATTATGCTTTTGAAGGGCTTAGTGAAACTGAAAAAGCCGGAGCGGCGGAGGCGGCTTATCAATATGTGCAATATCAGCAAGTGGCCGGAGATTTGGAGCTTGCAGACTATCGTCAGCGCAGTTTTAAATTACTTATGGCGCGCAATAATATTAAAGTAAAAGATAACTTTAAGCCGCTAACCGACGGAGAAGAGCCAATGAATGCTCATGAGTCCAAAAGATCGGTTGTGGGGGCAGGTGTGCGCAATGGGCAGGCTTTTCAAGAAATTCAGCTAAGGCCGGCGTATCATTCTTTGACTGATAATGGTTATGGTTTGCTGAATGGCGCCGAAATTAATTTTTTGAACCTGAAAATGCGCCATTATGATAATGATAACAAATATGTGTTGCAGGATTTTGATATTCTGGGAATTAAATCCTTATCGCCGGTGAATGATATGTTTATGCCATATTCTTATAATATTCAATGGGGGATTAATAGAGAAATGAATCCCGAAAGCGGCGATGAGGGATATGTATCTAATTTGGTGGTTGGCGGAGGTTTTACTTTTGAGCCATGGGAGAATACTTATTGGTTTGTGATGCTGAATAACCATGCTGCTTATGGTGGGTTTTTGCCGCATAATCAATATTTGGGGTTGGGAGCTGCAGTCGGAATGTTTGCCGATTGGGGCAATTGGAGAGTGTTGGCGCAGGCTGAGCAGATATGGGCGACAACCAATTATGGCAGCAAACTGAAATATAATGCCGAGGTAAGCTACGCTTTGGCAAAAGATTGGGCCGTGGCAGCAGAGTATAAATATGAGCAAAATCGCGGCAAGTATGATGTTGATGAAGGAATGCTCGGCTTGAGGTATTATTTTTAGTTTTAGAAATATAACGGAAGCAGAAGGCGTTGATTAAAGAGCTTGCAATTTGCTTTGAATGTGGTTATCTTAAGAACAATTTGGTTTATTATATATGGAGGTTTAAATGTTAAGAGAAGATTTGCAAAAGGCTTTAAAAGAATCAATGCTGGCTAAAGATACTCAAAAAGTAGGAGCTATTCGTTTGATTATTGCCGGAATGAAAGAAAAAGATGTTGATGCCAGAGGTAAAGGTCAGAAAGAAGCTTCAGAAACTGATTTGATGGCAATGATGCAGAATATGATTAAACAGCGCCGCGACTCTATTGATATGTATTTGAAAGGCAATCGTCAGGATTTGGCGGATAAAGAGCAGGCGGAAATTGCCGTAATCGAAACATTTTTGCCCAAGCAGATGAATGATGAGGAAATGTTGGCTGCAGTTAAAGCCGTAGTTGCTGAAACCGGTGCATCTTCAATGAAAGATATGGGTAAAATTATGGGCGTGTTGAAGGCAAAATACGCCGGTCAGATGGATATGGGCAAAGTTTCAGGTATTATTAAGACTTTGTTCTAGTGCTTGCGGACTAAAGGCAGTGGGCTGGAGTTCTGATGGCTGATTTGCAGAAGTTTATTGAGGAGCTGAGAGCTAAAGTTTCGATCGTCGATGTGGTCGGAGCTAAGGTTAAACTGATACGCAAAGGTCGAGAATATCAAGCCTGCTGTCCGTTCCATAATGAGAAAACACCATCTTTTACCGTAAATGAGGCTAAAGGTTTTTATCATTGTTTTGGTTGCGGGGCGCATGGTGATATTGTTAAGTTTGAAATGGAAGCCAATGGGCTGCCGTTTTTGGAGGCTATAAAAAAACTGGCAGATAAGGCCGGTTTGGAAATGCCTAAGCTCTCACATGAAAAATCAGCTCAAGCCGAAGAACGTAAGAATTTATATGAAATTATGGAAATGGCAGTGCAATATTTTGAGCGTTGTTTGCGCTTGCCGGAAGGACGTCATGGTTTGGAATATTTTTATCATCGTGGGTTTGATGATGCCATTTTAAGCAAGTTCCGTTTAGGATATGCGCCGGCAAATAATGGTTTGAAGGCTTGGCTGGCATCCAAAGGAGTGAGCGAGCATGAGATGATGGAGCTTGGTTTGGCGGCGATGTCGTCACGAGAAGGCTCCAATCGGGTATTCGATTTTTTTCGCGATAGGGTGATTATTCCGATTTTTGATAAGGCTAACCGGCCGATTGCCTTTGGTGGGCGGGTGATGAATGATGGACAGCCTAAGTATTTGAATTCTCCGGAAACGCCAATTTTTAACAAGCGCCATGTGCTGTATAATCTAAACAATGCACGAGAAAAAGGCTATGAAGCCAAAAATATTATTGTTTGTGAAGGGTATATGGATGTGATTGCGCTGAGCAAATATGGCTTTGAATATGCGGTGGCGCCGTTAGGTACGGCTTTGACCGAAGATCAGATTGCTGAAGCGTGGAAGGTGTGTAATGAGCCGACTTTGTGTTTTGATGGCGACGGTGCCGGTATTAAGGCGGCTATCCGTTCGGTGGACAGGGCTCTACCAATTTTAAAGCCGGGGTATTCGCTAAAATATGTGTTTTTGCCGGATAAGCAAGATCCTGATGAGTTTTTGAAAGACAAAGGACACGATGCTTTTGCCGAGTATTTGCAAAATACAATGCCTTTGGTGGATTTGTTGTGGAAGAAAAATACCGAGAATGTACCAGCGGCAACTCCGGAGCAAAAAGCTTTAATCGAGAAAAATATTTTTGAAGAAGTCGCTAAAATAGCTGATGAACAGGTCAAAGGCTATTATCGTCAGGCGATGAAAGAGCGTGTCTATAATGAGTTGGGCCGTGGGGCTTGGCAACAATCGTATGCCAAAAATAAAAACTTTACATCAAGGAATGGTAAACGTAACGGTTTGGACGGCGGTGTTAAGGTTGAGGTGGTGCGCCCCAAGACAAGTTTGGATGAGTTGGTGGTAAAGTTTATTTTATCGGCAATGTTATATTATCCGGAATTGGTGGGCGAGTATGAGGAAAAAATGTCGATGTTTGCAATGCCGGCGCCGGAATGGCAAAAGTTATTTGAAGCGATGACTGCCGTTTATGTCGATGCCGAGGAAGAGGGAGGCTTGACATCAGATGATTTTTGCGAAAAGCTCAAGCAACAAGGAATGGCTAAAAATTTGGCCGCTTTGTGGGAGCTGAAAATGTTTAGGCTGCAAAAACCGTTGCTCAATGTATTGCGACAGGAAATTGAAACCAAAATGCTGGAAGTGCAGGTGCGGCAGTTGGACGGAGAGATTAAAGAATGTTTGAATAAGCTCTCTAATGCCGAAAGTTTTTCAGAAGATGATTATAATTATTATCAAAATTTGAAAAAAGAGCGGCAGGCGTTGATTGAAAGTCAAAATATTCAAGATTAACGATTATTTTATAAATATATGGTATAAGGCAAAACAGTTTTTTTAGTAAACGGTACTTGACAAATTAATGAAAAAATATTAAAAGGTTGCCAGCTAGCTTTATTCAGGAGTCGCAAGGCTCCGGTGTTTAATTTTTAAAATCGATTTTAAGGAATGTCATGTCAGATATTGATAATCAAGACTTTTATGATAGTAATGCCGCAGATGCTCCGCTGATTGATTCTTTGGGTAGTGCTGTAAAACGTCTTATCGACAAAGGACGAGCCAGAGGGTATATTACGGTAGAAGAGCTTAATCGTGCTTTGCCTCCTGAAAAAGAATCTTCTGAACAAATTGAAGATATTATGACCGAAATCTCTGACTTGGGGATTAGTATTGTATCTGAAACCGATGCTGATGCCGGAGAGATTGAAGAAGACGAAGTCGTTGAAGATTATGATGATTCCGGTAATTTTGATGAGAAGGAATTAGGCCGATCAGATGATCCGGTGCGAATGTACCTCAAAGAAATGGGCAATGTAGAATTGCTCTCCCGCGAGGGTGAAATTGCTATTGCTAAGCGTATTGAAGCTGGCAAAACCGTGATGATTGATGGTTTGTGCGAAAGCCCGATGACACTGAAAGCTATTGCCGCTTGGCGCGATGACTTGGTCGAGGGAAAAATGCAGCTCCGTGATATCGTCGATTTGGAGATGATGTACGGTGATGATGCTGAGGCTTTGGTCTATGATGAAGATGAAGCTCAGGTCGATGATTTGGAAAAAGTTGCCGAAGAGCTTGAAGATAAAGAAAATCTTGATGATATTGATGAAGATTTGGAAAATGATATTGAGCTTGAGGATACGGTCGATGATGATGAGGAAGAAGATGATGATGCGGCCGTAGAAAGCGATGATGATGCTGATGAAGAAGACCATGTCGAAGGTGATGAAGAAGATGATGAAGGCATGGGTGGGCGTTCATCGGCTTCAATATCAGCTATGGAAGAAGCTTTGATGCAGCCGGTCTTGGAGATATTGACCAAAATTTCAAGCTATTATGATGATTTGAAAAAAATTCAATGCCAGAGAATCGATGCTATTATTGCCGGTAAAAAAGTGCAGCCGGCTGTTGAAAACCGCTATTTGCAGGTTAAACGCGAGTTGGTAGAATTGATGAGCTCAATTCATTTGAATGCATCACGGATTGAGCAATTGGTTGAGCAATTGAATGAGCTTAATCGTCGTTTGATGGGCTTAGAAGGAAAGTTGATGCGTTATGCTTTGTCTTGCAAAGTTAAGCGTGAGGACTTTTTGGAAGCTTATCAGAAGTCAGAGCTTGATCCCAAGTGGCTGGATAAAATTGCAAAGAAAACTGATAAACATTGGAAAATGTTTGTTGAAAAACATGGTGCCGAAGTTGTTGAATTGCGCGAAGCTATTGCGCAGATGGCTTCTGAATGCGGATTGCCGATTAATGAATATCGTCGTATGGTTGATACTATTAAGAAAGGCGAGCGCGAGGCTGACCGTGCTAAAAAAGAAATGATTGAAGCTAACTTGCGTTTGGTTATTTCTATTGCTAAAAAATATACTAACCGCGGGTTACAGTTCCTTGATTTGATTCAGGAAGGAAATATTGGCTTGATGAAGGCGGTTGATAAGTTTGAATATCGCCGTGGTTATAAGTTTTCAACCTATGCAACTTGGTGGATACGTCAGGCGATTACGCGTTCTATTGCTGACCAAGCGCGCACTATTCGTATTCCGGTGCATATGATTGAGACGATTAACAAGTTGGTGCGTACTTCACGCCAGATGTTGGCAGAGATGGGACGCGAGCCGACACCTGAAGAGGTGGCTAAGCGTTTGTCTATGCCGATTGAAAAAGTCCGTAAAGTGATGAAAATTGCTAAAGAGCCGGTATCTTTGGAGGCTCCGGTCGGTGATGAGGAAGACTCTTCTTTGGGCGATTTTATTGCTGATGAGAGTGCTTTGCAGCCTTTGGATTCAGCTATCCACTCTAACTTGAAGGAAACTTGCACACGTATTTTGTCGTCTTTGACACCGCGTGAGGAGAGGGTGTTGCGTATGCGCTTTGGTATTGGTATGAATACCGACCATACTTTGGAAGAGGTTGGACAGCAGTTTAATGTTACACGTGAGCGTATTCGTCAGATTGAGGCGAAGGCTCTGCGTAAGCTTAAACATCCGAGCCGTTCACGCAAGCTGCGTTCATTCTTGGATCAGTAACTTATTAAATAAAGATGGAAAATCCCGAGGTCTTAGGTCTTCGGGATTTTTTTGTATGCGGAGCCGGATGGATTGGAAAAGAGCAAAAAGAAAATAAATCAAAAGTATATAAAAAACTTGTGGACAAATAAACAAAAATATGATATAAACGCAGAGTTTTATTAATTATTTAATTTACAATTATGAGAAAGATATTGTTATGTTTGGTGGCATTGTTGATGATGTCAGTCGAAATTAAAGCTCAAACAGCAGATTGTGACGGTGATCATTATGCTTTGGAAAGTGATGATGTGGTATCAATACCGGAGCTGAGAGTCCAATTTGTGTGGAATGCCAAATATGCTGAGTTGTATGTGGTACAGAGCGGCAAACATTTGGTGACAGAGGTGAGTTTGAACGGAACAGAGGTGTTTCAGGAACGTTTAACCGAGCATGTATTGGCCGTTTATGGAATTGCTCAAATGGAATGGGAAGAAGATACACCGTTGTTCTTGGCTAAAGTCGGCAAAACTTGTTATTATGCCGATGTGCAGCAGTTTGATGACCATGTGGAGCTTAAAGTTTGGGCCGGAAAGCAAGTGATTTTTGAAAAATCTTGGTTCGCTTAAAGGCTATTAGTACAGGAAGTGTTATCAAAAATAGAATTTGATAACACTTTTTGTTTGACAAAAAAGATTTAAAGTTTTATGGTGGTTGGGTATTTTGTATTATTTAATTTATAATTGTATTATGGGAACTAGAAAATTAGTAATTAAGTCCTCTACGGAGGCATTGAGTGCAATGACTGCGATGTTGGCTGCGAATATGATTGACAATGAGTTGGTTGCAACATCGGTGGAAAAAGATGCTTATGGCGAAGAAATTCTTGGTACGCATAAGTATGATATCAAATTAGGATGGTTGAATCGTGGTGATGATGATTTAGTCGGATGCCCGTGTTTTGCTTGTGATTTTGACGGAATGCTGCCAACCGGAGAACGGATTCAAGCTGTGGTATACGCAAAGGTTTTTGCAAGTACAACTTTGAATATGTGCCGACTGCATCGTAAAGAAGAAATTGCGGAGTTCAAGGAAATCAAAGACGGTGAAACTTTTACCATGCATGATGAGCTTGGCCGTTTTGTAGATGAGGATTATCGCTATTTGAATGGTGAAATTATTAAGTGCTAGTTGAAACAACCTCTGTAAATCTGATGATTTACGGAGGTTTTTTGTCTTTTAGTTGACATTTGTACAAAATAAGTTATATTGAGGCTGTTTGTAGATATTTTTATGTTAAATTTTTAATAGTAGTTATTATGAACAGAAAAGTAATTTATGCCGGAAGTTTTGATCCTTTTACGGTGGGGCACTTGGACATGGTGTTGCGATCATTGTTGGAACTGAATGCAGAACAACCTACGGATTTGATTGTGGCTGTGGGAAATAATGAAGCGAAATCTCCGTTGTTGGGCGATAATCGAAGACGCGCCGCTTTGGTGCAGAGAGAATTGGTAAATGTTGCTCGAGATCTGGTACAGTATGATATGGTGCCGTTGCTAAATGAGGAAGAAAAACAAAAACTGAAAGCCATTATTACGCAAAGGCCGGAAGCTATACAAACCTGGGCTTTCGATGAAATGTTGATTGATTTTGCTTTGGAGCAAAAGGCGGATTTTATTCTGCGCGGGGTTCGCTCAGATGAAGATTCGCTGGCTGAAAGAAAATTGATGTTCTTTAATAATTTGTTGCTTGAAACCAGAATGCCGAAAGAAAAAATTAAACTTCAGTTCTTGTTGAAAAAGCAGGAGAAAAGTACATTGTCTTATGTGTCTTCTTCGGCGGTGAAAACTTTGTGCGAAGGGGGGAATTTTGCGGCGGCGTTTTCGCTGTTGTCAAATGTGTCTCAGCAGGCTATGGCCAGAGTATATTTGTTCAACTGTTTACTGAAACAACGTTCGGATTGGGGCAAAAGTTTTATGGAAATGGATACTTTGTTGCATAAGCTGATGCCTGAAGATGTCTATATAGGTTTGGTGACGCCGGTGGATTGTATATTGGCGTTTGAATATTTGGATAGATATATTGCCAATCATCAGGTGAACAATATGACTCTGTTGAACAGAGCAATTGTGTTTAGTCTGGATACGGCCCAAGGCTTGATTGATGAGCAACCTGATGCCGAGGATTTGCGCCCTTTGGTAAAAATACTCAGAAAATCAATGATGAATGACACTGATTTGGGTCGTATCAGCGATGATGCAGAGGTTGCTGTCGATGCCTTAAGGGCAAAATTGGCTCAGCCAAAATTGTGTGTTGATTTCTTTATGCGGAATGCTCACAACATGAAATCCGATGAGTTTAAGCGATTTTATGCTCAATGGACAGGCAGCGGTTGGTGGTTTTTTACGGATTATTTTGATAAGCTTTGGACGGATGCAGTGCGGAATAATCTGTGTAATCTTTAGGCATAGTGCTAATCAAAAGTTTAAGAGTCGGCTCATTAGGAGCTGGCTCTTAAATTATTTTAAATAAGGGCTTGACTAAACGGGGAGTTTAATTTATGTTGATATCCGGTGTCAGGTTGGGCCCTTAGCTCAGTTGGTTAGAGCAGGCCGCTCATAACGGTCTGGTCGTTGGTTCGAGTCCATCAGGGCCCACCACTTAAAGCCTTTCTCTTAGAGAAGGGCTTTTTTTTGTTGGAAGAATTTTGTGGCATTTGATATATTTTTTTTGAACATTTTGTTAATCATTGTCGTTTACATATTTAGATAACGTGATATTTTTAGGCAATTTTAGTAAAAGAGATGACAAATGAGTAAGAGTAAAGCTTTTTTGAGTGCTCATAAAAAATTGTTGATGCTGGTCTTGCTGCTGTTGCTTGGATGGGGCGGATATGCTTATTGGGGAAATTCGGGCAACGGCGTGGTTTATATTACCGAGCCGGTTAAGCGCCAAAACATACAAAAAGTGGTGAATGCTACCGGTGAGGTTCGCGCCAGCGAGCTGGTTACGGTCGGTGCTCAGGCTTCCGGTAAAATTGAAAAGCTGTATGTGACTATCGGTCAGCAAGTTAAAAAAGGTGATATGATTGCCCAGATTGATTCTACAACTCAGCAAAACGATGTGGATATTAATAAAGCCAGGCTGAACAGCTATCAGGCTCAGCTGTCGGCGGCTAAAGTGTCTTTAGATGTAGCTAAAAAGCAATATGACCGTACTGCCGCGCTGAAAAAGAAAAATGCTGCCTCTACCGAAGATTTGGAAAATGCTCAGAATACTTATGAAACCGCAAAGTCTAAGGTGACGGAGTTGGAGGCTTCAATCAAAGAAACCGAGATATCTTTGAGTACGGCAGAGACCAATTTGGGATATACCAAAATTACTTCCCCTCTTGATGGTACAGTGGTGTCAATTCCCGTTAAAGAAGGGCAGACCGTAAACGCGGCAATGAATACGCCGACTATCGTGCAGATTGCCGATTTGAGCCAGATGGAGATATTGATTGAAATTTCGGAAGGGGATATCGGTAATATTAAGCCGGGGGTTAAAGTAACTTATTCGGTATTAGCCAATATGACCGATGTGTTTGAAACAACGTTAAAGTCAATCGACCCAGGGTTGACGCTCTTGACTAACGGTGAATATACCGAAGTGGTGGAAGCCAGCGAGGCTATTTATTACTACGGGCGGTTGTTGGTGCCTAATCCTGACGGATTGTTGCGTATCGGAATGACAACGCAGAACGTGATTTATGTTGACAGTGCCGAAAATGTGCTGACCGTACCGGTAACCGCGGTTAAGGGGAGCAATGATGGTAAGTATGTGGAGGTATTGAACCCGCAAGGCGTAGTAGTCAAGGTAATGGTCGAAACCGGAGTATCTGACGGCTTGAATATTGAGGTGAAAGGCGCACTTAAAGAAAATGATGAAGTGGTGATTGCGCAGATGTCTTCGGCAGAGATTTCGGATAAGGCAATGAGTGCCAGAGGCCCGAGAAGAGGATTCTAAGTATGAAAATTTTGGAACTGAGCAATATTCATAAATTTTTCGGAAACGCTAAAAACCGTGTCCATGTGCTGAAAGGGATTAACTTTTCGGTAGAGAAGGGTGACTTTGTGGCGATTATCGGGCAGTCCGGCTCCGGAAAGTCTACCTTGATGAATATTATTGGGTGTTTGGATACACCGACTTCAGGTTCTTATAAAATTAATAATACCGAGGTCGGCAAGATGACCCGTAATCAGTTGGCAGAGCTACGTTGTAAGACGTTTGGTTTTATTTTCCAGCGCTACAATTTGTTATCAAGTCTTAATGCCAGTGAAAATGCGGCACTGCCGGCGATATATTTGGGAATGGGGGAAGAACGCCGTACTCAGAGAGCCATTGAGTTGCTGAAAAAGCTGGAGCTTGGCAGTAAACTCGGTAATAAGCCGAATGAGCTTTCCGGCGGGCAGCAGCAACGCGTTAGTATTGCGCGAGCGTTGATGAACGGTGGTGAGATTATTTTGGCCGATGAGCCTACCGGTGCGCTGGATTCAAAAAGCGGCGAAATGGTGATGGAGATTATTAAAAATCTGCACAAGCAGGGGCATACGATTATTTTGGTCACTCATGACAGTAAGATTGCCGCTCAGGCCAGCCGGATTATTGAGATTAAAGACGGCGAGATTGTTTCTGATGAGCGAAAAGCTGATGAATTCTACCCGTTGGAAAACGAGGTGGCTGATGTGAAGAAAAGCCGCTTGGAAACGTTTAAATATCGGTTTGCGGAATCTTTCAGTATGTCAATCCATGCCATTTTGGCCAACAAAATGCGTTCTTTGTTGACGATGCTGGGTATTATCATCGGTATTGCATCCGTTGTATCGGTGGTGGCATTGGGTAATGCATCGCAGGCTAAAATTATGGAGCAGATTAACTCAATGGGTACCAATACCATTGATATTATGCCGGGAACGGGTTTTGGTGATATGCGCTCCGGAAAAGTAAAGACGCTTAAAGTAAGTGACTCGGATTATTTGGCTAAGCAAGGGTTTATTGACAGTGCAACGCCGAGTGTGTCAGCCAGTGGAACTTTAGTATTTGGCAATACATCGTCTACGGCGCAGCTCAAAGGTGTGGGCAATTCGTTTTTTGATGTAAAGGGTAAAAAGCTGTTGATGGGGCGGATTTTTACGCAAGACGAAGTTAATAACGTGGCATCGGTAGTGGTGATTGACCATAATACATATAAAGAGATTTTTGCTGACCGGCCAAACCCCGTTGGGGAGATTATTATCTTTAATAAAAAGCCGTTAAAAGTTATCGGCGTTACCGAGGAAGAGAATAATGCCGGTCCGAACTCTGATTCCATGAACTTGTGGGTGCCTTATACAACCGCAATGTATAAGATTAACGGAAGTACCGATATTAACTCAATTACCGTGAAAATTGCCGATGCCGTAAACTCGCAAGTGGCAGAGGAAAGTATTGAAAATATTTTGACATCGCTTCATGGTACAAAAGACTTTTTTATGATTAACAGCGACAGTATTAAACAGACGGTGGAGAGCGCCACTAATACCATGAAACTGTTGATTGCCAGTATTGCGGTGATTTCATTGATTGTGGGTGGTATCGGCGTGATGAATATTATGTTGGTATCAGTAACCGAAAGAACCAAAGAAATCGGTATTCGTATGGCTATCGGCGCCAAGCAGGAAGATATTTTGCAACAGTTTTTGATTGAGGCGATTTTGATTTGTTTGGTCGGCGGTTTTATGGGAGTGGCGCTGTCGATGTTAATCGGTGTCGGGTTTAATACTTTTTCGGAAGATTTCGGTATGATTTTTTCAACCGCGTCTATTGTGTTGGCTTTGGTTTGTTCTTCGGCAATCGGAATTATCTTTGGATATATGCCGGCGAAGAATGCCTCAAACCTGAACCCGATAGATGCTTTGGCGAGTGAATAAAATGAAGAAAAATGTACTTAATATAGCTCTTTTTACGGCGATGCTGCTGGTTTCAACAAGCTGCGCAACTCAGCGTATGGCGACACCAAATGTGGCTGATGAGTTGAATTATACCCGAGAGATTCAGGAAAAGTACAAGGCTAATGCTGACTGGTGGATCCAATATAATAACCCAGAGCTCAATAAGTTGGTCAATATGGCGTTGCAAAATAATCCGGACTATTTGAAAGCGGCGTTGCAGATTAACCAAGAATTATATCGGTTGAATTTGGCAACGGCGGATTTGTTCCCGACGCTGTCAGGCGATTTGGGCGCCAGCGGGCAACGCAGAATTGATACCAGCGATAATGTTTCTAACAATTTTTCAGGAGAAATCGGGCTGGGGTATGAGGTCGATTTATACGGCAAAATACGCAATCTGCAAAATGCGCAGGAGTTTGAATATCAGGCAACGGTGTTAGATAAAGAAACGGCCAGACTGTCGTTAATCAACAGTGTGGTGGATTTGTTCTTTAATCTGGAGTATATCAGCAACTCGATTGATTTGAGCCGCCAAAATGTGAAAATGTATGAGGATATTCGCGATATTGCCGAGGCTAAATACAAAAACGGCAAGGCAGATAATGTGGAATATTTGGAGGCTAAGCAGAGCTTGTTATCAGAGCAAAACCGCCTATTGACGCTGGAAACCCAGTTTAAAGAGATGGAAACATCTTTGAAAAATATTTTGAATATTCGGCAGGAAGATGACTTAGGTATTAAGTTTGGGGATATTTTGCAGCAGCAGAGTTTGGGCGTCAATTTAGATGTGCCGCTGTCGGTGTTGGCTAATCGTCCGGATTTGTTGGCCAGTCAATACCGCTTGCAGAAGTCTTTTGAAACCTTAGAGGCGGAAAATAAAAACTGGTATCCGAACATATCTTTGCGGACGGCGTTGTCATCATCATCTGATAAAGCGCGAACAACATTTGACGTGCCGTTTGCTATGGGAAGTTTGGCGGTAGATTTGCCGTTTTTGGATTGGACACGTGTAAAAAACAATATTAAAATTTCAGAAGCGGAGTATCAAATCGCGGTGATTGATTTTAATGATGTGCTGAATCAGGCCGTAAATGAGGTGGCTTATTATTATCTGGCTTATGATAAGGCTACGCAAAGCTTTGATAATATCGGTGAAAATTATAAAAACTCAATCCTAATCACTCAATATTATAAAGAGAGATATAATAACGGTAAAGTCGAATTTAAGGATTATTTGCAAGCTATATACAGCGAAAATGCTTTGCAAAAAGATTTGGTGCAGCAAAAGTACCAGATTATAAAATATGAAAATTATATTTATAAGGCAATGGCCGGAAAATATTAAATTTTTAGTTGACTTAGGCCGGGGCTGATTTTATGTTGAGCTGAAAAGAAATAGTTTTTTTTGTACGGTGTTTTTATCGATTAAGGGAATAAAATGTCTTTTTGGCAGTTGTTGGAAATATCCATGATTGTTTTTAGTGTACTCGGTGTGGCATATTTGGGCTGGCGCATTGGGCAGTTTGGCATATGGTTGCGGATGTTTCCGGTTAAAGTGCGGCGGCTGAGTGCGGCAATTTTGCTGGTGGTGGTGATATTATTTGCGGCAATTTATTTACTCGGTTTTATGAATGCCGTGATTGCTTTGTTTTATGTGGTGCTGATTTGGGCGGGGTGTGATGGCTTATGGTGGCTGATACAAAAGCTAAGTAATTTGAAGCCGAAGGCCTATTATGCCGGTCAGGCAGCGATGGTCTTGAGCTTGATTTATTTGGTTAACGGATGGTACCAAGCGCACCATGTGGCAGAGGTAGAGTATGTGATTGAAACTCCTAAAAAGGTTGGCAATTTGCGGATTGTGATGTTAGCAGATGCCCATATTGGGACGACCTTTAGCGGGGCAGAATTGGCACGCCATGTTAAGCAGATGCAAAAATATAAGCCGGATATGCTGGTGATTGTTGGTGATTTGGTTGATAATTCAACATCGCGGGATGAACTGTTATCAGGCCTTGATGCGTTGGCTAAGCTTAAAACAACTTATGGAATTTATGCGGTATTGGGAAACCATGACATTAGCTCTAACGGGGTGGCGTTTCGAGGGTTTAGCAATGATGATTTGGTTGCCGAAATGCAAAAACGTGGAATTAAAGTTTTGCAAGATGAGGTGCAAGCCATAGGTAATGAGTTTTATGTTATTGGGCGGAAAGATGCCTATGAGCCGCGCCGAGGGCGATCTCGTAAAAAAATGGCTGATTTAGTCAACGGGTTAGATAAGGCAAAGTTTATGCTGGTTTTGGATCATCAGCCAAGTGATTATGCTAAGCAGGCAGAAGCAAAAGTAGATTTGGTGTTGTCGGGGCATACGCACGGAGGGCAGCTGTTTCCGTTTAATTATGTGAGCCAATGGGCAGGTATGAATGATAGAATCTATGGCCACGAAAAACGGCAAGATACCGATTTTATTGTAACCTCGGGGATTTCAGACTGGGAGCTGAAGTTTAAAACCGGATGCCAATCAGAGTTTGTGGTAGTTGATATTAAGTCAGAGTAAGAATTTAGTTTTATTTTTGCATAGCCTCATTTTTATGGGGCTATTTTTTTTGTGATAGATAAAAAATATGAAAATTGTGCTTGTCTGGTGGGAGGTTTGTGATTATTATTATGGTAAGTGAACCTTGGGAGGGCGGAATGCTGAAATTACTTGGCTTGTGTTTGGTGGTGTTGCTGTCGGCTTGTAGCAATTATTGTTATAATTTCGGCATTGATGATAATAAAGCTATGGCCGATACAAGCAATTTTAGAGCCAGTATTGAAATTGTTTCAGGCGAGGGCGATGTATACCCCATGAATGCTTATCGGCTGTCAATTTTTAATTATACCTATGAAGATATTGAGGTCGATTGGAACAAGACTTATTTTATTTGCAACGGTAAAATCAAAGGTAAGTTTATGTTTAGGGGAGATGATTTTACCAAGCGCAATGCCCCGAAAGCGCCATCGGTGATTTTGCCGCAGGAAAAGTTGGTAAAAGTGATATATCCTAATGCTTTGGCTCTATGTAGTCCGGATTGTTTGAATAACTCAATGATTCCGGATGGGGAGACGGGCGTTGATTTAACCTTAAATGTGGATGGTTATGAGGTAAAAACGCAACTGCTGATATCAAAATCAACTTGTAAAGCTGAGAAAAAGTAATTATTAGGAAAATTTTTACCAATTTTAGTTTTATTATTATCTATGATGAATATCAATATTTGTGAAAGGAGCTAACAATGAAAGGTTTTGTGGTCGGACTGGGAAGATATCTGATTGATATTTGTGCTTGGCTGTATTTGCTGGGATTGGTGATTATGGTCATTAACGAAATGGGATTGAGTGCTGCAAATGCCGTATTATCCTTAGTAGTGGGGTTGGTTGTCTTTGTGTTCATATTCTATTTGTTGTATTTACTGATGTCTATTAATGACAATTTGCAGGCGATTAGAAAGAAAGTTGAGCAAGATAAGTAAGCGAATTTATCTTGTGAAAATGGCCTTAACTTTGGTTGAGGTCATTTTTTTATAAAAAAATATAAATTTTCTCTTGACAAAATCGCGGAAAGTGATAAAACTCCTTTCGTTTTTTATATTATTTTATTAACTTTTAAATTTTTTTGTTATGGCAACGAAAAATCAAAACAAACCGAGTCAGAAAAAAGAAAAAGGTGCATTCAAAAAATCATCTTTGAAGCAAACAGATTACCAAAGAGAAAGAGCTTTAGCCAAAGCTAAAAAACGTAAACAAGGTAATTATGACGCTGCGTGATGTTGATGGCCGGTAAATGATTTTTTTATTTAGAAAACAGTCTGAAAGTTTTTTAGCTTTCGGGCTGTTTTTTTTGCTTGCTTAAGGGGTAAACTGAGGAATATATTGGTTAGAGTAAGTAAGGAAATTTGATTATGCCGGAAAATATTAGGGAAAGTATGAGCCGTAGGGTAGACCGTCAAGTGCGGGTGATGGTAATTGGGTCTATGCCGGGGGAGGAGTCTTTGCGCAGGCAGCAATATTATGCTCATCCGCGGAATAATTTTTGGAAGTATATGGCGCAGATTTTTGCGGATATTAGTACGGATGATGACTATGAAAAAAAAGTTGATAAGTTGCTGGGCCATGGTGTCGGCTTGTGGGATGTGATGAAACGCTGCTCCAGAAAAGGTAGTTTGGACAGTAATATTCAAGACGTGGAAGTAAATGATTTTGCGGTATTAAGCAAAGAGGCTCCGGATTTGCAAAAATTGTTGTTTAACGGAGGCAAGGCTTTTGAAACTTTTTGCCGGAGTGCTAATTATGAATGGGCGAGGGCGCATAATATAAGTTGTATCAAGATGCCTTCAACCAGTCCGGCAAATGCCGGCCAGCGCGATAAAGACAAATTAGCCAGATGGCAAGCGGAGCTAAACGAGCTGATTTAATGGCCGAAGAGGCGGAGGCGGGCGGCTCTGAACTCAGGTTCTTGTTGGGCTTTGTCTAGGCTGCCTTGCTTTACGGCGGCGTCATACAAGCGAATCTTATATTGAATTTTGGCCAGATTGGTGTTGAGTTCTTGCATCTTAGCCTTAATATTTTGCTCTTGTTGCTGGAACATGGCAAGCCTTTGCGAAAGGGTTGAATCTCCTTGATGGTACCAGTCAATATATTGTTTGATGCCTTTGAGCGGCATGCCGGTTGCTTTGAGGCATTCAATCATTCCGAGCCAATTGATGTCATCATCCGAAAAGACCCTAAGCCCGGAGCTGGTTTTGCGAATAAAGGGTAGTAGGCCTTCTTTCTCATAGTATCTTAAAGTATGGACGCTGAGTCCGGTTTTTTTGGCGACTTGGCCGATGGAGTATCCCATAGTTTGTTCCTTTGCTTAAACCGATAATGACTTAGTCTAAAACCTAGAGTATACTCTAAGTCAAGGATTTTTTATAAAAAAATGGGGATTTTATTGGTTTAACTCTTGACCTAGACCATACTCTAAACATTATCATATAACCAATTTATAGCAGAATTGCGGAGAAAAAATGGGAAAGTTTTATCGTTACGGGCGAGCAATTTTGACCTTGCTTGTCGCGGTATTGGCCGTTGGCGGAATCTTCGGCTGGTTTTATCCGTTGAAGATTTTTGATATACAATTGGTGCCGTTGTTGCAGCGGAGCTTGGTTAATTTTTCGTGGTTTGTGCTAATTTTGCTGTTGGGCTTGATGGTGTTGGCTTTGGTGCTTGGGCGCGTGTATTGCTCTGTTTTGTGCCCTTTAGGACTCTTGCAAGAGGCAATGATGATAATCTTTAGGCGCAAAAATACGATGCATAAAAATTGGCCCTATAAATATTTTATTGCGGCGATATCCTTCGGAGTATTAATCGGCGGCTCAGCTCTTGTAGTACGCTGGATTGACCCTTATACGCTGTTTGGTTCAGCGGCTACCGGTGCGGCAATCGGCTTGGGTGCGCTGATATTGCTGGCGGTGTTGGTGTGGTTTAAGGGACGGTGGTTTTGTGCTAACATTTGTCCGGTTGGTGCTGTGCTGGGCTTATTGGCAAAAAAGGCGTGGGTCAAAGTGTATATTAATCAGGACAAATGTGTGGCTTGCGGTATGTGCGCCAGACAGTGTCCCGTCGGCTGTATCGATATTAAAAACAAGACCGTCGACAATGAGATGTGCATAAAATGTATGAAGTGCCAAGGTGTGTGCAAGTTCGGAGCTCTGCAACTGGGTAAAGCACCTAAAGCTGAGCCGAAGTTTAATGCCGGAAATGTGGAAGATTTTGCTAACCGTTGCTTGAACTGCAACCTGTGTGTGGCGCGCTGCCCTATGAAAATCATTAAAAAAGCAGATGCCGAGCATCCGACGGTGCATTTGGATTATAGTGAGGCCTTTTGTAATTATAAGTGCCACCGCTGCTCGAAGGTTTGTCCGTCCGGAGCAATTAAAACTTTGAGTTTGGAGGAAAAACGCCGTACGCAGATAGCTATTGCGCAGGTTGATGAAGATGTGTGCGTCAAGTGCGGGTTGTGTGTGCATGAATGTCCGCGTCAGATTATTGTAAAAGAAGAGGGCGGTTTTCCCAAAATTAGCCCCGATGAGTGTATCGGCTGTGGGGCATGCTATAATGTATGTCCGGTCAGAGCGATATCTATGCAGGAAGTGACGCAACAAAGATTGTTGGATAAATAAGGAGAAATAAAATGTCTTTAGGTTTAACGGAAATTGCTTTAATCTTAGTGGTTATTTTGCTGCTGTTTGGTGGAAAACGTATTCCGGAATTGGCCAAGGCTTTGGGCAAGGCGCAATATGAATACAAAAAAGCCAAAGAGCTGCTCCAAAATGAGGCGCAGGATTTGAAAGATACGGTCGCCAAAGCTGCCGAGCAGGAAGAGAAAAAAGACAGCAAAAAGTAAGCCGAAGTTGATGGAAGACAAAGACGAAAGCTTGGTTGCGCATTTGGAAGCGCTGCGCTCGACATTATTAAAATGTGTGGCGGCGTTAGCCATTGGTTTGGTGCCGATGTTTTTGGCGGCTCCGTATTGTATGGAGGCGCTGATTAAGGTGATGCTGAGCGGGCATGATTTGCAGCTGAATTATTTTTCCCCGATGGAAGTGTTTATTTTGCAAATTAAGGTAGCAGTGGTGTTGGACTTGTTAATCTGCTTTCCTTACATTGCCCGCAAAATTTGGGACTTTGTCTTGCCGGCCTTATATGATAACGAGCGGCATTTGATAAAGTCATTAGTCGGGTTATCAAGCTTTTTGTTTGTGGTGGGGGCTTTATTTTGCATATTTTTTATTTTGCCGCTGATTATTAACTTTGGGGTGAGCTTTGCTTCTCCGCAGATTAAGGCGGTATTTGGAATATCAAACGTAATTTCAACCGCTTTGTGGTTGGCGGTGGTCTTTGGGTTGATGTTCCAGTTCCCCTTGATTACGTATGCTTTAATACGCTGGGAAATAGCATCTTATGAAGGAGTAAAGAGCAAGCGGCCTTATGTGTTTGTGGCGATTTTAATCGTGGCGGCGATTTTAACCCCGCCTGATGTCGTCAGCCAGCTGATGTTGGCGATACCGACTTATTTGTTGTTTGAAGCCGGATTGTTCTGCGCCGGAAAAAGTATAAACAACGAAAAAAAGGACTTGACCTAGAGTATACTCTAAAAACTATACTCGCCGTGTAAATAACCTCAAACAGAGGAGAATCGTAATGAAAAGACGTGATTTTTTGATGAGCTCGTTGGCTTTGTTTGCGTTGTCGGCCTTGCCGAAACTAACATTGGCTGAGGCTATTGCCGTGCCGGATGCCGTTAAGGCTAAGGTCAATACCGCCAATAAACTGGGCTTTGGGTTTATGCGCCTGCCGCTGAAAAATCCGGATGACCAGACTTCAATCGATTATAAAACGCTTGATAAAATGGTGGATTTGTTCTTGGCCCGCGGGTTTACGTATTTTGATACGGCATGGATGTATATGGGATATGAGAGCGAGGTGGCTTTGCGCAAGTCATTGGTGGAGCGTTATCCGCGGGATAAATTTACCGTAGCAAGCAAGCTGCCTATCGGCTTTTTGAAAAGCAAAGAAGAACAGGAAGAGATTTTTAATAAGCAGCTGGAAAAAACCGGTCTGGAGTATTTTGACTATTATCTGGTACATAATGTTAATGCCAATACTATCGGTAATGCCCGCAAGTATGACAGCTTTAAGTTTGTGGCTGACAAAAAGAAGGAAGGGAAGGTTAAGCACATTGGGTTCTCCTTCCATGATTCGCCTGAGCTGTTGGAAGAAGTGCTTAAGGAACATCCGGAAGTAGAATTTGTGCAGTTGCAAATTAATTATGTGGACTGGGATAATGCCAGTATTCAGTCGCGGCGGTGTTATGAAATTGCCCTTAAATACAACAAACCGGTAATTGTGATGGAGCCGGTAAAGGGTGGGACACTTGCCAACCTGCCTCCGGCGGTGGAAAAGGTGTTCAAAGAGGCGGAGCCTAATATGTCGCCGGCATCTTGGGCAATTAGATATGCCGCCAGCTTAGAGGGGGTAATGATGGTGTTGAGCGGAATGTCTACCTTGGAGCAGGTGGAAGATAATACCGCTTATATGCAGAATTTTAAGTCTTTGACAGCGCAAGAAATGAAAGTAATCGAAAAGGCAGTTGAGACTTTGCATGCCTCGGTAGCTATTTCGTGCACGGGGTGTCAGTACTGTGTGGAATGGTGCCCGATGAAAATTGCCATCCCGAGTTATTTTGCACTCTATAATGCTGAAAAACAAGAGATTAGCAACAAGCCGTTTACGGCGCAGAAAATGTATTATGCCAATTTAGCCAAGACGCACGGCAAGGCATCAGCCTGTGTGCAGTGCCACCGTTGTGAAAAACACTGCCCGCAGCATATTGAAATTGTTAAGTGGCTCAAAGAAGTAGCAAAAACTTTTGAAGCCTAAAAGTTAAAGGAGAAAAGTAATGACTAAAAGCAAAGGATTGATTTTGGGTTCTTTAATGTCAATGGCAATGGGCCTGTTCGGCCACAATGCCTTGGCCCAAGAGGCCGCAAATACTACGGCGCTGAGTAATCCGAAAGTGTTGGTGGCTTATTATTCGTGGTCGGGTAACACCAAAGAGGTGGCTAATGCGATTCATAAACAAGTCGGCGGTGATTTGTTTGAAATTCAGACTGAGGAAGCTTATCCTACGGATTATGATGAAACTACCGCTCAGGCCAAAAAAGAAATTAATGAAGGTTTTAGACCCAAGCTGAAAGGCAGCGTGGACAATATGGCGCAGTATGATGTTGTGTTTATTGGCTCGCCTAACTGGTGGGGAACGATTGCGCCGGCGGTTAGCTCGTTTATTGAAAGTTATGATCTGAACGGCAAAACGGTGATTCCGTTTATTACCCACGGAGGCGGTGGCGAGCAAAACACCATCCGCGATATGACGGCGCAATGCAAAGGTTGCAATGTCAAAAGCGATGGCTGGGTTGGTTATGGCAGCCGCACTTTCGGAGTATCCGGTTGGCTGGAGGATATGGGTTTCCCTGAAAAGTAATAACTTAAACCAAAGCTTAAAAACCGCCTGTTAACAGGCGGTTTTTAAATATTGATTTGATGATTTATCATACCGCCTTACAACGGCATTAATAATCATTATAACCATAAACGAGGCCACCATACTAAACATGGTATGTGATAAAAAGTGTTGCCCCCTCATCATTTGGTAAATGCCGGCAACCCAGCCCGCAATAATGCCTAAGCTTAAGCCAAAGTAACGGTTGCGGCGACTCTTAAAACAATAAAACAATGCCATTAGAGCAAAGCCTGCGGTGGCGTGGCCGGCCGGAAAACACCGCCCCGGTTTGGGCTGGATGAAGTCAGCCGGATAGGCGTCAATAATACGCACAAACGGGTAGGCTCCGTTATAGATATCAAGTTGATAGGGACAATATACGTTGGTGAAATATTTGGCTCCGGCTACTACTAGCGGCACAAAAATAATGCTGAGCAATAAAATCAGAAAAGGGCGGTTGTTAGCGCGCAAGTCGGAGTATTTGATTGAGGCCAGCAGGCGGACAAAACAAAAAATGCCGATAAGCATAAGCACCTTTTTAATTCCGCTGTAAAAAAATATATCAAGATGGCGGTGTAGTTCCGGCGGAATCAGCCAGCCGTTGTGCGGACGGTCATAAAACAAGTCGGCAATCTCGGTGTCCCAGTCGGTATAGTGTTCAAAGGCTAAGATTAGCCATAAAAAAATGAACCCCAGTACCAATTTAGTAATCAATTGCTTCATTGTCTAAACCTTTGGTTGCAAAATACATCTTTTTTATATTCTAATCAATATAATTTAATTGTAAATTAATTTTATTGTGCTATGTTAGTCGTTAGGTACTTCTGTACTCAGTACCTTAGGCAGGTACGGAGCTTTCAACGGCTCTTTATACATATCTCGGCGTTGGGATATATCGTCGTGAATTTGCTTGCGGGCAAAATAATATCCCCGACTTGTGTTTTTGGTCGGGGAGCCTTTAACGTATACAATAGGGCTTTGTCCCAAAGGTTAAAGGAGTCATTTAGATATGTATGATTGTTGAACTCTCCGGCCACCTGCTTTTTAGGTGGCTTTTTTTTATGCACTTAATCAACGGAGATGTTCTTTATGAAAGACTTATATGTAAACTGGATATGGCCGCTATTGAACCTGATATTGTGGTTGGTAGCCGTTTTGTTTACGTGGATGTTTGGGGTGTTTTCTTGGCAGGTGTTGCTGGTGGTTGCAATCTGGGGTGCTCAGTTGTGCGCCGGTGAATGGCTTGATGTAAACGGTAATGAGCTGACTAAAAAAGACGTTTTATGGCATTTGCTATTCTTTTCCTTGCTGTGTTTGGTTATAATCGGCGGAATTCTGGCTTGATTTTGCAATGCAAATGTGCTATACCTCTGCTCAATTTGAGTAATTTGTATTAATTTAAGGATGATAAAAGTGTCAAAGCTGTTGCTGTTATCTTGTTGTGCCCCGTGCTCTTGTGCTGTGATTGAAAAACTGGCGCAGGAACAGGCCGATTTTACCGTGGCCTTTTATAATCCCAATATTGCGCCGGAGGACGAATATCATCGCCGTTGTGCCGAAAACAAGCGTGTGTGTGATATCTACCATGTACCGTTTGTGGAGCTTGAATATAATCCGGAATGTTGGCGGACTATGACCAAAGGGTTAGAAAAAGAGCCGGAGCGGGGGCGGCGTTGTGATGTGTGCTTTTATATGCGTCTGAAAAGAGTGATGGAATATGCCAAAGCCAATGGTTTTGACGAGGTGGCTTCTGTACTCGGTGTTTCTCGTTACAAAGATTTAGCGCAAGTAAACCGTGCGGCGGCCAAGGCTTCAGCAGAGACAATGGTGCCTTACAAGGAGGTTGAGGGGCGCAAGGGTGGAATGCAGGATCGGCGTTCTTTGCTTACCAAAGAATTGAACCTATATAGGCAAAGGTATTGTGGGTGTCCTTTTTCTGCGTCCGTTTCCGCGGTCGTATAATGGTCGATTTGGGCGTTGGCCGCAGGTTGAAAGTGTCCTCACCTACCTTTATGTAGGCTCCGGTACTTTCACCTTTGCCGCCTACAACTCGACTCATTCTTCGGCCGCGGGCTGGTCGTATGTGGTCGATTTGGGCGTTGGTCGCAGGTTGAAAGTGTCCACACCTACCTTTGTGTAGGCTCCGGTACTTTCCCTTTGCCTCCTACAACTCGACTCATTCTCCGGCCGCGGGCTGGCCGTATGTGGTCGATTTGGACGTTGGTCGCAGGATAAGATAACAATTTAAATAAAAAGGGGAAAAGTTATGCCAGATTTTGAGATTGAAGACAAGTTTGATGGTTATGTCGCCGGTATTGATGAAGCGGGAAGAGGGCCATGGGCCGGACCCGTGGTGGCCGGTGCCGTCGTAATCTTAGACCGTAATTTGCCCGACATTCTCTTAAATGGCTTGAATGACTCTAAAAAACTTTCAGCTTCTAAACGAGAAAAACTTTATAACGCTTTGTTAGAGCAAGAAAAACTTGGTAAAATTAGTATCGGTATCGGTGAAGCCTCCTGCGAAGAAATTGATAGCTTAAATATTTTGCAAGCAACTTTTTTGGCGATGAAACGTGCCGAGCAAAAGCTTAAACTTTGTCCGGTAGCAGCCTTAATCGACGGCAACCAACTGCCGCGCGAGTTTCCCGTGAAAGCCAAGACCGTGGTTAAAGGTGATGCTAAGTCGTATTCAATTGCCGCTGCCTCAATTATGGCAAAAGTTTATCGTGACCATTATATGGCTAAGCTGGCTGAAAAATACCCTTATTACGGTTTTGAAAAAAATGCCGGATATGGCACCAAAGCTCATATCAACGGCTTGAAAGAACACGGAATTATTGAGGGTGTGCATCGCAAGTCTTATAAACCTATACAAGAATTTTTGCAAAAATAGGTTCCGATTTTAATTTTTTTAGTTTGGCAAGTAAAATAAAACTTGCCAAATTTTGTTTTTGTGTCTAAAATAAGGGTCGAAATAATTTATTATGTCTAATCTATAATTTATTTATATTATGAAACAAATGTCGTATAAAGAGCGCTTGGCGCTGATTAGGTTTCAGGTCTCAATGTTGGCGGAGGTCAAAGAAGCAACGCTGATTGCCAATGACAAAGTGTTCTATTTATTATTGGATACTTTGAGCAAACTTGATGGACGAATTGAGCTGCGGCGCGGGTTTGAGTATTTTCGTGAGACTCCGGAAGATGAGGCCTTTATTGGCTTTATTGAGGCGGAGTTCGATAACAAAATTCAAGAATTTCGCGTTATATGTCAGGAGTTGGATAAAAACAGCTCTTGTTTGACTGATTGTATTGATGCGTTGGCGGCGGCTATGGCTACTATTTATGTCTTGATCAAAAATGATGATGCATTTTTAGATGAGATGGCTTACCATATTTGCCGCTGGCGAGAAATGTACAATTATGAGTTTGCCGTGAAGCTGTTGGAGGCTTATCCGGTAGCGGTGTGGCATACGTTTTTGGCTAAGTGGAGCGATGCTCTGGATGAATATCAGCGCGATTTGCCCGAAGATGAACGCTTGTTGAGCCGAAAGTTTCAGCAGCTGTCTTTGCAAATTGTGGCTTCAGTAAATTGTTTAATCTCTAAAAATCAACAGTTATGAAAGCTAGTGAAATCAGACGGTGCTTGGTGCCGATTAAGACTTATTGTACGGCGTTGGCTTTGCTGAAAGATGTGTTCTATTATGGTGATGAAGACTTGTTTGCCAATGCTTTGCACCATATAAAACTGGAAAATCCTAATGCAAAATTCTTAACGCAACTGCAAAATATGCATCAAGATCAAGATGCAGAAGGTTTGGCTTATTTGCTTTTGGCTGAAAACCAAAAAATGGTAGATAGTTTTCTGGGGCTTATGGCAAAAATCGACAATATGGCTGAGGTTTGGCCTAAAATCAGAATGTCGTATTTGGATGCCTTGATGGCTTTGTATATTAACCAAATAAATACGCAGGACTTTTTGCAGAGATTTTTGAATGTGTTAGCTGAAACACGAATCTATGAGAATCAAGAATTCTGGGAGGTGTTTGCTCCGCAGATTGCGGAAAGGCTGGGCGTGGAGTTATTGGTAGACGCTAAAGATGATCCGCAAACAAGAGATTGGTATGTGGATTTGTGCAATGTTGTAGTTAGGTGTAAATATGTGTTGGTTAGTCTGGGAATGTTGGAACACGCTTTCTATGACGGAGCGGATGAATACTTTAATGTTTGGCAGAACCAACTTCAGGAGTTTTATGTCAATCAGCAAAAAATGCAACTCTTGGCTCAGCTACGTAATCAGGTAATTGATGAAAGCGATGATGAAGATTATGATGAGGATGATGATGGTGAAGATTATAATCAAGAAACTATCAGTAATCAGGCAACAGCTATCTTTCATTCCATTGCTGAAGAAATTACCGCGGATTGCTTTGAACAATGTTTGAAAAATTCAAAAAATTTGGCGTATTTAGATGATGCTGATTTGTTGAGTTTGGAAAAGTTGATTGATGATGTGTTTGCCGATATGACTTATGATGAACATCTGCAAGGCTTTGATTTGTATGGAAAAATGGCTAAGTTGCTTTGTAAATGGCAAAAATATATTAGCAAAGATTTTGTTGCTGGTATTTGTGTCAGAGTGCCAGATGAAAAAGAGTATTTGTTTTATACGACTCTGCAAAAGTACCAAACCGGTGCTTTGGAGGTGAAAGTCGATGATGGATTATTGCGAATCTTTTATCAATCGCAGAATCCTGATGCCAACTAAGTACATATTTTTTAATAAAAAACTGCGGTTTATGTGAGAACCGCAGTTTTTTTTGTTGCGTTAATAAAATTATAACCTTATTCTCACATAATATGAGCAGTTTGAGAAACAACCTTAGAAAGCGGTTTTATTATGAGCAGTATCCAGACAAAGAAAATCTTAAACACTATTATTAATGATGATTGTATCAGCGTCATGAATAAGATGGAAGAGAATTCGGTGGATTTGATATTTGCCGATCCTCCGTATAATTTGCAATTGGGTGAAGCCTTAACTCGTCCGGATAATACTCATGTAAACGGAGTGTATGAGGAATGGGATAACTTTGATAGCATTGCTGATTATGACCTCTATACCCGTAAGTGGATGAAGGCAGCTCGTCGTGTGCTCAAAGAAGACGGAACCATTTGGGTTATCGGCTCTTATCATAATATCTTTCGGGTTGGGTATATTCTGCAGGATTTGGGCTTTTGGATTTTAAATGATATTATTTGGAACAAAACCAATCCAATGCCGAATTTTAAGGGGACTCGTTTTACTAATGCTCATGAGACGTTGATTTGGGCGGCTAAAAATCCGAAGTCTAAATATACGTTTAATTATGAAGCTATGAAGGCTTTGAATGAAGATATGCAAATGCGCAGCGATTGGCAGATTGCTTTGTGCACGGGTAAAGAACGCTTGAAGGGTGAAGATGGTAGCAAATTGCATCCGACCCAAAAACCGGAAGCTTTGTTGTATCGTGTTATATTATCTTCTTCTAAGGTCGGTGATGTCGTGCTCGATCCGTTCTTTGGAACAGGTACAACCGGTGCGGTGGCTAAGAAAATCGGCCGCAACTTTATAGGCATTGAAAAAGATGCTACTTATGTTAAGGGTGCACAAGAACGTATTGATAATGTTGAAGTTGTTGATAATGAGATTTGTTTGGAGTTCAGCACCAAAAAACGCCAGCCGCGTATTCCGTTTGGGGCGGTAGTTGAAAGAGGGTTGCTTAACCCCGGAGATATTTTGTATGATGCATCTAAAAAGCATTGTGCGGCAGTGCGTTCAGATGGAACTATTAAAAGTGAAAAAATGGAAGGTTCTATTCATCAGGTGGGTGCGGCGGCTCAAAATGCTCCGGCATGTAATGGTTGGGTATATTGGTATTTTGAGGATAAAGAACGTGGCTTGGTTTGCATTGATGAACTGAGAAAATTGGTAAGAGAGGAGTTATATCCTGAAAATTAGGTTTCGACTTAAGGTCAGGGGAGAACGTACTGGCAAAAAATAATGAATAATAGATGGCAGTTGAAACAGGATGAAGACCGCAGAGGGCTTGCTCGCAGATTTGACGAACAAGCTCGCCCTGTATATGCTGCTATTGACTTGGGAACGACATCTTGCCGTTTGGTAATTGCTTCGCCTACGCCGACATCGTTTCAGGTGATTGAAACTTTTTCAAAGGTGACGCGTTTGGGGGAGGGAATTATTCAGGATAATGAACTTTCTAAGCATGCTATTCGACGGACGGTAGCCGCATTGAAGGTTTGTGCCGGAGTTATCAATGAATATGCTCCGATTTGTAAGGCTCGTTATGTTGCTACGGCGGCTTGTAGACGGGCTAAAAATTGTCAGGAATTTTTAAGTTTGGTTAAACGAGAAACCGGTTTGAATATTGAGACAATTTCATCAAAAGAAGAGGCCAGGTTGGCTGTGGTGGGGTGTATTCCTCTGCTTAATCGTTGTATTAAACGGACTTTGGTTTTTGATATTGGTGGTGGTTCAACCGAGATATCTTTGGCTAGGATAACCAATACAGGTAAGACTTTTATTGAGGGGTTTGTATCTCTGCCTTATGGGGTGGTGACAATTTCAGAAGCTTTCCCTTCTAAAGATTTAACGGATTTGGCTTATAATACTATTATTGAAAGAACACACAAAATTTTAAAAGATTTTGATGAAAAACATGGTATTTTTAAGGCAATTCAAAATCAAGAAATTCAGGTGATTGGCACATCCGGAACGGTGACGGTTTTAGGTGCAGTGCATTTGAATTTGGCTCGATATAATCGTTCAGCAGTTGATGGAATTTCAATATCTAAACGAGATATTGATCGGGCAATTACCAAAATAAAAATGCTGGGAGATGAGGGGCGCAAAAAGCACCCTTGTATAGGGGCGCAGAAAGCTGATTTGACTATGGCCGGTTGTGCCATTATTGAAGCTTTGTGCTCATTCTGGCCAATATCAGAAATTACGGTAGCAGATAGAGGCATAAGAGAAGGGATATTGTTGGATTTGATGCACCGGAATCAAAAATATCCGAATAAAATTCAGAAAAAACACGGACGCCGTAACCAATTCGGAAAACCTTGGCGTGAAGCTCGAGGAGCGACCAAAAATATAACTCGTAAAAGCAAGGATGCATAAAATGGAAGAAAGATGTTTTGCAGCAATTGATTTAGGTACAAACTCATGCCGCTTGAAAATTGTTGATGCTAAGGGGCGCAAAGTGTATCAGGATTCAATCCCGACGCGCTTGGGTGAAGGTTTACAGGCGCAGATGTTGCTGACAGATGCCGCAATGGATCGCGGGATGGAATGTTTTTATCAGTATGCTCAGGTATTGTCAAAATATAATGTAGTTAATTTGCGGGCAGTTGCGACCGAGGCTTGTAGAGTAGCTAAAAATGCCGGCGATTTTATTCGTAAAATATATGAAAAGACAGGAATTTCGCTGGAGGTAATTACTCCTTATGAAGAAGCAAGATTGAATTTGTGTGGAGCAATTTCTCATGTGAGCGAGAAAACACCTTATGTGGTAGTTATTGATTTGGGAGGGGGCTCAACGGAGATTACTTTAGCCAGCAATGGAAAACGTCCTGAAATTTTGAGTACGGTATCTATTCCGTGGGGATCAATAACCTCTGCGGATGCTTTCCATTTGGATACGTATAATGAAGAAGGCTATAAACGTTTTGCGCAGGAAGTAAAACGCTGGGTGGAAGGTTTCCGCAACAGTAGTAATTTTAAGGATGTGCGGCAGGATACTTGTTTTGTGGCAACGTCAAGTACACCTTTACGCTTAGCCGCTTTAGTAAAAAAACATGATAGTTATGACCGTGAGCGTTGTGATGGTTTGAAGTTTAAGCTTACTGATGTGCAAAAAGTTTTGGAAAAACTGAAAACAATGTCAGTAGAAGAAATGGCTGCAAATCCTTGTATTGGTGAACATCGAGCTCATATGTTTTTGGCCGCAGTATTAATGTTTAATGATATTTGCAGTGGCTTAGAGGCGGATACGATTATTGCTTCTTTGCGTAGTGCTAAAGATGGTATTGTTGATGAGTTGATTAAAAATGACAAAGTTAACCAAATCAGCTAAAGAAGTGAGAGGCCGCAAAACGTTGGCGGTGAGGGTGAAAACTGCAAAATCACGCAGTAAATCATCAGCCAAATGGTTGGCTAGGCAATTAAATGATCCATATGTGGCGGAAGCGCAGAGGAGAGGGTATCGCTCGCGGGCGGCGTTCAAGCTAATTCAGTTGGATGAAAAATTCCATTTCTTGGGTAAGGGAAAACGCATTGTGGATTTGGGTTGTGCTCCGGGAGGATGGACGCAGGTTGCGGTTATGCGCAACAAAGGAGCAGGCAAGGTGGTTGGAATTGATATCTTGGAAACCCAACCAATTGAAGGGGCGATATTAATACAACAAGACTTTACTGAACCGGAAGCGGCTGAACGCTTGAAAGCTTTATTGGATGGTGAAGCTGATATTGTGATGAGTGATATGGCGGCTAATACTACGGGACACCAGCAGACAGACCATTTACGGACAATTGCTTTGGTTGAGATTGCTTATGAGTTTGCTAAAGAGGTACTGGCTGAAGGGGGAATTTTTATTACTAAAGTATTTAAAGGCGGAATGGAAAATGTGTTGTTGGCAGATGTGAAAAAAAGTTTCAAAAAAGTGGTGCATGCCAAACCAGATGCCAGTCGAGAAGGGTCGCCGGAGGAATATTTGGTAGCTATGGGATTCCATAAAAGTTAAATGGTTAAGGTTTAATACTTGACAATTTGTCTAAAAAGTGATAGGTATAGAGCATAAAATTATTATTTTGTTGAATCATTAAATTTAAGCTTATGGATATTGTGCAAATTCAAGTAGATCGAGCTTTCTTTTTAGAAAAGAGGCTGATACCGATGACGGCAATAGAGAAATATTGCAGTAGGTATTTGAAAAAGCAGGTACGTTGCGATACAGCATGGGAATTGGCAGAGGTTAAAGTTCCGGTTTCATACAAGTTACTGGGATATGCGGTCTGTTTTTCGATGTTGGGATATAATCATTATCGCTTGTTTTATTGCCGCGGAATGATGGAAAAGACTCGGGTCGTGGTGTTGTATGCTTTGTTTGCGTCTCAAATATATGTGTTGCCGGCGGATGTTGTGAAAGTAGAAAAGCCATTGCAAGATAACAATACCGTGAAATTTGAGTTATGCAAGGTACAGCTTTGTGAATGGCTGAGAGAGTTTCGGTATCGTGTTGGGCATAGAAATTATTTGCTGGCTGAGGCTGACCAGCGGATATCTTATGATAGAGGAAAGATTAAGTGCTTGACTTTTCGTAAGATGTCGTCCAATACGATTGTAAAGGGCGAGCTTAAAAAGTTGACGCTTTAAGTAGAATAAAAAGGAGGTGGAGAGTATCTGCCTCTTTTTTTTGTTTGACAATTTGTCTAACTTGGGATAGTATCAGTTGTACAGAGTTTATTATTTTATTATATAATTAAATTTTAAAAGTTATGAAATACGTAGAAAAAATTAAAGTAGATGTGTATCCATTGTTGCAAGGCAAAAAAATTTTAGAAAGACAAATTAAGTTTATGTTGGAGGGTTGTCTTTCTAAAGCAGGGTATATCTTGGCTAAACCTATTAATTTGGGGCATGTGGTAACCACGGTGGAGTTTGATGAAATTACTCCGGATGCTCCGGGAAGTTACTTGTTCTATTGGCAAGATATGACAAAAGATGATGTGTCTTATGTGGCGCTATATCAGCCTTTCGTGCCGTGGGTATATGTTGTACATCAGCAAGATGCGCGCTTTGCCGATGATTTTTCTTATGGGAAATATGAGTTTCCGTTAGGTTATGAGAAAACTATCGGTGGAGGAGAGCTGAAAACAGCGGCTTATTTGAATGCTTATCGTTTGCGTTGTCAGGTGCGACTCGGGTTGCTGTGGGGTGGTGTTAAACTATTGCCGACGGCTTTGGTGGTGGATACAATTCATATTACGCAAGAAAATATGAAGCGGGAAATGCCACTGAATAAGTTATTTGCTCGCTTGCTACGTAGCAATGTGGCTAAGGAAAATGAGTATAAATTTGACGGCTCTAAAGCTGAATTTATACAGAAGCTTACATTTTGAGCTAAATGAAGAGAATGGTTTGAAAGTTGTTGCTTTCAAACCATTTTGTTTTATGATGAACCTTAAACATTGCTTTGAGGAGAAAATTATGAAAAACGGAGCCAGATACAGAGCCGTGGCGGAAATTGTGGCTAAAGTGTTTGAGGATAAACTGCCGGCAGATAATGTTGTTAATACTTATTTACGGGAGAGAAAATATATTGGCTCTAAAGACCGGCGCTTTATTGTAGAAAAAGTGTGGGATATGATAAGACATCGGCGTCGATTGAGCTTTGAAGCCGGTGGTGAAGATGTTCGCAAAATGTTGCTGGTTTATTTGAAAGATGAAAACTTGGACTTGATATTTGGGGCTGATGAGTATGCTTTGCCGCCACTTAGTAAAGAAGAAAAGCAATGGTTGAAGGCTTTGCCGCAAACGCCATACCCCGCAGATGTTGAGTTGGAAACGCCAAAGTGGCTGTTTGATAAAATCGGGAATGAGGTGTTGTTACGCTCTATGAATACCACCGCGCCGGCGGATTTGCGCATTAATACCCGATGCGGGAGAGATGAAGTATTGGCTAAGCTGAGAGCTGAAGGATTGTTTTTTGCCAAGGCGCCGTATTCGCCAATAGGCATACGCTCAGAAGAAAGGGTGAATCTGAATAATTGCATGGCTTATCAGAATGGGGAAGTTGATGTGCAAGATGAGGCTTCGCAGTTGGCGGCCATATTATGTGATGCGCGTCCGGAGCTGGAGATTATGGATTATTGTGCCGGAGCAGGGGGCAAAACCTTGACAATGTTATATTTAATGCATAACCAAGGCAAAATTGCGGTGCATGATATCAATTGGGGGCGTTTGGAGGCGATTAAAGACCGAGCTTTGCGTTTGGGGGTCAAAGAGTTTGAAATTATTAAAGATTTGTCAAACCGGCAGTATGATTTGTTTATTTTAGATGCGCCGTGTTCAGGAAGTGGAACGTGGCGGCGTAGTCCGGATGCTAAATTCAGAATTACTCCCGAAAAGTTAAAGGAAATTGTGGGGGTGCAGCGACAAGTGTTGGATGTGGCTTATGAACATACCAGACGGGGAGGGCGCATAGTTTATATGACCTGCTCAATTTTAGAAGATGAAAACCAAAGTAATGCTCAGTGGTTTGAGCGCAAATATAAAGATGTGAAGAGGGTGGATTTGCGGCAGATATGGGAGCATAAATTGGAGGTGCGTTACCCGTTTAGGCATGACAATGAAGCAGTATTTTCGCCTTTGTTAACCGGTACGGATGGTTTTTATTTGGTGATGTTTCAAAAATCTTGACATTTTGTCAATAAGAGATATGATGCGTTTAACTTAAATATTATTGTTAAACTTATATAATTCTGTTTGATATTATGGAAAGAAAATTTTGTTTGGCCGATTATGGCAGCTTTTTTATGCGCTTTATGTTGAGGCATTGTCCCGAAACGGCGGATAATTATGAAATTGTAAGTTGTGATGTGGAGACAATGCAAAGTAATGAACCCAAAAAGAAGTTTAAACAGCTGCGTATTTGGGTGAATCTACGTCATTTGAACAGCGGAGCCGGATGTCATTTGTGTTTGGAAACTTTGAATATGAATGTAACTTTCGGTGACGGCTGGAAGAAAGCCAAGACTCCAGCACAGCAGGGTTGTTATGACGGCAATTTTTTGATGTGGAACCTGCTTCAAGATGCAGAAGGGCAATTAATTTTGAAATTGTCTTTGTATGATACGATGGCGTATTATGCGAATCATACAAACGAGGTATTAGCGGCTTTAGTGTTAGTTTTGGGAAATGAAGCGGTTGAACAGGTGTACTTAAGAAAAGTTGCTCCTGAGCCAAAGATGTTTAACGGATGTGCCGGATATGCGTGGAAGTTGGACGATGAACAGGCTTTGTTTTTGTTTGCAGACGGAAACGCGGTTCGCAAAGTGTGGACAATATGTCAGCAAGGTGAACTGAGCCCTTGTATACTAAAACAACTGGTACGCCAAAAGGACGGAAAGTTCTATTATGCTACGGAAAACAATGTAGTGGTGCGTAATACTCAATTTATTTCAGGGAAAGCGATAAATATGTATAAAAGCATCATTTTGCGTAGGTATCCGTCAGCTAAGTTTTGGGAAAAGCCTATTCCGGCAGTTTATTTTAAAGACTGTTGGTTGGTAGGCGAGGTAAAATTGATGCCGGATGATTGTATGTTGTTGTTGGAGTTAGTATCAGGGCAAGTACAGGCGGTTGAAAAATCGTCGTTTTGGCAGTTCGGCGGATTGGCATCTCCGGAAAACACAAACTTTTCTTGGAAGTGACAGAAAAAGAGTCGGGTTACCGACTCTTTTTTTCTTGACATTTTGTCAAGTCGTGGTAATTTGTCAAGTACAGTTAATATTATTTGTTTAATTTATAATTATTTTTATTATGGAAAAGAAGGTAGTTAATTTGCAAGAGATTGCAAAAAGGTTAACAGATGCGTTTAATCGCTATGGTTTGACAGGGTATGCTCCAAGCGGTAAGCCAATAATGAATATTACATCTTTGCAAGAAGATCATCAGTTGGCGGTTTCAGTGCCTTTTTCTGACGGTAAAGATACAATTACGATGTTGTATTTTCCGATTGTACATGAAATCAGAAAGGTAGAAGCTGCTGATTTGCCAAAGTATCATTTGTTTCAGTATCATCATCTGAAAAAGAGAAAACTCTATGGGCCATATATGCTGGTGGAAATTTCGGAAACTGATGATGGTAAAACGGTATTTACGCAGTGCTTACGACAGTTGATGAATCGTCCGTTGCCTAAAACAGTAGAAGAGGCTGAAAATTTCTTGAATGTTCGTTTTTTGCTGTCAACGGAAGAAGAGCTGGTTGAAAGAGCTTGGATCCCCGGTAAAGTGTTAAAACCGTATGTGTGGGAGAAAACTGTAGGGTATTGTTATACAGCTAAAATTAATGGCAATACTCAGACATGGTTGATTAATAGCTCTTGTGAAAGAGTTGATGGTATCAGCGAAATGATGTTCTTATCGACTCCGAAGTTGCTGCAGGTAGAGCAAGGGTATATTTATTTTAATGGAAAAGGATTTTATCCACGAAAATCAAAGTATTTGGATAAATCGGAAATTAGGGATAAATTTGCTCATGTCTCTAAAACGTATCCTCAGGCTATGTTCTACGGGCATTTGATTCCGGTATATGATGCTGATAAGCCTTATTGGTTGGTTGGTGTGACTGATGAAAGAGCCCGTTGGTATATTTTGGTTAGTCCGGAAACTGAGGAAATTAAAATTGTCAGAGATCAGCTCAAAATCGCGGCGCCGAACGATAAAATCTTTTTTGACCTCTTGAAAAAGTAAAATCTATGTAACAGGCAGGGTGATGCTTAAACATCACTCTGTTTTTTTATGTCTTGCCGGAGGCTGCGTTAGCTTTGTATATATAAGAGATGATTTCAGCTACAGCGGCAAAGGCCTCAACCGGAATTTCTTGGTCGATGTCTACGGCTTTTAATATTTCAATCAAGTCGGCGTCTTGGCGAATCTCGATGCCTTCATCAATGGCTATTTGGATAATTTTTTCTGCAACGTGGCCTTGTCCTTTGGCCAATACCTTAGGGGCGTTGTCTTTCTCGGGGGTATAACCAAGGGCAACTGCATAAGCTGGGGACAACTTTTCTTCGTCGTTGTTTTTGTCTGTATCTTTGTTATTATCATCCTCAAGCATGGGAACCTGCCGAATAGTTACCTTATAATCTTTGATTATTGTACACGTTTTTCGCCGGTTTGGCAATGCTTTAATTTTGGCACGGTTGTTGCATCTATATGACTAAATTGGGGAATTTGGTCATAAAAAAGGGGAAAAGATGGATCTGAATAACCTGACATTGTTCAAAATGATTGATATTGAGCGTTCGTATTTGACTGAGCGGCAAAAAGTGCTGGCTGAGAATATTGCTAATGCCAATACACCTAACTACTTACCCAAAGATGTTGAAAAACCAGTGTTTGAGACTGAAGTTAAAAAAACTTTGGCCTTGGATGTGACTAACCCAATGCATTTTAGTGCTTTGCCTCAGCGCGAGCCAGTGGCGAATCGGGTTTATACTCCGGAGGTTACCGACCCGCTTAGTATTGATGGAAACGGCGTTATTATTGAAGACCAGCTTAATGAAGTTAGCAAGACCAAAGGTGATTATAGTCGGATGCTGACCATTTATAGCTCGTTTAAGACCTTGGTCAAAACCGCTAACACGAAGATTAATGCTTAAGAGGAGGCTGGATTATGAATGGTGATTTATCCGTTAGTGCAGATATCGCAGTCTCAGGAATGAAGACGCAGGCTCAACGCTTGAAGGTGATTTCGGAGAATATGGCAAATGTCGACTCCATTTCTGATGTGCCGGGGCAGGATCCGTATCGCCGTCAGGTGGTGACCTTTAAGCAATATGTTGATGCGGAAACCGGGGCCCATTTGGTTAAGGTTGATAAAATTATTAAGGATAATTCAGAATTTATTAAAAAGTATGATCCTCATCATCCGGGGGCAGATGCGCAGGGATATGTATCAATGCCAAATGTTAACCCGTTGATTGAAATGATGGATTTGAAAGAGGCTCAGCGTACTTATGAGGCTAATCTGAGCGTGATGAAAACATCTCGCGAGATGAACTCTCAGGTGTTGGATATTTTGAAGTAATTTGATGGTTGAAAAGGGGATATAAACCATGATTAGTGATGTTTCTAGTGCTTTGAATGCTTATCAGCAGGCTTTGGGGAGAATCGGTACATCTCCGGCAATGAAAGAAGTTGATAAGGCTAAGGCGGACAACTCGTTTAGTGCAGTGTTGAAAAATACTGTGGATGAGGCTTCAACCACTATGAAAAAAGCTGAAACTATTTCCATGCTCGGGATTGCCGGTAAAGCTGATGTACAAGATGTGGTTATGGCAATTTCTAATGCTGAGCAGACATTGGATACAGTTGTGGCTTTTCGTGATACCGCGATTAAGGCTTATAAAGAAATAATTCAAATGACTATCTAATAAAAAACATGGTGCATAGGCCGAAATGTGTTTTTTTATTCTCGTAATTGAAAAAAGTTCTTGATTTATTTTTATAACTAATGTAATAACTCTATTGTTTTAATAATGATGCGGCCATGGCGGAACTGGTAGACGCGTAACGTTGAGGTCGTTATGGGCTAAGCCCGTGGAAGTTCAAGTCTTCTTGGCCGCACCAAAACTCCCTGTTAAGGGAGTTTTTTTGTGGCCTAAGAAGACTAGGCCTAAAGGCGCCACGAATACTAGGTTTTGTTGCAGTCAGAATAATCTGACTTAACAAATCCAAGTATTCTAGGATTGCTTCGTAAAATAATCACGTTGGTGATT
>CALXWI010000003.1 GCA_944392325.1 uncultured Alphaproteobacteria bacterium | reverse complement strand
TGCCCCTCATCCCCCTTCCTTTTCTAAAACTTGCCTCTCTAAAAATTGCTAGACAAAATTTGCCATATTTAATTATATAGCCCAATTTTCAGCCTTTGCCGCCATCTTGCCCCGCAAGCTCCGGCATGAGCCGGAGGCACAGGATTTCATCCTGTGTTGGATATTTTTTAGAAGGGCTTAACCATAGACTTAATAAGGAGATATCGAACTTTACACAAGCACCATCTGAGCAACGCGACTTCTCTGTCCCAATCTCGCTACCGGTGACCGATGGGGTCAAGCTGCCCCAGCTTCCGGCGCCCATTTGCAAAAAAAGGCTCATTATTACGACGAGCCTTTCAAATATGGAATCCAAGAGTTTGATATTTAGGCGTGCTGCGCAGGGATTTTTGAGCGACGTGTACAAGAACAAGTACACGAGCGAAAAAATTGCAAGCATGACACCCAAATAGCAAACTCCCCATACGCCGCAGATTTGCGACGCGGTGTACACAAAATAGTACATAAGGAGCAAATCTGCTAGTATGATAAGGGTTTTGCAAACTCAATTAAAATTTAGTTGTAAATTAATAATTTAATATGTATATATACCTCCCGAATAAAAAAATATATGGTGATTCGTATGATTCAAAATATGACTTCGGGCAACCCGACTAAATTAATTATCCAATTCACAATTCCTCTTCTGATAGGCAACATCTTCCAGCAGCTTTACAGTATTTCTGACATTATTATCGTCGGCCGCTTGCTGGGGGTAAATGCTCTGGCGGCAGTAGGTGCTACCGGCCCGATTTTCTTTTTGCTGTTAGCCATCATCATCGGTTTTACCAGTGGCTTGACCGTCATCACCGCTCAACGTTTCGGTGCCGGAGATTATAAAGGCATGCGCCGCTCGGTTGCCACTTCAACCATTATTAGCTTAAGCTTCACCATCATCAGCAGCCTAGCCTTTATTTTAGTCATGCCGCCCCTGCTCCGCTTAATGAACGTACCGGAAGAAATTATGCAAGACGCTTATAATTTTATTGTGATTATCTGCGGCGGCTTGATAATGTTTGTGCTTTATAACTTGCTGTCAGGTTTCCTGCGTGCATTGGGAGACAGCCGTACTCCGTTATATTTTTTGATTTTCACGTCTTTAATCAACATCGCGCTCAACTACTTTTTGATTGGTTTTTGCGGCATGGATGTCAGAGGTTCCGCCCTTGGCACCATTATTTCCTTAACCATATCATCGGCTTGCTGTATTTGGTGGATAAAACGCAAATTTTCGATTCTCATTCCTCACCCAGAAGACCACCGCTTTGACTGGGAATTTTACAAAGAGCATCTGGCCATAGCCTTTCCGATGACCCTGCAGTTTTCCATTTTAGCATTAAGCAGTATGATAATCCAAAGCGTCTGCAACACCTTCGGCCCCATCACGATTGCCGCCTTTACCTCCGCTATGCGGGTAGAGCAGCTAGCCGCTCAGCCAATGGTTTCATTCGGAATTGCTTTAGCCACCTACACTGCTCAAAACTATGGTGCCGGTATGATTGGCCGCATCCGCCGCGGTGTTATCAATTGCTCGTTTATTTCTTTAGGTATTAGTCTGGTTTTGGCTTTGATGATATTCAGCATCGGTGGTTCAATTATTGACATCTTCACCAGAGAAGGGCACGACCAAGTCCGCCAGATTGCCTTGTCTTACTTAAACATCAGCATTTTGTTTTACTTTTTCTTGGGGCAAATATTCATCTACCGCAACGCTTTGCAAGGCTTAGGCAAGCCGACAATGCCATTAATTTCGAGCATTGTTGAGCTAGGCATGCGCTCCTTTGCGGCCATTTATTTAGCCTCGCACTTTGGGTTTATCGGCATCTGTTGGGCTAGTCCTATCGCTTGGGTCGGAGCCTCAACCGTACTGTTTTTTGGCTATCACTATGCCATCCACCAACTTGGGAGCAAATACCTTTATACCCATCACCAAACCGAGCTCCCTTGGCATTAAGATATATGCACATCCTCAATTTTGCATTTGCAATTAGTTTCTAAACCATATTAGGATATATTCATAACTAACATCATGGGAGACAAACAACTATGGATATGAACAAAATCAAAACTATGTTTAATGAATACTTTATTTCCGTACTCAAAAACGAATACCTTACCTACAATGGTCGCGTTACTCGCTCCAAGTTTTGGTATTTTGTTTTGTTTAACTTCATCTGCAGCCTGATTGTTTCAATCATCGCCTCGGTTACAACCTTATATATTTTAAGCACTTTGTATTCTTTGGCTGTTTTGTGCCCTGGAGTATGCTTAACCATCCGCCGTATGCATGACATCAACAAACCTGGTTGGTGGTGTTTAATCCCGCTCTATAATATTTATCTCTGCTGCTTACCTAGCGAGAATAGCAACAACGCCTACGGGAAAGCCGCTTAAAAAAATCCCCGCTCACACAGCGGGGATTTTTTTACTTCCGTTTCATGGCTTTGATTTTTAGTTTCAGCTCCGGAGCCACACGGTATGATTCCACAATCTTTTGCAAAGCCTTATTAAACGTATCATCATCTAGCGAGCAGCTAAGCAGATATTGCATAGTCTCAGCCGGATATTTAGCAAAACAGACAGAAACCGCCCACGCAACCGCCATTTTCACATAATAATCATTATGTTTGACGGCATCAAGCCGCGCCAAGACTTGGGGCAGGTACTCATCATCCACAAAAAAATCCAGCATCATCACCACGGCAAACCGTAGCTTATAAGTTTTATGGCTCTGCAAAAACAGCTCTAAGAGCTTCCACACTTTGGCTTTATCCTGCTTAACCCATGATTTGAGGGATACACACACACTGTCACAAACCGACCAATTATCAATTTTTGGCACAAAGCGCTTTACCCGCCGGCAACGCTCCTCAAAACTCAAATCGGCATAACCAATAATCATGCCTTCCAGCATTTTTTCTTCCATAAAAGCATCTTGCGGGGCTTGCCAGTCAAACCTTTGCTGCTTTGCCATTTGCTTAGCCAAGGCGCGCAGCTTAGGTAGCCTAATGCCCAGCATTTTGGTTTTCGGCGGCAATAATGATTCCGCAAAAAGGCGGTATTTTTCCTCCGCCATAGATTCCAGTTGTTCACGCATATTATTCTCCTTTGCGGAGTGTAGCACTTTTCCGTGATTAAGCAACAACAAACCCTTGCCATCAACACACAATCAGTCTAATATTTAATCATTGCATACATAACTCTGCGGAGATTTTTGACCATGACCTCACTTCGGCTTACATTAGGCATATTGTTTACGGCTTTTGCGTGGCCGGCCGCAACTTTTGCCGCGGCACCTCTCACCCCAGGCCAAGTCAGCCAAGCCATAAACGATGAGGTCACCGCCATTACCGAGCGTTGCTGCGACTACGCGCATCAAGACAACCCGCAAAGCTATGCTGATATGCGCCGCGCCGCCTGGGAGACCAACAATTGCCTGATAGATGAAATCAAGCAACAAATCCGCCAAGCCTTCACTAATCCTGAAGACGAGCAAAAAATGCTCCAACATCTGGACAAGATTCGCACTAACGTCTACTGTTTTTACGGCACGCTTTATACCAAAAACCGCTATTGCGCTCCTGACTGCGGCCAAATTGCCGAAAGCTTAAACGAGGACGAGCTCCAAATCATCTTGCAAGATATGCTCAAACGCCTTATTACCCTCAACCGCCAAGCTCATGATTAACTTTTTTGCCTCATCCAACCCTTTCCGCATCAAAGGACGCAACCAAGCCTTTGACACCCTTAAAGGCATTTTGATTCTATGCGTATTTTTAGGGAATTTTATGCATACCATTCCCCCTTCCAACCAACTTTTGGCTTATTTATATTTATTTCATATTCCGTTATTTGTGTTCATCTCGGGTTACTTTAGCCGCCGTTTTGACCTCAAGAGCATCGCTCTACTGACGGTTATATATTTGCTCTACGGGCTTGTGTTCAACCCCGAAAATCCTGATTGCACTATTGGTGGGCTTTTGCATAATCCCCCGTCTTATATGTGGTATATTGAAAGCCTTATTTTTTGGCGTTTAATGCAGCCGCTAACATCATTACTACTCCGCCGCGCCAAACTTCCGGTTTTGTGCTCATTTTTTGTCTTAGGGCTTGGGGTTGGTTACCTTCCGTATGATATTTCAGCCTTCAATATTTCCCGCACCTTGAGCTATTGGCCGCTGTTTGTTTTGGGCTCTGCCGTTTCTGATACCGAGCTCCGCACCGCGGTAAACTACTTTTCACGCTTTAAGCTCATTTTTTATAACCTGCTGATTATACTGTTCAGCATCAGTTTTACTTTTATCACTCCGACTTGGTACCTAGACCTCTATAACAAATACAATTACGCCGGCACCTTTTGGGGTGACTTTGGCATAATCATCCGCTCCGCCCAGTTTATTTCCGCCGCAATTATTGGTATCACCTTGACCCGCATCACCTTATCCCACCCGTCAGCTTTTCTGAGCCTCATCGGCCGCCACACTTTGCTGATTTATATTTTTATGGCCTATACACTGAGCTCTTACAGCCATTTATGGCGTGAGCTCTGGCTCCCGCTATGGCTCAATCTTGGCTTGGGAATTTTGACCATAATCTTGTGTTCTTGGTTCTTGGCTCGCTTAAGTGAAACCTGCCGCAGCTTGCTCCCATTCCGCCATGGTTGAAGATATTAGCTTATATAGCCTCTGCTTGTTGTTTGCCAACAGCTTTTTGGCCGCCACAATTCTCCCTTTTGGCTCTGAGGCGACTTTCATCGGCCTGCTCAGTCTGGGCTTAAACCCTTGGCTTTGCCTCTGGACAGCCTCTATCGGCAATACTCTGGGCGGTATGACCAACTACTTCATCGGACGGCTGGGCAAAATCGAATGGGCGCATAAATACCTGCATATCTCCGCAGACACACTCACCCGTTATCAACACAAACTCCGGCATCAAAGCGCATGGATAGCCTTTTTTTGCTTTATGCCAATCATCGGCGACCCTCTGGCTCTTGCCTTAGGCTTTATCCGCGCCAACTTGCTAATCACCGTTAGTGCCATGTTTTTAGGCAAATTTGTACGTTATTTGGCATTGTCTATGCCTTTTATATAATAGTTGACAGCCACTCAAACTCTCTCTAGATTGATAACACTCTTAACTACTATGGATTCATACAATGGAAGACAAAACCAACGTTATGCGTATGCTTGACAAGCTCCGTATTCCTTACCGCCACTACACTTACCCTGCGCCGCAAGCCTTGAGCGGAGTTGAGGTTGCCCAAATATTGAACCGCGACCCTGCACAGGTTTTCAAAACTCTGGTTACGGTAGCCAAGTCAAAAAAGAACTATGTTTTCGTGATTCCCTCCGGAGCCGAACTTGACCTCAAAAAAGCCGCCTCCGCCGTCAAAGAAAAATCCATCGAAATGCTCAAGAGCAAAGAGCTCCTGCCCTTAACCGGCTATGTCCACGGCGGCTGCTCTCCTCTGGGAATGAAAAAAAACTTCCCCACCGTTATTGACCTCAGCGCCCAAAACTTTGACACCATAATTTTCAGCGCCGGCAAAATCGGCTTTCAGGTTGAGGTCTCGCTGGCAGACTTGCACCAAGCCTTAAACTTCAGCCTGGCTGATTTAACTGCCTAAAAATCATTTTTATCAGCTAATTTATCAAAACGATGGTGAATACATTGCAAAGCCGTTTTGTGCACACCGGACGTAATCGTATAATACACAAAGCGACCGTCTTTGCGGTTGGTAACAAAGCCATCATCTTTCAAGCGTTTCAGGTTTTGTGAAACCTTTAGCTGCTCGCTGCCAATACCTTTAACAATATCGCCGACTTTGCTCTCCCCAAACACCAGCAAATAATCCAGAATCCGCATTTTTTCATAATTGGCAAAGAGCTTGATTCGATTCGCCACCATCAAAGTATAATCATGCGGCAACAAAGCCTTATAACCTTCCTGCAAAAAATAAAAATTATCGGTCATATAGCCAAACAACTTGCGCATACACACAAAAATACTTGCCGGATACTCCTCACAAATCGCATAAAAAATAAAAATACCGCGCCGTGTAGTCTTCACCAAATGAGCATCTCGCAGTTTTTTTAGGCTCTGAGATACAATCACCTGCTCCTCTCGCACCGCCTTGGTAATTTCAGAAACCGAAGCCGCCCCGTTTACATCCAAAAACTCCAAAATCCGCAACCGCAAAGGATGGGACAAATAGCTAATCCCTTTCACGGCTTTTTTCATTATTTCATCAGGCAAAATCTCATCCATCGGCTTGCTCCTCTCCTGCATAAAACTATATATAGCAGAATTGTAATATTTATCGCAACAAAAAAACGCTCTCAGTTCTCAACCGGAGCGTTTTTTTGGCTTTTGTTTAAAGATAAGGTTTCACATAGCTGTCAAACTTTGCCTCATATTCGGGCGCCCACCCCATCAAATAATTGTCACCCATACACAACAGCGGCGTCCCGATTTGCCTTCCAAGCTTAAACTTGCGGGCACATTTAACCAACAATTCATAGCCTCCGGCATTTTCAACATTCACCATTGATAAACTAAGCTTCGGGTATTTTTGGTTAATATATTCCAGCGCACTATGGCAATGCGGACACCCGTTGGAATAAAAGAAATATACCTTATCCGGCTGCAAATCATCAACTTCCGTTTTTTTCTCTCCACAAGCACCGAGCAAACACAGCATCGCCACCCACAAATAGCATAATCTCCGCATTTTTGCCTCCTATTCAATACAGCAATCCACAGCCTTGCGGACAAAAGCCTTCATTTTAGCCAATTTACCCTCGGCTTTGGGCTCAGCCTTGACCGTAGTTGCCGCCTCCACTTTAGCGGAAAGCTTTTTAATATCTTCCGGCTTATCGGCAATCCATTTTACGTCGTCCACATTCAGCATATTCATATTTAAGCCCCAAAACAGACAATAAAGTTCATAAGCTTGGTCAAAGAGTTTATAAGCTTCTTCCTTATGCCCCAAAGACTGCTGCTTTGTCCCCACCTCAATCAAACGCATAGATGAGGCCAGCAAGTGCTTAGATATGCACCAAACCTCCCCCTCATAAGACGGAATCACCTTCTGCATAAGGGTTTTGCGGGTTTCTCTGATTCCCTCAATCAAGTCATAAAAAGAGGTCTTGCCGGTTTTTGCCCCCGAGAACACCAAGTGCTCCTCAATGCTGATTAGGTTCATCAAAGCAATGGTCAAATCTTGGTCAGAAGACAAATCTTTAGGGTTGACTTTCTTGGTAGCATCAATTTTTTCTACCAGTTCCTTCACGTTTTCAATTTTTTTCATAATAACCTCCTCCTAAAAAGTATATAAATTTACCCACCAGCTGGCTCCGGCCAGCATTACCAAAGGCAACGCCACTTTTTCAAACGGAAAATGAGCATGCCCGCCGTTGGCCGCCTTCATATAAGCATATAACTTTTGCGATACCACATATAACGCCGCACCCGCCAAGGCCGCCAACAAAAAACTATCTATATAAAAACATCCGATGATTTGAGGCGAATATTCCAGCTCTCCCATATACATAAACCCGATTGAGGCCAAAGACAACGCCATCAACACCCAATCTCTTCCGGCAAAACGCCAGCCTTTCCGCTCAAACCACAAAATCAGCCAATATCCCAACAGCGCAAACAAAGCGCCGGCCCACAGGCCCACCACTTCATCACTAATCCCTAAGGCCCGCGCCAACTCTAACGATGCGCCAATAGCCACCGTACATACCACACAAGCCGGATTAGCCCAAGCTGCTTTAGCTAAGAATAATACCCCTAACCCACAAAATAAACCCCAATACATTTTCAGCTCCATACATATCGTTAATAATATGTATTATAATATATACGTATACTTATTGTCAAGTATTATTTTTTCTATATATAAAAGCCTCCTCAAGTTTATTTGAAGCAGAAACATAAATTTTCATACAATATGTAATTTTTGCTTGAGTCTTGCAACAAAATGGGCTAAAAGATGTGAAGTTATATTGATGTACCCGTAGCTCAGTTGGATAGAGTATCGGCCTCCGACGCCGAGGGTCGTGGGTTCAAATCCCTCCGGGTACGCCATAATATAAGCCATCTTAAACAGATGGCTTTTTTATTTTATATTCCAACATATAACGCCCCAATCGACCTCTACGCTTATAAAAAAATGCGGAGAACGAGGTTAGTAATAAGAAATAAGGGCGAAAGTACCACAGCAATGGCTAAGGGAAAAAGCAACTGATGTTGCTTTTTCATCTGTAACATCTCAGAAAATCTTGGCGAGCAAGGAAGCAACCGCGACCACAGCAAGCCTAGATTCCTGAGCTAAAAAGGTACGTGAGGACACTTTCGACCCGCAATTCCTGTATTAATAACCCGTTATACGCATTTTTGTAAAAAATTTAGCTGGTGAGTCGATTTGTAGGCATCAATGGCGAGAAAAATTTTAGCCTACAAAAAGGTAGGTGAATTTTTCGAGACCCGCAGATAACGCCCAAATCGACCTCCAGATGAATTTTTTTCTTGACTTTTATAAATACAAACGCTATTAAAAGGCAACAAGTTTATATTTTGTTGAGGATTTATAAGGATAATTTGCTATGTCTAAAAAATGTGATATCAGCGGCACTGGCGTTATGAGCGGTAATAATGTTAGCCACGCTAATAATAAAACACGCCGTCGCTTTTTGCCGAATTTGCAGGTTGTTTCACTGTTGAGTGAAAAACTGGGTAAAGTATTTAAGCTTAAGGTTTGCTCTAAGACTTTGCGCTCTATTGAGCACAATGGTGGCTTGGACGCTTATTTGGAGTCTACTTCTAATTCTAAATTGACTCCGGAAGCTCAAAAAATTAAAAAACAGATTGCTAAAGCTTAGTTTTTAGCAAAGTCTTCTCCTTTTACCCGCCTTTTTTAGAAGGCGGGATTTTTTTATCCCCATAATCCCCAAGGGGAAAGAGAGCAAAACAGAATCCTCTTGTATTTAAGCTAAATTAGGCTATAACACTAAACAACACATATAAAGGATTTCTATTGATGGATAATAATATTGATCCGGCTGTTTTGCCGCAAAACCTTGAAGCCGAACAAGCCTTGCTCGGCGCCATTTTGGTTAACAACAAAGCCTTTGAAAAGGTTTCTGAATATTTGCGGCCTTTTCACTTTGCCGATTCGATACACGTCAAAATTTTTGAAATCATTTCCAAGCTCATCCAGCGTGGACATGTTGCTGATGTCATTACCTTAAAAAACTACTTTGAACAAGAAGGAACCTTAAGTGAAGTCGGCGGACACAAATACCTATTAAAACTAGCTGACAGCGCCTCCCCTCTGACTAATGTTGAATACTACGGGCAGTTTATTTATGACAAATACCTCCGCCGCGAGCTAATTGCCACCGGCTACGAGATTGTCAATGAGGCCATGAAGGAAGACATTGACTCTGATGCCAATACCCAAATAGAGCAAGCCGAACGTCGTTTGTTTGAGCTTTCCAACCAAGGCGATATCCAAGGCGGATTTGTTTCTTTTGGCGATGCCTTGACCACCTCCTTAGGCTTAATAGAAAAAGCCTACCAAAAAGAAGGCAAACTTTCGGGTATTCCTACCGGCCTTGATGCCTTAGATAACAAGACCGGCGGACTTAATAACTCCGACTTAATTATTCTCGCCGGACGTCCGGCCATGGGTAAAACCGCTTTAGCCACCAACATTGCTTATAATGTTGCCGAATATATGAGCCATGCTAAAGATGTTGACGAGCGCAACCGTGGAGTTGCTTTCTTTTCTCTGGAAATGTCAGCCGACCAGCTGGCCAGCCGTATTTTATCCACCGTCACCCAAACTCCCAGCCACAAAATGCGTACCGGTGAGTTGGATGAATCTGAGTTTATCCGCATTGCTGCCGGCGTCCGCGAGCTTGAAAACATTCCGCTCTACATTGATGACTCCCCCGGTGTCAACATCAACACCATCCGCACCCGCGCCCGCCGCCTCAAGCGCAACAAAGGATTGGGATTAATTGTCATTGACTATATCCAACTGATTAACGGTAGCGGCAGCAAGCGCTCTGAAGGCAACCGCGTACAAGAATTGTCTGAAATCTCTCGTGGATTAAAGATGCTCGCCAAAGAACTCAACATTCCGGTTATTGCCTTATCTCAGCTGAGCCGTGGTGTTGAACAGCGTGATGACAAACGCCCGATTATGTCAGACTTGAGAGAATCCGGCTCTATTGAGCAAGATGCGGATATTGTAATGTTCGTCTTCCGTGAAAACTATTATATTAAAAACGAGGAGCCCAAACAGCGCGGAGGAGAAACACCGGAGCACTTCCAAAACCGCCTTGAAGAATGGGAGACCCGCATCCGCCAGACCGAAAACATTGGTGAGGTTATCATCGGTAAACAACGTCACGGCCCGACCGGTACGGTTCAACTCTTCTGGAACGGCGAATTCACTCAGTTTGGCAACCTCGTACGGGAAGAAAACCTCCCCGACCAAATCGGTTAAGCTATGACCAAGCTGCGTGAAATTGGCAACTACCTATTGGTTTTTGCGGTGATGTTTATCTATACCGCAGCGCTATTGCTATCGATTCTCATCACTACCGGCTGGAACATACTTTGCCGAGCGCTTGTACTGCTTGGCGGCCTCATCAAAACGGCACTCCAGCGAATATCCGGCTGACGCAAACGACGTCATTCCGCTATAATCAGGTATTTCGGCTGCCGATTCTTTATTATGGCAGTGACAATCACCACCGCAATGGCACTCACCACCGTTTTGGCAATGGCACTCCCCGCCGTCATGGCAATGACAATCTCCACCACAGTGGCACTCACCGCCGTTTTGGCAGTGGCACCCTTCTGCCGATTCGCCTTTTTCATCTTCTAAAATTGCCTTTTGCATTTGCCGCAAGCGCTCTTTCTGCCCCTCGCAACACGAGCAAGTGCCTTGCACCGGCGTTTTTACAATCATATTTGCCAGCCATTTAAACATTTTTGTTTCTCCTTAAATATTTTGTGTTATTATATTCGCGTTTAATTACAAAAAGCTTAAAAAGAGGTACCGCTTTGACCAAAAAATTGCAAGATTACACCGCTGAAGAATGGGAAGCCGTCTGCACCCACTGCGGCAAATGCTGCCTGCTTAAACTCCAAGACGAAGATACCGACGAAATCTACTACACCGATATCGTCTGCCGCTACTTTGACACTGACACCTGCTCCTGCCGCATATATGACCGCCGCTGCGAGGTTGTTCCGGCCTGCCTCAAGCTCACCCCTGACAACGTAGATAAAATCAGTTGGATGCCGGATTCGTGCGCTTATCGTCGCCTGCTTGAAGGTCGCCCCTTGGCCAAACCGACCAACATCAAAGGGCGCTGCATTTCTGAAGACCTCGTCAAAGCTGAAGACTACGAAGACCATATTGTTGACTGGGACGACCTCTAATGAGCCAAAATACTAATTACACCCTTGAGCCGGACTACAACCCTGAAGACCGCTTTAAGCAATACGCCACGGTTGAGCCCGAGTTCTGGAAGAAAAAAAACCTCGCCGAAATGAGCAAAACCGAATGGGAGCTCCTCTGCGACGGCTGCGGCAAATGCTGCCTTAATAAACTTGAGATTAAAGGCAAAATCAAGTTTACCAACACCCATTGCCGCTTTTTAGACTGCCATAGCTGCCTCTGCAAAATCTATCCGCATCGTTTTCAAAAGGTTCCTGACTGCCGCGACATTGACCTCGCCGCCATCAGGGAAAAACCGCGTTGGCTGCCCAAGACCTGCGCCTATTGGCTGCTTGACAACGGGTACGACTTGCCCCCGTGGCACCCGCTGGTATCGGGTCGAGCCGAGAGCGTGCATGAAGCCCAAATGTCCTTGCGCGGACGCAATATTGTATCAGAAAGTGGAATCCAAGATTATGAAAATTACCTTGTTGACTGGGAAGACTTATAACATAGCACAAGCCTTTGACTTTGAGCTGCGGGTAGTCAAAAACCCGCGAGCCAAAAAGCTTACCCTGCGCATAGATTCCAAAGAGCGGGTTCCGGTTTTAAGCATCCCGCGCTATTGCTCGCAAAAGCGAGCCATTCAGTTTGTGGAAGAGCATCGCCTCTGGATAAAAGAGGCCTTGAGCCGGATTCCCGAGCACAAACTTTTTGAAAATGGCGAAACCATTCCCCTTTTCGGCAAAGAGGTTACCATTGTCCATGCCCCCGAACGCCGGCTCGGTGCCAAACTTGAAGGCAACACCTTGCTGGTTTCAGGTGAAGCAGAGTTTTTGCACCGCCGCGTCAAAGATTTTATCAAAAAAAAGGCCCAAAGCGAGTTTTTGCGCCGCTCCAAAAAATACGCCAAGAAGTTAGGCGTCAGCATCAACGGCGTCACAATCAAAGACACCAAATCCCGCTGGGGCAGTTGCTCATCACTTAGCCACCTCAACTACAATTGGCGCATAGCTTTAGCCCCTGAATTTGTAATTGATTATCTGATGGCACACGAGGTTGCCCACCTTAGCCATGCCGACCATTCATCGCGTTTTTGGCATTGCGTATCAGAGCTTTGCCCAACTTATGCCGAAGGCGAAACCTGGCTCAAGCTCCATGGCAAAGACCTCTATCTTTATGAATAAACACCCTCCAAATATGGTATTGATTTTTGCCTCGATGCCCCCTATATTATTCTTAGTTGCTACTATAAAAGGAGATTTTAATAATGTTTGAAACCACCAAGACCCAAGCCCAAACCATTGTGGATGAAGGCCTAAAGGACTATATGCTCAAGGTCTACAACTTTATGGCCGGAGGTCTGGCCGTTACGGCTTTGGCCGCCTTTTTGTGCCTCAACACACCGCTGATTCGCATTTTTTTCAGCGTTAATGCTGCCGGCCAAGTAAGTATGTCAGCTCTCGGCTGGCTGATTTTGTTTGCCCCACTGATTATGGTTTTTGCCTTTAGTTGGGTTCTTAACCGTGGCACCACCCAGCAAATCCAAATGGTATTCTGGGGCTTTTCCGCCGTTATGGGCTTATCTTTAACCCCAACTTTATTGGCCTATACCGGTGCCAGCGTTGCCCGCATTTTCTTGATTACGGCGGCCATGTTTGGCTCCATGAGTATTTATGGCTACACCACCAAGAAAGACTTAACTTCAATGGGTTCATTTATGATAATGGGCGTATGGGGTATCGTCATCGCCTCCATCGTTAATATCTTTTTGGCAAGCCCTGGGCTGTCTTATGCCATTTCCATTTTGGCCGTAATTGCCTTTACAGCCTTGACGGCTTATGACACTCAAAAAATTCGCCAAATTTATATGAGCTATGATGATGGCGACACCTTGACCCGCAAAGCCATTGCCGGAGCCTTGGAATTATACCTTGACTTTATCAATATGTTTTTGGCTTTGCTGCGCCTGTTTGGCGACCGCCGTTAATCATTACTTCAAGCCAAACAAAGCTCTCCGAAAGGAGAGCTTTGTCTTTTCTTCTCGCTAATAAACCATCAATACCGGCCGAACAGAGTAATAGCCACGATCATCATTGCCAAGATAGTTGTCTTTCACATCACCATCAGACATACTCACAATATAGTGATAACCATAAGAGCTACTGAGGGTATTCGACCGATAATAGGATTCTGTCAATTCCATGCCACCATTTCTTAACAATAAACTGTTCAAAGAAACCTTATTATTATACATTGTTAACAATTGAGCCTTAGTCGGCAAAGCTCCATTTAACTTATCACAGATATTGCAAAAGATGTAACTTTGACAGCTATTGACAGCCCCCTCCCAATTCATATTCCCCAAATCTTTCATAGCGATATAAAAATCCATCCCTGGCGCCTTTACTCCAACAACAACACCATTGCAATAATACAAATCTCCGACCACACCACTCTGTCCCAGTTTAGTTCGCTCACATTTCCCCTCTTTCCAATAATAACCATCAGCACAATTACAATAATTATATTTTCCGTTGCAACTATAACTACTGCCGGTTTGATTTTCTCCGGAACAATCTAATGTAAAGCCCAATTCAGGACAGAGTCTTGTTTTAAATTCATCTTCGGTTTCAAAACAAAACCACTTGTTTCCAAACGGGCACTTCACACCTTTGCCACCGTTACAAGTTATTTCAGTATAACCTAGAGTTTCACAATTTGTTGTCTCTACGCATTGAGCAAAAGATAAGGTTGGTAAAAAGGACAGAGAAGTCCCTAAGAGTAAAAATTTAATTTTCATAACTAAGCTCCATCGTTTTTTGTTAAAACAACACCGCTTTAGCTATGAAAACTAAGGCGGTGAGGAGCTCAATAACTGCACAAGCAAGGCAGTCGCTGTTATTCGTCATATCGCAAACCTCAAAGGCAGTAACCCCAAAGTTAGAGGCAATATCCTTATTTACCAGCACTCCACACCATAGTGGATACTTCGCTTGTTGGTGTTATTGAGACACCACAGCCGGTTTTCCCAACTGCCTCAACAGAATACCACAATAAGAGAACTTTCGCAAGCTGTTTTTGATGTAATCACGAATTTTGGATTTTCAATATAAGGAAAAAAAGGAACAAGTCACAGCGTCCTCTCTCTTAGTAGAGCTGGAATAGAAAAACAATCCGGTGTATTGTTTTTCGCCGACAGGCGAAGGTTTGTTAACCTGCAAAGAAGCGGCAGCGACTAAAGCAGTTGACACCCCAATTGGCCATTCTCCACAGTTTTTTGTTGACAAAAGATAAAAAAAACTATATACCTCATAACGTTCCGAGGCCTGCCCTTTGGCAGACTTAAATAAATATAATAATAACCGAGGCCTTAGGCCTCCCATTTAACCGGAGAAATGTTATGAAACGTACTTATCAACCAAGTAAATTGGTAAGAGCCCGCCGTCATGGTTTTCGTGCTCGTATGGCTACTAAAAACGGCCGCAAAGTTTTGGCCGCCCGTCGCGCCAGAGGACGTGCTAAACTTTCCGCCTAAAGCTGTTTGGCAATGGAAATTTGCACTCTAAAAAAACGTAAAGATTTTGTCAGAGCCGCCTCTAAAGGACAGCGGATTACAACCCGCAACGTCACTATATTGGCGGCTCAAAACAAATCTGCTCAAGATTTAGTCACTTATGTTGGCTACACCACTACCAAAAAGCTTGGTAAAGCCCACATCCGCAACCTCGCTCGCCGCCGTTTACGAGCCATTGTCCGCGAGATTTTCCCTCATTATGCCCTTGATGGCTTTACTTATGTTTTGATTGGCCGCTATTCTACCGCCGGCTGCCCTTTTGATGAGCTCCGCAAAGATGCGCTCTATGCCGTCAAAAAACTAACCAAAACTTTTCGCCCGCAAGAAGACACCGCTAATGAACCCGCTGTCCCGCCTGCTGATTCTCAGCATTAGATTTTACCAAAAATTTATTTCCCCTTTGTTCCCCGGAGTATGCCGCTTCCGGCCCACTTGCTCCCAATATATGATTGAGGCCATCCGCACCCACGGTCTATGCAAAGGCTTATATCTGGGCATTCGCCGCCTACTGCGCTGCCACCCATTGGGAGGCTCAGGCTACGATCCAGTCCCGCCCAAAGAGCATCACCAACCACCCAAGGCTTAAACAGGGGCAAAGTTTCACTTGCCTTTCCGCCAAAAGTAGATTACATAATATTAGCCTATATAATAATATTTTTTATGAACTGGAGTACTCATGGAAGAAGAAAATAACAATCCTAAAGGCCTGATTTGGGCAATAATCCTTTCTGTTGCCATTGTCATCATCAGCGGCTATTTGTTTCCGGCCACTCAGCCTGAAGCTCCGTTGACTGCACCTGAGAGCATCCAATCAGCACCGCTTGCTGCCCATGAGCAAACTCCCGCTCAACCCTTAGACAGCACTCAAGCTTTAGCTAAAACCCCCAGAGTTAAGCTTAGCAACAGTTCCATCAGCGGCTCCATCAGCCTCAAAGGCGCCCGTTTTGATGACATCTTGCTTGATAAATACAAACAAACCCTGTCTTCTGACAGCCCCGATGTTGAACTCTTAAGCCCAAGCCAAACTGCTCACCCTTATTATGCCGAGTTTGGCTGGCTCAGTAATGACCCCAAGCTCAAACTCCCTAATTCTAATACTATCTGGAACCTCAAAGGCTCTGAACTCACTCCTGAGTCTCCCATCACGCTTGAATGGGACAACGGACAAGGACTGCGCTTTGTCCGCATTATCTCGGTTGATGATAATTATATGTTCAAAATCAGCGATAATGTTGAGAACAACTCCGGCCGCAACATCACCCTCTATCCTTATGGGATGATTGCCCGTACGCCCGATTTGAGCAACAGCTCGGCTAGCGTTGTCCATGAGGGCATCAGCGGTGTAATGGATGACACCCTGCACGAGGTCAAATACAAAGACCTCGACCAAGGTGAGAGCCAAGACTTCACCACCACCGGCGGCTGGACTGGTTTTTCCGACCGCTATTGGTTTAGCGCCTTTATCTTAAACAATTCCCAAACCGGCAACATCAAAGTCCGCAACCTTGACGGCAACACTTATCAGGTTGACTACCTTGGCCAAGCCGCTACCATTCCGGCCGGTGGCATTGGCAGCAACGACCTCCGCTTTTTTGCCGGCGCCAAAGAAATCAAACTTTTGGATCGCTACGCCAAAAAGCTTGGTATTCCCAAGTTTGACTTAGCCGTTGACTTTGGCTGGTACTACTTCCTTACCAAACCGTTTTTCTATATTCTTGATTTTCTCTATAACCTCATTGGCAATATGGGCTGGGCAATTCTGCTATTTGCCGCCTTGCTGAGATTGGCTATGTACCCAATTGCCGGCAAGTCTTATGAGAGTATGTCGAAGATGAAGAAACTGCAGCCCAAACTGCAAACCCTGCAGGAACGCTACGGCGATGATAAAATGAAACTCCAGCAAGAAACTATGGAACTCTACCGTAAGGAAAAAATCAACCCTGCGGCCGGTTGCTTGCCATTGTTAATCCAAATTCCGGTATTCTTCTCGCTGTATAAAGTTTTGAATATCGCCATTGAGATTCGCCATGCTCCGTTCATCGGCTGGATAAAAGACCTCTCAGCCCCAGACCCCTTGACCTTATCCGTCATCACCCATCTGCCGATTCCCGGCTTGCTTGATATTGGTGTTTGGCCGATAATTATGGGTATCACCATGTATATTCAGCAAAAGCTCAATCCGGCGCCCACCAACAAAGACCAAGCGCGTATGTTTGCCCTTTTGCCGCTGATTTTTATGTTTATGCTGGGTCATTTTGCTTCCGGTTTAGTCATCTACTGGACCTTAAGCAACATTCTCTCCATCATTCAACAAAAAGCAATTATGAGAAAACACGGAGTCTAATATGCCAACAGAAGCCGACAGTTTAGCCCTCGCCCGCCGCCAAGCCGGCAATGAGCTTTTTCGCCAACCGGTTAGCTTTGTGCTGAGCGTGGCCAAACTGTCGCAACTTCCGTTGACTGATTTACCCGAGGTCGCCTTTGCCGGCCGTTCCAATGTTGGCAAATCGAGCATTATTAATGCCCTTTTTAATCAAAAAAAACTTGCCAAGACCTCCAATACTCCGGGGCGCACTCAACAGCTCAACTATTTTAACCTTAATGATAAGCTCCACTTGGTAGACCTCCCCGGTTACGGCTATGCCGAGGCACCGGAATCCATGGTCAAACAATGGCAGCAGCTTATTTTTGACTACCTCCGCGGCAGGGTCAATTTGCAGCGTGTTTTTCTGCTGATAGATTCCCGCCACGGACTTAAAAAAGTTGATACCGAGGTTATGGAAATGTTAGACAAGGCGGCCGTAACCTACCAACTTGTTTTAACCAAGATTGATAAAATCAGCACCAATCAGCTTTCCTCCTTTGAGCAAAAACTCCACCAAGAGCTCAAGAACCACGCTGCCGCTTATCCGGAGATTATCGCCACCAGCTCCGAGAAAAACCTCGGCTTAGAAGACCTCCGTGCTGAGATTGCCTCTTTCAGCACCCAGAGCAATTAATTTTACCGCTAAATTTCTCTTGCATTTTTGTCCAAAAAGATGTAAACTCCATCCCATAAACATATAATTTTTTCATATTATGGGATATATTATTTTCTTAATCTTAGTTGTCGGCATCGCGCTAATCTGGGCCAAATGCCACTATTTTCAAAAAAAACGTTGTCATAACCATAAAAACAAACGCTTATGAAACAGTTTTACATTTTATTTTGGATTGCCGTATTGGTTGCTTTCTGTGCCTTTTTAATCTGGTGGAAAGCATGGTTAGGCGTCATTTACACCATCGTTTGGGCCTCGATTCTCTATGAACTCAAGACCGCCCGCAACGCCCCTCCTCACGAGCTCAAACACTCCTGAGACTTTTGCCACACAAGCGCCCCGCTCATCAAACAGCCGGACGCTTGTTTTTTTTGCATAAAAAACGAGCAGGATTTCACTCCTGCCCGCTTAATTTTATTTAAGTTATGCCCTAATCAATAACTTTTAATAATAAAAATGCCACTATCTTTCAGCACCGGCTTTTTGCTTCAAAACCACATTCTGCAAAGCAGCTTCTTTCTCCGCAGCCTCAACCACTCTGGCAGCCAATTCAGCTGAAACTTCTGACATTTTATTGCCGCCCAAATACTTGGCCTGAGCCATAGCTTTATTAGCATAGAGCGACTTGTCAGCCTGAGCTGACTTCAACTCACCACTCCAGCTTTTACCACCTGCTGCCAAAACTTTATTAGCAATCAAAGACTTCTGCGCATCAGCTTCCTTGACTGAGGCTGAAGCAATAATACTTGCGCCGCCTTTCATAAAGAAGGCTTTTCTGTCCCCTTCCTTAAATACCTCGGCAGTATTTTTCTTATTAAGCACTGACATAACTTATCTCCTGAATTTTTTTTGTTATTGCTATCTCTTCTTTTGTCTATTATCGCAACTAAAATTATCTTTGTCAACTATAAAAAACATCAAATAAGCAAAAAATTTGCACTTTTTTAAGCCTATTGTATTTATTTTTAAGATATTATATGCTCAATTTTATAAAGAATACTTAATAAAACAACAAAACTTACCAATTAACGGAAAAATTCTTATGTCACTTTTCAAATCGGTAGCCACCTTTGGCGGATTCACTCTTCTCAGCCGCATCACCGGATTCGTCCGTGATATGGTTCTGGCCAAGTTTTTAGGAGCCGGTATGGTCGCCGACGCGTTTTTCGTGGCCTTCAAACTCCCCAACCTGTTCCGCAGCCTTTTTGCAGAGGGGGCTTTTACCTCAGCCTTTGTACCGATTCTCTCCCAAAAGATGGTCTCCGAAGGGGAGGACGCCGCCTCTGCTTTTGCCTCCCGCGCCATCTCGGTCTTAAGCATTGTACTGGTGATATTTGTGTTTGTGGTTGAGGTTTTTATGGATGACCTTGTCCGCTTAATGGCCCCCGGTTTCATCAACGACCCCGCCAAAATTGCTCTGGCGACCGAGCTCTCACGCATTACTTTTCCATTTTTATTATTTGTCTCGGTAGTGTCTTTTCAGTCCGGCATTCTTAATGCCCACAACAAATTTGCCGCTCCGGCCGCCGCCCCCATCATCCTCAATTTAATGATGACCGGTGCGGTTTTTGTCTCAGTTCCTTTTTGGGATTCTCCGGTTCTCAACTTATCATGGAGCGTCTGCCTTGCCGGCGTGGTTGAGATTGCTTGGCTCTGGTGGTTTCTGCGCCGTTTAGGGGTTCGCCTTCATCTGGATTTCAAGCTGTTTCAACTGCTCAAAAACGCCGATATCCGCACCCTTTTCCGCCGCATTGGCCCCGGAGTTTTAGGCGCCGGTGTTTATCAAATTAATATGATGATAGACACTATTTTGGTTTCCTTTGTCGGTACCGGTGCCATCTCGTGGCTTTATTACGCCAACCGCCTGCAGCAGCTCCCCTTAGGGGTTATCGGCGCCGCCATCAGCGTAGCTCTGCTGCCGATTTTATCCAAAAGTATCAAAAGCGGAGCCTTAACTGAGGCCGCTCACACCCAAAACCGCGCGGTTGAATACGGTGCCTTGTTTTCGATTCCCTCTGCTGTCGCCCTGATTGTTTTGTCCGCCCCAATGGTCAATATTTTATTTGAACGCGGACGTTTCGGTAGCTATGAGACCGAGATGACGGCCCTCGCGGTCATTGCCTATTCTTTCGGGCTTCCGGTATATGTTTTGGCCAAAGCCCTCACCCCCAACTTTTTTGCCCGCGGTGACACCAAAACTCCGGTCAAATACAGCATTGTCGCCCTCATCAGCAACGTCGTCTTTGCTCTGCTTTTAATTAAGCCTCTCGGCCATGTTGGCGTTGCCGCCTCCACCTCGATTGCTGCCGTTATCTCTGCCGGTCAATATATTTATGGCTTAAAAAAGCGTGGTTATTGGAGCTTTGAGCGCGCTTTAGCCATCAAGCTGGTCAAAATCACCTTTTCCAGCTTGGTTATGGGTGTTGTGCTATACTTCAGCCTCCGCGGTGCTGATAGCTTATTTACCAATTGGATGCAATCATCTTTTTGGTTCAAGACCGGAATTTTAGGGCTGATTTGCATTTTGGGTGTTGCAAGTTTTGCAATTATGGCTAAACTAACCGGTATACTAAATTGGCAAGACATCAAACATTTTCTTCCCAACAAAGGCAAACAACATGGATAAACAATCTCTGCATAACCTGCTGCATACTTTAAGCGAGCGCTTACGTCGCTCCCGCTTGGCTCAATGGAAACCCACCCGCAGTCTGGCGCTTTTTCTGCAATCCTGGTGGCATCTTTTAACCATTGCCATTCTTTTAGTGTTCTTGCTCTACTACCCCTTGGGCGGATATATCATTCATCATATCGACACCAATACCGAATACGAAATCGAACTTGCCCATCCGGAGCAATCCGCCGCAGTTGAGCTAAGCTCTTTTCTTATCAATCGGGAGGTCAACGACAAACTCTGGACTGCCAATCTGCCGTTTTTCTACCCTTCTTATTTTCTGGACAATATGCCCTCTTTCCAACAAGGGATTATCAAGTCGCAGCAAATTGGCATCAACGCTATGGCTCATCGCCTTACTCCGCCAATAAAAGACGATACTACCCCCAACTACTTGCTCAAGGCTGCCGAGTTACTCAACTACCCCGGCACCGTTTGGATGTTTTCTCCGGACAACAAGCTCCGACCGGCACCTTCTTCCACCAAACAATACCGCAAGGCACGCCGCTATCTGATTAAGTATAACGAGGCACTCCTCAACCGCGGGCTGATATTTTATCGCTCGGCTGAAGACTTGCAGTACTTTCTTCACAAAATTGCTCTTGGTTTAGGCCAAGCCGAAAAATCTCTCAGCACCCAGATTCGCGAACACAATACCGACTGGTTTGATACTCAAGCTGACAACGTGTTTTATTACAATCAAGGACAAGCTTACGGATTTTTCCTGTTTTTGAAGGCTCTCGGCAAAGATTATCAACAAATCATTGTCGAACGCGGAGCCTATGAGGACTGGACCATCTTGCTCAATGCCCTGCGTAATGCCGCAGAGCTTTCCCCCACCATTGTCCGCAATGGTGAACTCAACAGCTCCTTTGCCCCCAACCATTTGAGCTACCTCAACGCTTATCTGCTCAAGGCGCAAAATACTATCTATAAAATTGACAGCCTGCTCAACACCCCTCACAACAAGGACACCAAATAACTATGCTTATTGAAACTCAAACCACTCCGGACGCCAACGTCCTCAACTTTTTTCCTGATGCTCCGCTCACCTCTCAGGGCAAAGCCGAGTTCAGCGATGCCAAAACCTTGCGCAAATCCCCTTTAGCTGAGCAAATTTTTGACCTTGGCGGCATCTCCTCAGTTTTCATCACTACTGATATGGTTTCCGTCACCAAGGATTCATCAGCCTCGTGGGATGATCTCAAGCCCCAGATTTTGGCTGAGATAATGGACTTTTTAGCTACCGGAACCGATGCTCTGGTCAACACCAACGCTCCCGCTGATGACAGTGAGACTATCGCCAAAGTCATTGGTTTGCTCAATGCTCGCATTCGTCCTGCAGTCAAACAAGATGGCGGCGACATTGCCTTCCGCAAATACGAAAACGGCATTGTCTACGTTGAGTTGCAAGGCAACTGCGCCGGCTGCCCCTATGCCATGATAACGCTGAAAGAAGGAGTTGAAAAAGTCCTCAAAACTTATATCCCCGAAATCAAATCCGTTGAAAATTATGAAGCTTAGCCCCCTGATATCCGCCCTTTTGGCAACTTTTTTCATCATCTGCCCCAAGAGCGGATTCTCGGCCTCTGCCAAGCCTCAAAGCTCTTTTGCCATTGAGCAAGAGTTCAAAACCCTTGCTTACACCAATTACCTTCTTCCGCCTGATTACGCTTATCCCCGCGTATTTATCCAAGACTTCCCTCAAGATTTTACCACCATCAAATCTCCCGAGCAGCGCCACAAATTTTTTCTGATGCTGCTTTTGCCTTTGGCCTTGCAAACCAATCAAGATATCGCCAAAGAGCGTCTGGTGGCTGACTACCTCCTCCACAAATATCAACAAAATCAGCTTGATGCCTCTGATATTAACCTCATTGAGCACCTTGCCGACAAATACGATATCTTCACCCGCTTATCGGCTCCACAAAAATACGAGCTGATTTTAAACGAGCTCCAAAACAAAATTGACATCATCCCACCATCGATTCTGCTGGCAACTGCCGCCATCAATACCAACTGGGGCGAAGCCTATTTCTTGCCCTTAAGCAACAACCTCTACCGCAGTTTGAACTGGTACAGCAATGATGGTTTAAAACCCCGTGATGAAACTCAAGACGATTCCTACCGCATCAAAATCTACCCTTCATTGCAATCTTCCATGACCGACTTTGCCTTAAAGCTCAACTCTTCAATTGATTATCAAGAGTTCCGTAATGCACGCCGCAACCTCCGTCAACGTAACCAAACTTTGAGCGGCCGTTTTTTATCCCCGTATTTGATTTTTGCCTCAGCCCTGCCTAACTTTGCCGGATTACTGGACTATACCATCACTTTTTATCGCCTGGAAGATATCGACCGCTACGCCCATTTTACCCCAAACCTCCCCAAAGACTCACAGCCTTCCGTAAATGTAACAAAAAATTAATGAAAATTTATCACATAATAGTATATTATAGAAAGTAGGTCAAACAAACGGAATCAAAAACCATGCAGAATAACAAGCAACTATCCAGAGAAGACGTCATCAAGCTTTCGGTCAGCCGTTCTGCTGAAAACAAAATCTCTACGGCACAAAAGCTTTCTACTCTGTACAATATGCCCAACATCTCTTTAGGAGAACGCAAACTTGCTGAAGACATCTTCCGCATTATGGTTGAAGATGTTGAAATCAGCGTCCGCCAAATCCTTGCTGAATGCTTAAAAAAGAGCCGCAATATTCCAAACGACATCGTCAACAAACTCATCCATGACGAAAACAGCGTTTCGATTCCGTTTATCAAATACTACGAAGACCTTAAAGATTCTGACTTAATCGGCATTCTTAATGCCCAAAACATCGACAAGCAAAAAGCCGTAGCCCAACGCCGCAACTTATCCAACGACGTCTCGGCCTATATTGTCGACAAATGCTCCGAAGATGTTGTGATTACACTAATTTCCAACAACTCCGCCAACATCTATGAAAAGACTTACCAAAACATCTTGGATAAATACTCTTCCAGCGAAAATGTCAAACGCTGTCTGGTTTATCGTTCAGAACTTCCGGTCACGGTTATCTCTCGCTTAATCCAACATTTATCAGAAGAACTGCAAAAGCGTTTAATTTTGACCCATAACCTTCCGGCAGATATCGCCTCTGATATTATTGAAGAAGTCAAAGAAAAAGCCACCTTAAAAGTCTCGGCCGAATACAGCTCCGATAAACAAATTGAAGAGCTTGTCCATGAGCTTTACAGCTCCAACAAGCTGACCCCGTCTTTGGTTGTCCGCGCTATCTGTATGGGTGACCTCAAGTTTTTTGAGTACTCAATTGTTTACTTGTCCAACACACCGATAACCGAAGTCCGCAAAATTTTGTTTAATACTCAAGTAGACTTTGTCATCCGCAACCTTTTGCGCAAGGCCTTCATTCCCAAGAACCTATTTCCTGCAGTATTCAGCGCCTTAAAAGTCATCAAAGACATCCGTTTTGATATGAAGAATTCTAACAGCCAAACCTTCTCGCATAAAGTCATCGAGCGTATTCTCTCTTACTCCAATGCCGAGGACGAGCTTGACCGCAAAGATATTGAATACCTGATATCTAAAATTGATTGAAAGTACCGCCGACCGTCACCGACGGCGGTACTCCAATAATCCAACAAAAAAGCTCTTCAACAACCTCGAAGAGCTTTTACTTTATTGGCTTATTCTTTACCCACCGTCACATCGCGGTTAATATGTACAGAGAGCAAAATCCCAAAACTGGCCATAACCGAGAGCATTACCGTTCCCCCGTAAGATATAAGCGGCAAAGGAATTCCCACTACCGGAATCAGCCCCAACACCATCGCCGTATTAATAAACACATATAAGAAATAGTTGGTTGTTAGGCCAATAGCCACTAGCTTGCCAAAATAGCTACTACTCTTAAACGCAAAAGAATATCCATAAGCAATAATGCAAAAATTAATCAAAATTACACATACGGCACCAATCATACCCAACTCTTCCGACAACATCGTGAAAATAAAGTCGGTATGTTTCTCCGGCAAAAAGTTAAGGTGCGTCTGTGTCCCTTTCAAGAACCCTTTACCGAATACTCCTCCCGAACCCAACGCAATCTTGGATTGGATAATATGATACCCCGCTCCCAATGGGTCACGCTCAGGATTCAAAAAAGTCAACACTCGGTCTTTTTGGTAATCATGCAAAAAATGCCATGCAATCGGCGCCAATATAATACCGGTAATTCCAACCGCCACAAACTTCCACATCTGCACTCCGACCGCAAAAAATATTGCCGTTGTCGTCATAATCAGCATCAAACCGGTACCCAAATCCGGTTGCACAATAATCAACCCCGCCGGTATTAAAGCCAACAATGCCGGCTTAATCATTCCACTAGTCGATTCTATGGTTTGCAATTGCGTTGAGTGAAAATAACGCGCTAACACCAACACCAGAGCAATTTTCATCAGTTCTGACGGCTGCAGCTTAAAAAAGCCAAAATTAATCCAACGTTGCGCTCCCATTCCGATATGTCCGGTAACCTCAACCACCAACAACAAAATCAATGTAAAAAAATAAAATAAATATGAATATCGCAAAATAATTCTGATATCAATCAGCGCAAAAAATATCATCACGCCAAGTCCCACCCCAAAGCGCAACAGCTGATTAATCGCCCACGGCTGCCAGTGCCCGTTTGCCGCCGAATACAGCATAGTTACTCCGATAGCCGCCAATAAACAAATAAAAAAGACATACCAAAAGCTAATATTCATCAGCTTTTCTTTAATGGTCATCCGCTGACCTCTAAATGTCGTTTCATAAGGCTTATACATTACCCACCTCTAAAAATGCGGACGGCTTTTCACCGGATCCAAAATCAAACTCTCTTTCAAAATTTTACTGGCAATCGGCGCCGCCACCGACGATCCACCGCCGCCGTGCTCTACCAACACCGCCACGGCATATTTGGGGTTATCTGCCGGAGCATAACCGATAAATATCGCATGATCGCGGTACTTCCACGGCAAATCTTTTTGCTTAATCACGCCGGTCTGCCGCTCTTTTAAGGAGATTCGTCGCACTTGTACGGAGCCGGTTTTGCCCGCCATTTTCATTCCGTTATAATCAAAACGCGATCCCCAAGCCGTTCCTCCCGGAATATTAACCACGTCAAACATTCCCTGTTTAACAATATTCAAATACCTAGGCGACACCTCAATTTTTTTGATATCCCGAAATGCCTTTTCATCCACGGGGAAGAAAGTCGGCGTGACTTCATAACCTCCATTCACCAAGCGCGCAGTCATAGTAGCCAACTGCAACGGCGTAACCAAAATATAACCTTGCCCAATTCCCGAAATCAAGCTTTCTCCCATCTGCCACGGCTCGCCAAAACGCCGCAACTTCCACTCTTTGTCAGGAATCAATCCGGCTTTTTCGTGCTCCAAACCAATATTAACGGTTTTACCTAAACCAAAACGTCTGGCCAAATCAGCAATTTTATCAATTCCGACCCGCATTGCCGTTTCATAAAAATAAATATCACAAGAATGCATCAAAGATTCTTCAAGATTCAAATATCCATGACCTGCTCTTTTCCAACAGTGGAATGGGTGGTCACCCAACAACATTTTTCCGGCACAAAAGAAACGTGTATCTTCTTTAATCATTTTGGATTCCAAACCGGCCAACGCCACCAGAGGCTTAAACACCGACCCCGGAGAATATTGTCCTTGAATAGCCTTATTAGTCAAAGGCGATTTCTCATTTTCAACCAAGGCCTGCCATTCATCATGGGTCAACCCGCGGGAAAAAGCATTAGGGTCAAATGCCGGAGTTGAAACAAATGCCAAAATTTCCCCCGAATGCACATCCAACAAAACTGCGGCACCGCTTTCATCACCAAAAGCCTCATAAGCTTTCTCCTGCAATCTGGCATCTAAGGTTAAGTGTATGGGTTCACCGGCCACACCTTCGGTCTCTTCAATCTCTTTCATTACGCGACCATAGGCATTAACTTCCAGTTTCAAAATACCACCTTTTCCACGTAACCGATGCTCCAAAAACTTCTCTAAGCCTGATTTTCCGATTTTGAACCCCGGCACCTCAAGCAAGGGGTCATCTTTCACATCTTTTTCAGACACCGCCGCCACATAGCCAATCACCTGTGCCATTTTTTCACCATAAGGATAATAGCGGTTTAAGCCCTCATCAATAATAATCCCCGGCAGCTCCGGCGCATTAAGTTGAATTTCTGATACTTGCTCCCAAGTCAAATTATCTTTAACCTTAATCGGCACAAAGCTTTTATTGCGTTTCAAATCACGCTTAATCCGTTCTTCCTCAGCCTCACTCAACGGCATAATCTTTTTGAAAGCATCCAAAGTGCTCTGCACATCGGTAGTCTGCTCAGCCACAATCAAGGCCTGAAAGTTCTGTTCATTAGTAGCCAGCACCACATCATTGCGGTCATAAATAATCCCTCGCTGCGGAATAAGCAACCGGGTAGAAATACGGTTTTCATCGGCCATTGTTTTAAACTTATCAGCCTGATACACTTGCAAATAATACAATCGCCCAATTAAGCACAAAAGCAAAAAAGCCTTAACGCCGGCCATAATCAAAGAGCGCTTGAGCAGAACTTTACCTTTATCATTATCGCGATTCATATTTTAGACCTCATCTGCCATAAACTTGTTCTGCACCAAAACATTCACTAATGATATAATCGGATAAGCGGCCACCGTAATCAACACTGAAAAACCTAACATCCCCAGAGGCAAAAATTGCCCATAATAGACCGACACCACGAACCATCTGGCAAACATCGACAAGAAAGCCGCCGGCAAAAACCCGACCCACATAACCTCAAAAGGTTTACCATTAAAATATTTTAGCAAATTGCTGATAAGCACATACAACACCAATAACTGGAACAAGTTTGACCCCAAAGGTGCTGCCGTAATCAAATCCTCAACCAACCCCAAGCAAAACACCGAGAACAAGTTGAATACATCCGGACGATGCAACATCCAATAATATACACAAATCACCCCCATCGCCGGATGAATACTGGTCGGCAATAAAATATTAAAAGGCATATACGACATCATCACCAAAATAATTGAACAAAGCAGTGGCAATGTACGCAAAAAATAAGCCTTTAAACTTTCATCCCAAGCATCATTCATCAGCAACCTCCGCCTCAGGATTAGCTGCATTAACCACCTCGGTTTCAGGCTCTTCTACATCAGCATAAGATACAATTTTAACATATTCAATACTATCAAAATCAGCCAACGGCGTAACTCTGATATCACGCTTGGTAATCTCACTTACCACACCCACCGGCAATCCAGCCGGAAAAGTTCCCGCCACGCCTGATGTAATAATACGATCGCCGACATTAATCACCGAGCCAATAGGCGTAAATTCAAGCTTAGGTTTGCGATTATTGTCACCCGCCAAAATTCCTCTGACACGATTTTTTTCCAGCATAACCGGGATTCGCGAGTTAATATCGGTAATCATCAAAATTTTGCTATACATCGCGCCCACGGTATCAACTCTGCCCACCACACCGCGATCTGTAATCACGATTTGGTCTTTTTTGACAGTTGTATTTTCACCGGTATAAGCAATCAACGAATGGGAGAACGCGTCCCCTTCTTCAGCCACCACGCGCACCGTTACCATTTCCTCTTCATTAGGACGAGTATAATTAAGGAGCTTTGCCAGCAAACGATTCTCAATTTCTAAAGCGCGGGCTTTTTCGCTGATAATCCGCAATTGTCGATTCTCAGCCTTCAATAGCTTATTTTCCTGATAAGCCAAGCGCATATCCTTAAAATAATCATAAACTTCGGCGATTCCACGTGCCGGCAAAATCAAGACATCAATAACCGGGCTAAACACACTTGTAGCCACCGACGAAGTTTTATCAATCAATATGGTATCAGTTTTATTAAGCAACATCAAAACAAACGCCAACAAGAACAAGATTACCAGCGCAAACTTCTTGACCAGCAACCTAATATGGCTCAACTGCATAAACAAAACTCTTCTGCGTTTCATAGCTATCTCGCTTCATATTGAACATCTGTAAAAAAGGCACAAAAAACGGCACGATTTTGCCTCCGCAACCTCTGCCGCCATTTTATCCTCAAAATATTATTATAATCAACTACAAAATTACCCTTATTCGCCCCTATTTGCCATTAAATTACCAAGATTTTCAAGAACAAACATTTTCCGTCCCAATAACCAGTTTTGTAAAAAACTGCGGAGAACGAGTCATATAATAGGAAACCAGAAAAATCGCGAACGGAGTGTACAAAAAGGTACATGACTGAGCGATTTATTCGCAGTTTCCGTATTAGATGACCATTATACACATTTTTTAGTACATTGTAGATAATATACTCTTCAACTTATGTATATCTTCCAAAGCCTTACCGGTACCTTTAACCACACAGGCCAACGGATTCTCGGCAATTGAAACCGGCAATCCGGTTGCATTGCGCAAAACTTGATCCAGATTGCTCAAAAGGGCTCCACCGCCGGTCAGAACAATACCTTTATCAACGATATCGGCAGCTAATTCCGGCGCTGTGTTTTCCAGAGCTACTTTTACAGCTTCCACAATCTGTGAAACCGGCTCAGCCAAGCTTTCGGCTACTTGACGCTCGGTGATAACAATCTCTTTGGGTACGCCGTTCATCAAATCACGACCTTTGATTTCAACCGTACGGCCTTCACCTTTTTCCGGCGGGCAAGCTGAACCAATTTCTTTTTTGATTTTTTCAGCACTGCCTTCACCAACCAACAGGTTGTGGCTACGACGAATATAAGAGATAATGGCGCTATCCATTTTATCACCGCCGACACGAACCGAGCGAGCATAAACAATACCACCCAAAGACAATACGGCAACTTCGGTTGTACCACCGCCAATATCAACCACCATACTACCGGTTGGTTCGGTTACTGGCAAACCGGCACCAATCGCAGCAGCCATAGGCTCTTCAATCAACCATACTTTATGGGCGCCGGCGGCTTCAGCGGATTCCTGAATAGCACGGCGTTCAACGGCGGTTGAGCCGGACGGTACGCAAACAATCACCATCGGCGCAGCAAAAGAGCGACGATTATGTACTTTACGGATAAAATACTTAATCATTTCCTCGGCGATTTCAAAATCAGCAATTACGCCATCACGCAAAGGACGAATAGCATGGATATTCCCCGGAGTACGCCCCAACATCAACTTAGCTTCATTACCGACCGCCAAGACTTGTTTTTTACCGCGATATTCTTCAATAGCCACCACGGACGGCTCGTTCAATACGATACCTTTACCTCTGACATACACCAAAGTATTGGCTGTTCCCAAGTCGATTGCCATATCAGCAGACAACCAGCGCATTAATTTTGACATCATGATATCAATCTCCGGAGTTTAAAGTCTTTAACCTAAAATTTATTTCTTTTTATAACCTTATTAACTGCAGTGCAACTCAATATAGTTACTTTTTAACACCCTTATTAACACAATTAAGTAAATTTTTTACTACCAAATTATTTTTATTATAGCAGCATGGCAACACCTGCCCCTGATTTAGTTTATTATTAAACCAAGTACGTTGGCGTTTGGCATATTGTCGGGTATGGAGTTTGCCCAAAGCCACGGCCTCGTCTAAAGATATTTTGCCCGCCACATATTCCAACAGCTCCGGCACACCGAGCGCACGCATCGCCGGCAGTTTAGGGCTCAAGTTGCGTTTAGCCAAGGCCTCAACTTCGGCTAAAGCTCCTTGCTGCATCATTTTATCAAAGCGAATAAAGCAGCGTTCATCAAGTTCATCTTTATGAGGAATAATGCGTATAACCTCAAACCGAGCCTCCGGCAGTTTTTTAACCATCGGGATTTGGTACCACTTGCTTAACGGTTTCCCCGTATCATAAAACACCTCCAAGGCGCGGCGAACTCTGGTTGTATCATTAGGGCTGAGTCGCTGAGCCGTAAGCGGGTCCAATTCGGCCAACAAATTATGCAATGCATTTACTCCTTGCTCGGCCAACATCTGCTGAACTTTGCGCTTAACCTCGGCAGCCGTCTCAGGGATTGGGGTCACACCGTTAATCAGGTTGTCAATATACATTCCGGTTCCGCCCACCACAACGGGGACTTTTCCCTCCGCCCACAAGCGGCGGATTTCGGCATTAGCCAGCTCGAGCCACTCCACCACCGATCCGTTTTGGGCGGCATCCCAAACTTCATACAAGCAGTGTTCGACCATGGCTTTGTCCTCAGGCGTCGGACAAGCTGAAATAATCGGAGTATTTTTATACATCTGCATTGCATCGGCATTAACCACGGCACCGCCGAGGGATAAAGCCACATCCATCGCGAGCTGCGATTTTCCGGAAGCGGTAGGCCCGCCGATAACAATTACTAAATTAGTTTTATCCATCTATACACTTTTCTGTATTAGTTGCCCATTATACACCTAAAACACGCAGTTTCTGTATTAGTTACCCATTATACACCTAAAGCACGCAGTTTCTGTATTAGTTGCCCATTATACACCGAAAGTCCTTTCGGTGGAGAATGAGGCGAGTAGTAGGCGTCAAGGACGAGAAAAATTTTAGCGTACAAAAAAAGTACGTGAATTTTTCGAGGCCGCCGACAACGCCCTAATCGCCCATTATACACCGAAAGGAGGCAGATGCAAGCAACTTCTCACACAACCCCTCATACCCTATACCACAAAAACGCGCTTGCTCAGGGACTAAAGAAAGCGGGGTCAACCCCGGATTCGTATTAACCTCCAAAAAGACCACCCCGTCTTGAGGGTTGTAGCGAAAATCAGAACGTGATACCGCCCTGCAGCCTAAAGCCTGGTGAATAACTTCGGCATAGCGCATGGCTTGCTTGGCAACTTCAGAAGGAATATCTGCCGGCAACTTGTGTACGGTCATACCGGCGGTATATTTGGCTTGATAGTCATAAAACTCATTGGCGGCACACAACTCGGTCACGGCCAAAGCTTTGCCGTCCAGTACTGCCACGGTGAGCTCTTGTCCGGCAATATATTTTTCAATCAAAATCTCCCGCTCGTCATCATAGTTGACTTGCGCTAAATCGGCTTGGTTATGGATAATAAATACCCCCACGCTGGAGCCGTCTGCCGCCGGTTTCATCACATAGGGAAAATCAAGCTTAGTCCCTTTGGCCTTAAACTGCGCAAAGGTCATTTTCTCCCCTTGAGCCACCGGCACCCCGTTTTGCTCGGCAATGATTTTGGTCAGGCTCTTGTCCATTCCGAGCAACGACGCCCGCAAACCCGAGTGCGTATAAGGGATTTGCAACACATCTAAAAATCCCTGAATCTCGCCGTCTTCGCCCCAATTTCCGTGCAAAGCATTAAACACCACATCGGGCTTAAACTCCTTAATTACTTTCAACAAAGCATCAGGGGTTTTCCAGTCATGTGCCACAACCTCATACCCCAACTTACGCAAGGCCTGCTCCACGCCATCAGCGCTCACCAAGCTAACCTCTCTTTCGGCCGAAAAACCGCCTTTGAGTACCAAAACTTTTTTTACCATTTTAAAACCCTTTAAATTAAAAAAATTTATGATAGTATGCTCGCAAAAGATTTAAAGAAAGACTAAGAGCCATGTTTAAAAAGATACTTTTTTTGCTGTTTTTGTGCGGCACGGCACAGGCTTCGGGCATCAAACACGACTTTATCGTGCACATTGGCCCATTTGACGCCAGCCGTACCAGTTTTGAATATACGCTTGATAAATCGCATTACAAAGCGCAGTCGGTAGTCCAAACCAACGGTTTTTTTGATGCCATTTACCCGTTTACTGCACATTACCTGACTTCCGGCAAAATCAACCCCGACGGCGAGTTGCAAACCGAGGTTTACAAATATGCCTCGCAAACCCGCACCAACCGCCGCACCAAAGAGCTGATTTATAATGATGAAGGAGTTCCCGTCTACCGCCTCAGCAGCAAGAACGACAAAAGCAAAAAGGTTGAAATCACCCAAGACCCCAAAAACGACGGCACTACTGATTTGCAAACCGTCTTTGCCGAGATGGCCAAACAATACAACGAGGTCCGTTTTTGCGATTCTCGTATGGAGGTTTTTGACGGCAAGCGCCGCTTTGCGGTGATTTTTAAGGATGAAGGCGATGAGCCCGTCAACGCCAACGAGTATTCTCCGTTCAGCGGCACGGCGCACAAATGCTCGCTCTATATTGACAAGCTCGACAACACCGGCGACGACCTTTTATGGCAAATCACCTCTGATCGACCGATATATTTTTGGATTCTGGAAGATGAGCAAAGCAAATTGCCGTTCATCAGCCGGATTCATATTGACTCCACACCTTTGGGCGAGCTCAATGTCTATGCCCAAAACATTACCGTTAAGGAATAAATTATGTTAGATAAAGCTGAACTTTTATTGCCGGCAGGCTCATTAGTCAAGCTCAAAACCGCAATTTTGTACGGCGCAGATGCTGTCTATGCCGGCACACCTGATATGTGCCTCCGCGCTCAATCCAAATTCAGTATGGAAGAACTCCGTGAAGGCATAGAGTTTGTACACCGCCACGGCAAAAAGATTTATTTGACACTCAATCTGTTTATGCACAATCGTGATGTTGCCAAGCTCCCCACTTTTGTTGAGACCCTGCGCCAGCTCAAGCCTGACGGAGTTTTGATTGCCGACCCCGGAGTTTTTATGTTTGTTAAGGAGCACGCCCCCGAGCTCAACCTGTTTGTTTCCACACAGGCCAACATCTGCTCGGCTCAGGCGGTCAAGTTTTGGCAGCAGCAAGGGGCTAAGCTCTGCGTCCTTGGGCGCGAGGTCACCTTTGCCGAAATGAAGGAGATTCGCGAGCAATGCCCTGACATTTTGCTTGAATGCTTTATGCACGGGGCTATGTGTATGTCTTATTCCGGCCGCTGCCTGATATCCAATTATCTGGCCGACCGCAGCGCCAATCAGGGCAAATGCGCCCACTGCTGCCGCTGGCACTACAAGCTGCACCTTAGGCTCAAAGACGGCAGCATCAAAGAGCTCACTATTGATGAACACAACAAAGATTCGTTTGAGTTTTTGCTTGAGGAGGAGTTCCGCCCCGGAGAATATTATGAGGTTATGGAAGACGAGCACGGCGGCTATATGCTCAACTCCAAAGATATGTGCCTTTTGCCCAGACTGCCGGATTTGCTCGGTATTGGGATGGATTCGCTCAAAGTTGAGGGCCGCAACAAGACCGAATACTACGCCGGCATTGTTGCCCGCACTTATCGCCAAGCCATTGATGACTGGTATTCTTCGCCCGACACTTGGGACTATACGCGCTATATGCCCGAGCTTGACACCCTGCAAAACCGCGGCTACTGCCTTGGTTTTCACGATGGCAAGCTGACCAACATCAGCCAAAATTATGAATACACTCGCACCCTCGGGGATTGGCTCTTTGCCGGTTCAATCGTTGAATGGCAGGGAGATGACGCCATTTTTGAAATCCGCAACTACATTGACAGCGGCGAAAGTATAGCGTTTTTGCAACCCCACAGCCTCAACAACCTGCGGCTGAGCCTCACCGAGTTTGAAGACGCCGACAGCGGCGAAATCACTGCCAAAGTCTCAGCCGGACAAGGCAAAAAAATCCGCCTCCGTCCCACGGTCTGGAACCAAGATATCAACGAGGTCAAACGTCTTTTGCCGCAATACACCATTGCCCGCAAGTTTCAACCCTTATCAGGCCCCAATGGGGAAATGCTCCACCGCAAGCAGCAAGAGTTCAAAACCTTAATCAAATAAACCCAAAGGCTTGAGTTTAGACTCAAGCCTTTGTTTTTTTTTGCTTAAAAAGGCCAATATCTCCTCCAGCCTTTTTGATGTTCTTCTTCCTCATAATTATTGATTCGCCCCAGCCCGTTGTAATAGGTATATTTTCCTTTTTTCCAGACTTTCAGATACCGCCGCAGCAGCAACAAAAAAGCCGCAAGCATCAGAGCAACCCCAATCATTACCCAGATTCCACCGCCCCAAAGCAGCACAAAACCAAGCAACTCAATCCCCATAATAACTTTAACCTTTGTAATCATAATGCTTATAATTAATAATAAATTTTACTATATTTATACTTTCTGCATTTTTTTTAATCAAGTGTTAATTTTTTTGCTTGACAAATTTTGTCCATTATAGTAAATTGCCTTACTGGAAAACTATAATTATGATATATTATGAAGCAAATTAGGGACTGCCTCTGCGATATTATCTCAACCATAATACCGGAGGAGGAAGAAGTTTTTTGCTACGAACAAAAGACTGACAATTTGAAAATAGCCAAGATTTTATTAGATTTGCTATTTTCAAATAACATCTTTAAGATGTTCGCGGCCTGCTGCAGTTGCAGTAAAACTGAATGTAGTGATTGTTCCAATCGTGTGTTCAAACAGCTGGAACAATTATGTGCCGAAACCCCTCTCCATCAAGAGTGGAAGGAGTTTTCTCTGTTTCACCTGCATTATATGCTGGACAATATGGTTGATTTAAACCCGTCCGTGCATATATATTTAGATTGGGAATTAAACCACAAAAACAATTCCCAGCTAACAACCGAAAATATTTATGAACAAGGCGACAATGAGGAATTAATCCTTGAATACCTCTACTCCGTCACCATGGATACCGAGCGTATCAGACAGGAAGAAAATTCTATCCGCCTATTATTTGAGAGCATTTTGCTCCTGAACACTAACATCTTAAAAGATGAGCGCTTTCAGGAGATAATCACCAAAAACTCAGACCAGTTAAAAAGAGTTTTGAGTATGTCATAAAAACCGAGGCCATCACCTCGGTTTTGGCATTTTAAAAACAAAAAACTCTTGCATCAATCATAGATATTATGTTAACTTATACCTGCAGTCGGAAGGACCGGCCGCGGTGCCTCAAAAACACCTCTAAACGAAATTTTCTCCCCTTTCGGGGAGTGCCGGTAATATGTTGAATAACGGCGACTGTCGTTTAGCAGTTTTTGAGCTCCCCGTCCTTGTTTAACCTGCTTGGACGGTTTTTTTATAGCTAAAAAAACATCAGGAGCTAATAATAATGAAAAATGCAACCAGCCAAAAATTTTATAAAAACCTCCGCCGCAAACTTATAGATTGCCGAGTAGCTTGCGGCCGTTGTTATGAGCAAATCTCCCAAGAAAACCCTTGCCTATCTCCGCACAAAATCTTCAAAATGGAATATAGCAATGCCATCAAGAACATATCACTTGATACACTTTATAGCTACCTCCATTCACTTGATTGCGATATTGACATCAAAATCACCCAACATATAAAACGCTAACCACACCCCACCAAACCACAATTACCCAATGCACATAATCAACCAATGCGCATAATTAAAAATTTCGATATATGAGGTTAATAATAAGAAAAAAGTTTTAAGGCGACCATTATACACAATTTTGCAAAAACGGTGGAGAATGAGTCGATTTGTAGGCGGCAAAGGTGAAAGTACCGGAGCCTACAAAGAAGTAGGTGAGGACACTTTCATCCTGCAGCCAACGCCCAAATCGACCATTATACATAATTTTGTAAAAACGGTGGAGAATGAGTCATATAATAGGAAACCAATGAAAATGTGAGGGAGCGTACAAAAAAGGTACGTAACCGAACATTTTACATGCAGTTTCCGTATTAGATAACCATTATACACAATTTTGTAAAAACGGTGGAGAATGAGTCGATTTGTAGGCGGCAAAGGTGAAAGTACCGGAGCCTACAAAGAAGTAGGTGAGGACACTTTCATCCTGCAGCCAACGCCCAAATCGACCATTATACACCGTTTTCTAGGCGCGTTTAAAAACCCCTTTTACAACTTCCGGCAAAAAAGAGCTCCAACGCCCCACTATAAAAGATACATCATCAACTCGGGATAAAGGCGGCCCTTTGTGACAGGCTAACAACATTTGGTCAAGCTTGTCTTCCTCTCCGGACATCATTATCTCAACCGAGCCGTCTTCCACATTGCGAACCCAACCTGAAATTCCGCCGATTTCCTCAGCGGTTTTGACCGCCCACCAGCGAAAACCGATGCCTTGCACACGGCCTTTGATTTTAATATAAACCTCTTTTTCCACTCAAGCCGCCATATTCAAAAAAGTTTCAACTTCGGTCAAATTGCGGTGATAATCCTGACGCTTGGCTTCAGCCGCCTCGTCAGCCCCCCATCTTTCTGCCTGCCAAATTTCCTCCAGCCAAGCGGCCTGATAAGCCTCCTCAGCACTAATACGACGCTCCACCAACGCCCACGCCAACAACACTGAACGCATTTCTAAAGCTGCGGCTAACATTGCCGATAGCTTTTTCAGGCTCATCTGCGCCAAACTCTGCTGCAAGGCCTGCACCAAACGCGGGTCTTGCTCCGGCACGTCTAATCCTGTTGTTACTTTAGGAGGCACACCGCACTTGTCGGCTACCCAGTCCAAAACCGGCTGCCACAATTCCGCCTGCAGTTTATGGAGTGATTCTTGGTTGCTCCAAAACAACAAAACATCCGTAACCGCAAAGCGCAACAAATCCGCCTCGGCTTCAGCACGGCGAGGGGCAAGCTCAGCCTGCCCCTGCTCCAACTTTTGCAACATTGAAGTCATTTACTCAGCCTTCTTCAACGAGTTCAAAAAACCTTTGGCGGCATCACGCAAATCCCGCACTGATTTTTCAACATCTTTGGCAGCCGCCTTAGCCGCATCAACGCTGCCGTTAGCGGCGTCATCAACCACAGTTCGAGCCGCTTTGGTCCCATCTTTGACCGCAGTCTGCGCCGCGTTTATACTATCATTAACGGCATCATTAGCCCCCTGATAGATATCTTGCGACACTTTAGCCATTCCTTTCGGAGCCGGAAAACGAGATTGATAGCTCGTTCCCTTCAACGCCGTATAGCAAGGCGACGGGTCGGCATCAAGCAACAACTGCGAACCAAGGTAAGATGTTCCGCCGGTAGCCGCCACCCCGACCAAAGCCTTAATAGCCTGCTGGTCATCAAGCACGATTTTGGGCGATTCCACCGTTCCTTTGATTTTGATGAATGATGACAAAGCCTGCGCCAAATTGGCATCAACAATCTGCCCCGAATACGGACGTACCGTAAAGTCCAAAGCATCATTCTTCAGATTGAGCTTACCATTGCTAACCACATTCAGCGGCTTAGAGCTAAAGGCGATTCCCTTAGGAAAGTCTGCCACTCCGTTTTTGATATCAGCTCTGACAACGGCACAATTCATATCCATATCCACCTTTTTAGAAGTATCGATTCGCAAGGTTTTCAATAATTGGGTAATAAAGTTGCCACTCAACAAGCCCAAATCTCCGGGGCGTACGACCGACTTATCAGCAATCACAATCAGTTGACCATTGGCGTTTTCAACCACTTGGCGATAAGTTGCCCCTTTGGTTGTCAACTTCACATCAACATCAACATTACCCCCGCTGACAATGCCGAACTTACCGTTGTTTGAAGCCTGCAACGGAGCATACAACTGCTGCACAATCACTCCTTGGCTAACCGCATTAAGCTGAATATTCTGCGTTGCGGCATTAACATTGGCTGACACATCAACCTTACCGCCGCCGATATTAAAGCTTGAAGGTTTCAAGTCCAACACCCCGTCCATCAAAACGGCATTCAACACCACATTTTCAAGCGTGACTTGCGGGTTGACCACCAAAGACTTAACATTCAGCTCGGCATAAGCATTAACCTGTTTCAACACCTCATAGGGGATTTTATCATTCGGCACAAAAGCCGCAGCCTGCGCCTCACTCACCAAAGACGGCATTTGCCATGCGGTTTTGGTCTGCGGCATCAAGCTTTCAACATCAATTTTATCACTGTTCAATCTGGCATCAATATACGGAATCTGGTTAGCCAGCTGCACCAACAAAGTACCGTTCATCAGGTTTCCGTTTACATTCAAGCTGGTAATATCCACCCCGATTCTGGTTGGAATACCGCTGACATTACCGGCAAACTCAATCTCCGGTGCGCCCATATTGCCCTGCGGATTATACGCTGTCGCCTTAAAGGCATACTCCGGATTCTCCATTATATTGGCAACCACGCCGTCAGCCGTCAACTTCGCACCATAAGCCTCCGCATTCAGCTCAACGGGGAAAGGCACCTTGCCATTCAAAAAGGTATTAACCGAACCCAGCACCGTGTTGCCTTTAATGCGCTGCCCATTAACCAACACATCAAACTCAGCGCTGACATTGGCATCAAAACTCGGAACAGACATAGCAAATTTACTGATTTCCACATTCAAAGCACTGCCGCTCTGGCGGTCATCAAAGTTAAACACGCCATTTTCAATCAGCACATTTTTGGCAGCAAAACCGGCCAGCGCCAACATCTGCGGATTTTCACTCAAAGCATCAACGGCTTTATCGGCGGTTTTGGCATCAACCAAACCGGTAGCCACCGCCTGATCTTTCAACAGCGCCGCGGTTTTGGGGTCAACTTTAGCCTTGGGCATCATATTCCAGTTTTGCTCACCGTTTTCGGCAATCTCCAAATTAATCACCGGATTAATAATGGTAATATTATCAATTTCTACCTTGCGTTTGAGCAACGGCAAGACCGAAAGTTTAACCTCCAAACTGCCAACACTGACCATCTGCGGATAAGCGCCCCACTCAGCATTAGACAACGACACATCATTCAGCACCAAAGTCGGAATAAAGCTCAGCGCCAACTTTGCCTCACCATTAATCTCCAAAGTTCGGCCGGTCTGCTCATACACCAGCTCCGAAATATAAGGCTTATATTTGTTCAAATCAAAATTTCTGATAAAAATAAACCCGCCGACAACCACAATCAGCAGCACAACGATAATTATTTTCATTACCAGTTTAACAAAATGCATCGTGACTTACTCCTTAAAATCGATTCCGACTGCGGCCAGACTTTCCCTAAAATAGTCCGGCAAAGCCGCCTTAAGTTCGGTTTTTTTATTATATAAAGCAGACAAGTTAATTTTATATGCATGCAGATACAATTTATCGGCAAAAGCATTTGACTTCAAGCGTTGAGCGCCAAAATATTTATCATCCCCCACAATCGGACAACCGATATGCTCCAAATGCACTCTGATTTGGTGGGTTCTGCCGGACAAAGGCGAGGCCTCAATCAAGCAAAATTTATCTCCGACTTTATCAACCACGCGGTATAAAGTCACGGCCTCTTTGCCCTCTGGCGAGACCTGCACTTTTTCACCGACTTTCAAAAGTTTGGCTTTAATTTCACCCTCATTTTGAGCCGGCACGCCATAGCACAAAGCCAAATAAGTTTTGGGCAACTGGTGCTCACGAAAAGCCTTGGTCAACAGCTCGGCATATTTGCGGTTCCGAGCCAAAATCAACAAACCGCTGGTATCTTTATCGATTCTATGCACCAACTTAGGCTTTTCTGCCTCCTCAAACTTTAAGGCCTCCAACATTCCATCCACATGACGTGTGGTATTGGTACCGCCCTGTACGGCCAAGCCTGATGGTTTGTTCAGTGCCACAATATTTTTATCTTTAAAAATCACCAATGACTGGAGCCATGCGGCATCTTTGGCGGAAACAAAATCTTTTTTAGGTGCGGCGGATTCTTTTTCTTTATCCAAAGGCGGCACCCGCACCTCTTGACCGGCAGCCAGTTTCAAAGCGGCTTCGGCGCGCTGCCCGTCGACTTTAATCTGTTTGGTCCGCAATAACTTATTCAACCGGCCGAGGCTCAACCCCGGATAATACTTCAAAAACCAGCGGTTCAAACGCATTCCGTCATCTTGGGACTTAACTTCAACCAACTCCACTCCGCTCACGGCCGCCTCTCTTTTCTATAATCAAAACATTAGGGTTTATTGTACTCAATCGCGCTCTGATTCGCAAGCCCTTATTTTCTTTCCCTGAACCAATTATCATCCCCGGTAAAAAATGGAACTGCCTCTCTTGCAGTCCCATTTTTTACTATTATTCATAAAGAATCAAAAACAAAAATCATTCATATCGACAATTTGTCTCCTGTCGTTCCGCCGAAGAAGCATATCTTTGACATTCACCTAAATATGTAGTCGTTATTATTGTTGTAGAATATTGTCTTCCCCCTTGTTGATAATAACAAACGGCTTTATACCCCGTACCATTAGAACCATACTGAATACAAGTACATCCTGTATAAACTTTATCACATATTTTACTCAAACAAACTTTACATTTATTACCACAGACATCATCTCCCCGACACCCATATTCACAAGTAATATAGCCCGCACACGGATCCGTAATACACCCTTTCGTATCATCCCATAAATAATCAGTTGAACAAGTACATTTTTTATATTTATTACCACAACTGTCTCCAATACCGGAAACAAAACCGCTCCCCACACAAGAAAATTTAAATCCATTAGCTTCACAGGTATCTGTATTAAAACACGCCCATTTGTTGCCAAAGGGGCATTTGACGCCTTTGCCGCCGTTGCAAGAGGTTTCAGTATAACCCAAAGTCGCACAATCCTGCGTTGCCACACATTGAGCATTTACGGTTAAAGGAATAAAGGACAAACTTGTCCCGATAAATAAAAATTGAAATTTAGTCATAGCACACACCTTTTCTTTTTTGTTGTTAAAAAAGAACGTTTTCCTCTTCCCAAAGAAGAGGAAAACGGGCGTTGAACGACTGTTGATACGAACAGCCCCAGCTTATTTGGCGGAGCCTTATTCGCTGGCACCCGCAGTCAAGTTAATGTGCGAATACCAGCATATTATTTTAAGTCGTTATGCTAAAACGACTCGTATCAAAAGGGCGTTCAAACCCTGGCTGATGAACCTCTCATCAGTTAAAAACATTCTAACATAACAAACCTTAAAAATCAATATACAAATAGGCAATAATCACGAAATGAGAATTTTCAACCTGACCAAAAGGCTCAGGATTTCTCCTGAGCCTTTTCCACTCCCTCCCTGTTGTATAGGGAGGGCTGGGGTGGGTGAGAGATTCACAAACATATTAAACAAATCACACCCCACCTGTCCGCCCCTAAATCTTCAGGGGCGGAACCCCTGAACCATCCGCCGGTACAATCTAAGCATCGCGCCTCCTTATCCCCAATCCCTCAACAACTAACTGATGGGATCGAGCTACCTCAGGTCGCGCCTTCTTTGCCCCAATCTCTCAACCGCGAACCGACCGGGTCAAGCTGCGCCAGCTTAAATATTCTGCCCCGCCATCCGCGTTTTGTAAAAACGCGGAGAACGAGTCATATAATAGGAAACCAGTGAAAATGTGAGGGCGCGTACAAAAAAGTACGTAACCGAACATTTTACACGCAGTTTCTGTATTAGATGACCGTTATACGCGTTTTGTAAAAACGTGGAGAGTGCACCAGATAGAGTGATTTTAACGGCAGAAAAAGCGCACTAATCGACCATCATACGCGTTTTGTAAAAACGTGGAGAGTGCACCAGATAGAGTGATTTTAACGGCAGAAAAAGCGGAGTGTACAAAGAGGTACATGAGCATTTTTCTGACCGGAAAAAATCGCTCTAGATGGTGTGCTATACACGTTTTTGGCGCTCGGCACGGAGCCTCTCAAAATACTCCACCCTCTTTTTCACTTCCCGCTCAAAGCCCCTGTCCACCGGATGATATAACTTGAGGCGAGACATTCCTTCCGGAAAATAATTGGCACCCGAAAAACCGTCTTCACAGTCGGGGTCATACTCATAACCTTCACTGTAACCTAATTGCTTCATGAGCTTGGTCGGCGCATTGAGAATGTTTTTCGGCGGCATTAATGACCCTGTGCGCCGCGCCGCATCTTTGGCCGCATACATTGCTTTGTATACCCCGACTGATTTAGGCGCCGTCGCCAAATAAGCCGCTAGCTGAAATATTGCCAAATCCCCTTCCGGCGAACCCAAACGGTCATATAAATCCCAACAGGCAATCGCTTGCACCACGGCATTGGGGTCTGCCAAAGACACATCTTCTACCGCAAAACGCGTCATCCGCCGCAATAAATACTTGGGGTCTTCACCGGATTCTATCATCCGCGCCACCCAATATAAGGCCGCATCCACATCAGACCCTCGCAAAGATTTATGCACCGCCGAAATCAGGTTATAATGCCCGTCGCGCCCCTTGTCATATATTGGCGCCCGCGAGCGAATAATCTTCAAAATACTGTCTTTGTCAAATATTTCATTCGGCTGAGCATAGTTCCAAATACTCTCTGCCAAGTTCAAAATATAGCGCCCATCGCCATCAGCAATAGTCTTAATAAAAGTACGAGCCTCATCATCAATCGGGAGCGTTTTGCCCATTTCTTTTTCAGCTCGCTCCAATAAAACCTCAAACTCCGGCTCATTCAAGCGGTTGAGCACAAACACCTGACAGCGTGATAACAACGCCGCATTCAGCTCAAACGACGGATTCTCGGTTGTTGCACCCACCAAAATAATGGTGCCGTCCTCCACATAGGGCAAAAACCCGTCCTGCTGCGACTTGTTAAAACGATGAATTTCATCCACAAACAACAGCGTCCCCTTACCCTGATTCGCCCGCCGCTCCTGCGCATATTGGAACACACGCTTCAAATCAGCCACGCCGGAGAACACCGCCGAAATCTGCTCAAAATATAAATTGGTATGCTCGGCAATCAAGCGGGCAATAGTAGTCTTACCACACCCCGGAGGCCCCCATAAAATAAACGATGTCACCTTGCCTGACTTCACCATACGCCCCAACGGAGCATTATCACCGATAACCTGATCCTGCCCCACCACCTCGGCCAAAGTCTGCGGGCGCAGCCTGTCTGCCAATGGGCGTTTTATTTTGCTTGAAAACAGAGTCTCTTCCATAACCTATTTTTCCTCAAACGGATTTTTGAGCTTCGTTTCATCAAGTTCAAAAGCCTTATCATCCATCCACCATTCATCATCAACAACAGTCTCTTCCGGCTCAACTTCCGAAGCGTCATCTTCGACAGCGGATTTTACCTCCGCCTCATCATCTTTATATTCTGCAGTTTTGGCTTTGTTCAAACCGTCCAACACTTCATCAATCGTCGGCACATCAATATCCTGGCGATTGCGTTTCTGCACCAAATCATTATCCAGCCGCTCACAAGGCGCCTTAGCCGCCAAAATATTAAACTTGGCATCAACTTCAAAGGTTTTTACATCAGCTTTTACCGGCAGATTGTAAAAGCCTTCCACCAACAACACATGCTGCCCGCGGGTAATGTCTTTGCTGTTTTTCTGCTTCAACAGCTCATCGGCAATGCGCCGATAAAAATAAGCATCATTCAACCCGTTTTTAACTTTTTGCAACCTGTCTGCTGCCTCTGCCGGCAACTGCACCGACTTTGCCCCATACACCGCCAGCTCTCTGAATTGCTTGCTGAGCTCAATATTATTATTAGCAAAAATCAGTTTACAAGTTGCACTAGCCGTAATCTCTTCCAATTCTTCCTTAGAGTAAGCATTTCCCAGTTTTTTCAAGCTGTCAGTCAACAACAAAAAAGCCATATTGGCAGATTTACCTTGAGCCACTCCGCGTCGCAGAGAGCTAAAACGCGGCATCATCTCCATATCATCAATCACCACCAACAGAGTATTGCGCGCCGATGAACGGTGTTTTTCCAAATTACGCTCAATCAACATATCGAGCATTAAACGCGTCATAAACGCCGCCTCTTTGGTATCTGCTGTCATATACACGGTTGATATCTGCCACTCACCATTAATTTCATCACGCATACCTCGTGCATATTTCAAAGCAAAATCACTTGATGCCGTTCTCTCACGAATAGATTGTTTTTGGAATATTTCCAAAGGTTCTAACAGCTCCGCAAACAACAAGTTACGCACTTTACGCTTGCATGCCAAAATCTGTTCAAACATCTCCACAATATTGGCACCATAACCAAAGAATACCGCCTCTTCTTTATATTCGGTACAAATATCTGCCCACACATCATCAGGATGAGTATCTCTGGTTTCCAAATACTTCTGCAACAAACAATCCGTAACCATCGGCAAGCAAAGCTCTTTGCCCTGCCAGCTTTCTGAAATTCCGTTCCAGCTTCCAACCGGCATATAGTTCTGCGCGGTCATGGTTTTATTTTTCACATTTTCAACCGCAGCCTCGGCATATTTGGGGTTCATCAGAGCATAATAGCGCAGCAACAAGCCTTCATCTTCTTCCGAAAAGCTTCCATTTTCCAGCAATTGAGTCAACAAATAATCATTAGCGCAAGCACGTTCAAACTTCGCCACATAGAAACTAAGCACAGCCTCCACCGCCATATTTGACAAGTTGAGCCAATAAGCGTCTCCTTTTTCGGGCAGCAAATGCTCAGCCAACCGCCGCAAATAAGCTTTTCTCTCTTCACTTTTAGCCGGCATATCTTTTTCCGATAGCGGATTCCATCTGGCAAAAAACACCCCGTTATCTTTATCTTCGGATTTATTCCAATCAAAGCAGAATACCCGTCCCAATCCGGCTCTGTGACCAGACGTATACTTAGCTAAATCACCTTTAGTATCAACCGCTACCACGCTGGCATCATTGCTTTCCAAAATGGAGGGAATAGCCACGGTTGAGGTTTTACCCTGAGCCGATGCCCCCCATACAAACACCGAAGCCGTATGGTTCAAGCGCAATCTTCTGCCACCAAACATACCAAGCGACATCAAATTTCCGCCCACAATCGACATTTTGCGAACTTCTTCAGGTTCTGCCCAATGATTATATTTTTTACCTAACGGATTAAACGGATTTTTGGCCTTCACATAGCTCACAAACACAAACCAGCCAAACACCAAGGGTGATAACCACGGAATAAAACTCGTCCACTTATAGCTCTCCGCGCTGAAAAATATTTTCAGCCACATCCAATAAGCCTTAAACACCAACCACGGCTCTTCCCTTACTTTTCCCAAGAAGTGATACACTCGCCGTGTATTTTTGGTCGTAAAACCAAACTCGGCATATTGGCAGGCCAACAGCACCAACAAATTAGCCACCCAAAAATATAGCATCACACAAAGTATGATCCATACTACTTTGAGCCACTTTGCCCCTTTGCGAGCCTTAATTCTTTTGTTATACAAGTTTTCCATTTTAACACCAAGCGCCATATTAGCTGAAAACAAAAAAAACTGCAAGCAAGATATTTCAGCTTTTTTATCAAAAATTAACAATATATTGCCATAATATCCCTAGTTTTAATTAAGATGGGAATACTGCAGTGGCTGAAATCAATGGTTCAATCTTGTCCAATCTGCTTGAATTAAACAACACGATTCTCTCAGAAAAAGACTACAATACGGCACTCAAAAGGGTACTGGAGTTTGCACAATCTCTGTGCCGTGCCGACGGCTGCTTTCTCTACTCCGTCAACAACGATGACTTTATGTCCTTAGAGCTCAGCCGCATCACCAGCATCGGGTTGCATAAAATCGGCAGCGACAACCTCTCACTTTATCCCAGTATTTATCTTCCCGACCTCAAAAACAAAAAGAACAAATCATTAGTTGAAAGCTCCGCCCTCAATCACGAAATCATCAACACCGCCAACATCTACGGTGACAACCGCTACGACAACTCTCTGTTTCAAGAGATTGATAACGAATACAACTATATGTCGGTTTCCGGCCTAACTCTGCCGATAGTCAACCGCCGAGGTGAAACCATTTGTATAATCCAATTCATCAATGCCAAAGATGAAAGCGGCAAAACCATCTCTTTCACCCAAGATATGCAACGCACATTACAGTCTATCTGCGCGCTCATTGGTATCACGATTGAGAACCGCCGTCTTAAAGGCGCCTACAACCAACTTCTGGAATCTTTTATTGAGGTTTTAGCTCGAGCTATTGACGCTAAATCACCATATACCGGAGCCCATTGCCAAAGAGTACCGGTTATCGCCCGTATGCTGACCACCGCCGCTGTCCAACAAGACAGCGGACCTCTCAAAAACTTTGAAATGAGCCGCGATGACTGGTACGCACTCAACATCGCCTCATGGCTGCACGATTGCGGCAAAGTCACCACTCCGGAATATATTGTTGACAAAGCCACCAAGCTAGAAACCATTTACAACCGCATTCACGAAATCCGCAGTCGTTTTGAGATTTTGCGTCGCGACGCCCATATCGAATACCTCAAAAAGCGCCTTGCTGCACCGGAGCAAGACAAAGAATCTTTGCAAGCCGAATTTGTAAATAAAGTTAAACACTTAGAAGAAGACTTTGACTTTATTGCGCGTTGTAACACCGGCGATACCCCATTAAGTGATGCTGATATCAAACGTCTTGAGGAGTTAAGCCAAATCCAATTTATACGTTATTTTGACCGCACCAAAGGCTTGTCATGGGCAGAGCGCGACAACATCAAAGACATGGATTTATACCGCAACCCCAGTTATGAAAGCCTGCTCCAAAACCGCGAAGACCACTTAAGCAAGGGCTACAATCACGGCGAGCTCTATAACTTAGAAGTTCGCAAAGGTACGATTAATAAGGAAGAAAGAGAAAAAATCAACGAACATATCGTTGTTACGATTGATATGCTCAAAGCCATTCATTTCCCCAAAGAGCTGTCCAATGTGGTTGAATACGCCGGCGCCCATCACGAACGTATTGATGGCAAAGGCTACCCCAACGGCCTCACCGGCGACCAAATGTCCATACCGGCCAAGATTATGGCTATTGCTGATATTTTCGAGGCTCTAACTTCCAATGACCGCCCTTATAAAGAACCTAAAAAGCTAAGCGAAGTCCTCTCCATTATGAAAGAGATGAAAAACAGCGGCCATATTGATCCTGATTTATATCGCGTATTCATCACCAATGAGGTTTATATGGAATATGCTGAACAATACATCTCTCCTGAACAAATTGATGAGGTTAGACCGGAGGATTACCTTTAATGCTGCAAATTGAAACCATCTTGTGCCGCGCCGGCATTATGGATAACTACGCTTACCTTTTGATTGATGAGGCAAGCCGCATTTCCGCCATCATCGACCCCTCTGAAGCCGCTCCGATTATCAAGCGCTGCCAAGAGCTCAATACCCGACCGTCTTATATTCTTAACACCCATCATCACTTTGACCACACCGACAGCAACCTTGAGCTCAAACAGCTCTACCACGCCCAAGTAGTCGGCCATAGTGCAGACGCACACCGCATTCCGGGGCTAGATATCGCCCTCAGTGACGGCGACACTTTCCGCTTAGGCGATTCTCAAGCCCAAATCATCAGCGTTGACGGACACACCATCGGCCATATTTTATGGTACTTTGCCCAAGACAAAGCCCTTTTTACCGGCGATATGCTGTTCAACCTCTGTGTCGGCGGTTTATTTGAGGGCAACATCAGCCAAATGTGGCATTCGGTACAAAAAATCAAAGCTCTTCCGGATGATACTCTTTTTTACCCTGGGCATGAATACACCCTGCACGGTGCGCAAGAAGCTTTATACTTCAGCCACAACAGTCCCGATGTTTTAGCCTATCTTCGCTTGGCTCAAAACCGACTGCAACAAGGCCTCCCCGCCGGTCCTTTCACCCTCGGGGAAGAAAAAAAGTGCAACCCTTATCTTTCTGCTGATTCTGAGGCTGAATTTGCCCGCCGCCTCGGAGCTTAAAACTCACGTCCTCTGCCGGCATTAATCAACGATATATCCAACTCTTTTTGTGGTTTGCGTTCATCATTACTCTTCTCATCAGCGGCTTCTTTTTGGCGCTCTTTTCTGGCCTCCAACACTGCCTGACGATTCTTTTCAATACTTTCACGAATTTTCTCGGTCCGCTCAAAATCTTTGTTCTTTTGCTCGGTTTTCACTTGTTCTACAATCTGCTCGTCTTTGAGTTTAGGCTTTCCGGCTTCTTTTCTAAACACTTTTTTACCGGTTTTCAAAATCTGCTCAATGGTAATACCTTTATCTTTGGTAGCATCCCAAATACTATAATCTTCACCACCACGAAAAAAAGACTCCCAATCAATACCTGACCATTCTTTTCCGCCTTCTTTTTTGCGTGGCATCAACAGCTGCATCATCTCATCACGCGTGGGATTGCGTCCCATTGCCTGCGCAATCTGCTGTGGAGTAATAATGCACTCACTCAAATTCAAGCCAATAATATTAACACCGGTAAAATCCACACCGGTAAAATCCACCCCTCGCAGATTAAGATTTTTCAAATCAATGCGCTTCAAGTCCAACAAGGTCAAATTCATCTTAGCCAAGTTCAGCTTATGCGGAAAATACTTAGCCAAATACTCAATCAGCTCTTGCAACTCTTGCAGGCCGAGCTCATCAATGCGCAAATTGAGCAAAATAGCCCCATCCAAATCAGCTTCTGTCAGCTTTACCCCGTTCAAACAAGCACCGGTAAAATTGGTTCCGCGCAGCACGGCTCCGCTCAAATTAGCCCCGGACAAATCTGCCCCGCTCAAGTTTGCTCCGGACAAATCCGCCCCGCTTAAGTCAGCATTTTTTAACGAAGCTCCGGCAAAATTGCTTCCGGCCAAGGCTGCCCCATGGAAATCCGTTTCATCAAGTTTTTGCTCTTTAAAATCCATTTCAGGAAGCAGCTCTTTTTTTTCCTCCGATATCTCCGTTTCTTTCGCCTGCTCTGGCACTAAATCTATTTCTGGAGTTTTGGAGTTTTGTTCCAAGGCAGGCTCCACCTCTCGCGCTTCATTTTTCAAGCGCGATACTGCATGCCACTCATATAATGTTTGTTCTTTATCCTCAGACATAGGCGCAACCGTAATTTAACAATACCTTTATATCCTACACCAAAAAAAGCTTTTTGACAAACCTTTTATTTCAACAAGCATTGTACTCTGTCTTGCCGCAGCTTGTTGCATAAAGCCATAAACCCACCAGACGGAGACTTAATCAACAAACGATAATATAGCACCCCATTAACATAGCTTTTTTCGGTTTTGGGCTTATACTTTTTAAGTTCTGGATACAAATTGCTCAAAATATTCCAATCCAAGTCCGCATTTTTTGGCTCCACATAAGACCCCAACTGCATTACCTTGCGTTTATTAAACTCCGGATTGGTATAAGGAGTATAATCCCCTTCCGGCTGAACCAACTTCTGTGGCTCTGCATCAGCTTTTGTTTTAGGCTTAGCAGGACTAATTCTCTGATCCGGCACTACCACCGGCTTTTTCTCAGTTACTTTGTTTTCCAGCACATCTTCGAGCCAATTTTCACCGATTGCCCATTTTTCAATTTCCGGAACATTACTACCAACCGGAGTTTTTTCCTGCCAAGATTTTGCTAACATTTTCACTCTGTCAGTATTCAATCCTTCTTTGAGCACTTTGGCAATATAAGCCGGACGCTGGTTCAACAGCTGGCATTCAAACGGGGCATATCCGGCATAAAAATACAAACCAACCACTGCCGCAGCACGGTCTGCTACAACTCTCGCTTCCAAAATCTCCAAATTCAGCAATTGGATTTTCTTGTCCAACAACTGCTCTTTTTGCGCATAGTTCAAGCTGCGGTTTTTGAGCAGATTAATCTCTTTTTTCAGGGTTTTGATTTTGCTAAGTACCAATTCATAATCCAAAGTAGCCGTCCCCACAGCCTCAAACGCCAGACGATTCTGAATCATAATAGCGGCAGCCAATTCATCTAACACTTTATCTTGCTGAGCAAACGTATCTTCCGGCTTAGTCTGCGTTCTAAGCACAACAATAGCATCAATCAAACTGCTGGCAGCTCTTGCCGCCTGTTTTTCTAACGCATTGGCATATAGCTCATTGTTTGCTTTATAGCCATTGAGTTTCAAACGCTCAACTTCATCATAATGGTACGCCAAATAGCGATTAATAGATGCAAAACTATACCCTTTTGATTGAGCCTTAGCTGACTTAAACTCCGGTCGCCCTGCCAAAGCGGCTTGTTCAAACAATTCTTCACTTAAAGATGCCTCAAAATGGTCAAGTTCATAGAAACGCCGTCCGTCCAACTCCAAACTTTCGGACTTATCTTTCACCAACTTACGATATTCAAGAGTTGATGCAATCAACGATTCTCTGGTTTCTTTAAGCTTGCGGATAGCCACATCCAAAGAGCTCCGATACGACTGCTCTTCTTCGCTGAGCTTACCAACCGTCCGATAATAAGCCTCAAAAGCCAACAAATCTTTGTTTTGCTGGTCAAGCATACGGTTGATTTCTCTGATTTTGCGATTAGCAATCCACACATCGCCCTGTACTTTTACTGCAGCCACGGCCAAACTCTGAGCCGAACGCTGCAAAATCAAATCATCAGCTTGCTGTTGCGAGTCCGCCAAATAAGCACCGGCATACATAATGGCATAATCCAACACCCTGATACCGTTGTAGAGCTCACTGCCTTGTGCCGGATTGTTTAATACATTGTCAATAATATCTTTAGGGGACAAATTCGGATTCGCGCTAAAAATTTTCTGTTTCATATTTTCGCTGACCGGCTTAGCATTATACTTTGCAGCCCGCGCCATAGCATCATAGGTATTAAGCTTTCCGTCCACCTCTTCCGGCACGGAAGTCATCAACACACAATGAGCCCCGCCGACACCGGCATTTTCAACCGCATCCGTTGATTTTTCAGGCGTAGCGGTACACCCCGCCAACAGCAAAGCTCCCCACAAACAAAATTTTCTCAGCATATCCGTCTCCGGCATTTAATCTAGATGCTAGGACGATAACACAAAGCCCACCCAAACGTCAACCGCGAACTTATACCCTTGTTACAAACCAAATTAATCTCCGTATTAGGTGCCCAAAATACGTGTTTTTGTAAAAAATTTAGATGGTGAGTCGATTTGTAGGCGTCAAGGGCGAGAAAAATTTTAGCAATGGCTAAGAGAAAAAGCAACTGACGTTGCTTTTTCATCTGTAACATCTCAGAAAATCTTGGCGAGCAAGGGAGCAACCGCGACCACAGCAAGCCTAGATTCCTGAGCTAAAGAGGTACGTGAGGACACTTTCGACCCGCAATTTCTGTATTAATAACCCGTTATACGAACTTTTACCAAAAACACGGAGTTTGCGGCAGATAATAAGATTTTTAGAAAATTGCGACAGGATTGCTAAGAACAAAAGCAACCAACGTTGCTTTTGTATCTGCAAAATCTTCGGAACTTCTTGGCAAGCAAGGGAGCAACCGCGACCACCGCGAGCCTAGACGGCGAAGGTACGTGCTGGTACATGACTTAGCAATTTTATAAAAATCTGTATTAGGTGCCCAAAATACGTGTTTTTGAAATAATTTGTAACAATTTATTAGTTACCATCCCCCACCTAATATGCTATAAGACGCTCAGATTACTTTGTAACATCAATGAGGAATGCTTTCTATGAGTAATATCAAAGTTGCGGTTATCGGCGCCGGCGTTATGGGTAAAAACCATTTGAAGACGTATAAAACATTACAGGGCGTTGATTTGGTCGGCGTGTATGACATTTTTCCGGAGGCAGCACAAAAAGCGGCTGAAATGTTTGGAATTAAGGCTTTTTCATCACTGGATGAAGTTGCCGCCGAGGTTGATGCGGTTAGTGTCGTAACCACTTCAGTCACCCACGCTGATGTTGGTGAATTTTTCTTAAACAAGGGCATCCATTGCTTGATGGAAAAACCGTTAGCCACTACTGAGGAAGGCTGCCAAAGGTTGATTAACGCTGCCAAGGCCAATAATGTTACTTTGTTGGTCGGCCATATTGAGCAGTTTAATCCGGCGGTTGAACAAATGCACAAAATCTTGAACAACACGGGGATGATTCGCTCCCTTACGGCACAGCGTATGTCAGCCGCATCTGGCCGCATTACCGATGTTGATGTTGCTATGGACTTGATGATTCACGATGTTGAAGTTGTTTTGTCTTTGGTTAAAGACAAGGTTAAGACTGTTCAGGCTGCTGCGGTACGCACTCCGGACCACGCCTCCGGCAAGGACTATATTACTGCTTTGCTTGAGTTTGAAAACGGGGTTACCGCCAACTTAACCGCCAGCCGCATTACCCAAGCCCGTGTCAGAACTTTAACGGTAACCACTGACACCAACTATATTGATATGGACTTCATCAACCAAAGCATCAACGTTCACTCTCAGGGACGTATGCCCTACGTTAATCAGGAGGAAATCCCCGAGTGGATGAACTATGGCTTAAAAGGCAGTGTCGAGCAGTTATTTATTCCGACCAACCAACCTTTGCAGGCAGAATTAAACCACTTTATTGCTTGTGTTAACGGCAAGGCCACCCCGCGCATCAGCGGTGAGAACGCCCTTGCAGCTTTACGTGTACTGTGGGAGATTCAGTCCAAGCTGGGTTTTACTAATTCTGTGGCAGAAAAAATGGCTTTTGCTGCAGAATAAACTTGCATAAACCCACAAATGGTTTAGTTTAAGGGGCAGGAATTAAGCCCCTTATTTTTTTTGAGAGGATAAATAAATATATGCGCTACAAACTCACCATAGAATACGACGGCACCAACTTGCTTGGCTGGCAAAGGCAGCTTGACGGCCCGAGCGTACAACAATACCTTGAGGAGATTTTAGCCAAACTCAACGGCTTCCACCGAGAGATTGT
>CALXWI010000002.1 GCA_944392325.1 uncultured Alphaproteobacteria bacterium | reverse complement strand
TATCACGGCAAGCAGCAGGAAGTTTTGGCGGAAGATTTTTTTGCCATAGTGATTCAGCATGAGATGGACCATCTGGATGGGATTTTGTATATTGACCGAATCAGCCGCTTGAAGCGCAATATGCTGCTCAAAAAAATGGAAAAAGAACGTCACCACAAAGAGGCTGAGTAGTCTGGGCTTGTTAGATGCCTAGATGTGGAGGTTTAGATATTAAAATAATAAAGCCCTGTCCAAAGATGATCTGTCCCCCGAAAGTTGGACAGTAAAAAAAGCTCCCGAAGATTGTGATAGCAATTTTCGGGAGAATTTTTTATACTAACAAGCAACAAGAAAGGACAGATCAGACAGGGCTTGATTTTATTTTTTGGCAGAGATGATTTGGAGTGCCTCTTCTAAGGAGAGCTCTTTACCCTGCAAGTTCTTGGGAATGGCGTAGTTGGTCTTGCCGCATTTGAGGTAAGGTCCGTAGCGACCGTTGTTTAAGGTAATATCTGCCTTGCTCTTGGGGTCTTGTCCAAGGACTACACCTTGCGGGCGTTCGGCAACACCTTCTAAAATTTGTTTGGCGCGCTCAAGCGTGATGTTGAAGATGTTGTCGGCTCCGGTCAAAGATTTGGACTTGCCGCCTTGCTTGATGTAAGGGCCAAACTTGCCACTGCTGACAATAATCCCCTCGCCAAGCTCAAACGGAAGGCTGAGTAAGCGCGAGGCTTGCTCAAAAGTTATTTCTTCCGGAGTAATGTTTTTGGGTAGAGAAGAGCGTTTGGGCTTTTCGGTCGTGGCGGTGGCGTCTTCACCCAATTGGACATAGAAACCATACGGCCCTTTCTTGAGGTAGACTTTAAGCCCGTTCATCTCGCCTAAGACTTTGTCTTCAGGGGCGGGAGCTTTGGGGGTGTCGTTGGCTTCCTCTTCTTTGACATCAGTCAAAGGTTTGGTGTATTTGCATTCAGGATAGTTGGAACAGCCGATAAAGGCGCCGAACTTACCAAACTTGACACTCAGATGTCCTTGTCCGCAGAGTGGGCAACTCCTTGGGTCGGAGCCGTCTTCACGCGGGGGGAAAAGGTGGTAAGACAAAGCCTCATCAATACGGTTGATTACCTCGGTAATTTGCAGAGGTTGTACAGCTTCAATATTTTTGATGAACTTGGCCCAGAAACCGGAAAGCAGTTTTTTCCACTGCATTTCTCCGGCGGAAATATCATCAAGGTATTCCTCCAGCTGAGCGGTAAAGTCGTATTCAACGTATTTGCGGAAGAAGTTTTCCAAAAATACGGTAACAATGCGGCCGCGGTCTTCAGGAATAAAACGGAGCTTTTCAACCCGAACGTATTTACGTTCTTGTAAGACGGAGATAATCGTGGCATAAGTAGACGGACGACCAATGCCTAACTCTTCAAGCTTTTTGACCAAGCTGGCCTCGGTAAAACGCGGAGGCGGAGTGGTGAAGTGTTGGTCGGTACGAATCTCACCTTTGGTGACGGCTTCACCGGTTTCAACATTAGGCAAAATGCGGTTTTCTTCATCATCATTATCATCGTCTTTGCTTTCTTGATAGAGTTTTAAGAAACCATCAAAGGCGATAACCTGACCATTGGCGCGCAATAAAATCTGTTTATCTTGTGATAAAAAGTCAATGGCGACCTTGTCTAAAATGGCGGGGTTCATTTGGCAGGCAATAGTGCGCTTCCAGATGAGCTCGTAGAGTTTGTGCCCGTCAGCATCGAGTTTACCCTCAAGTTTTTTAGGTGTGTTCATAACGTCAGAGGGGCGGATGGCCTCGTGTGCTTCTTGGGCATTTTTGCTCTTGGTTTTGTATTCTTTGGCTTGTTTGGGAAGATAAGCCTCGCCAAAGTATTTGACAATGGCCTCACGGCAAGCAGCAATGGCCTCAACCGAAAGGTTGACGGCGTCGGTTCTCATATAAGTGATAAGACCGGCTTCATAGAGCTTTTGGGCAACCTGCATGGTTTTTTTGGCGCCAAAACGCAGTTTACGAGCGGCCTCTTGCTGGAGGGTTGAGGTGGTAAACGGCGGTGCCGGATAGCGGTTGGCTTTTTTGCGCTCAACGTTGGATACGGCAAAGTCCTGCGCCTCAATTTTGGCTTTGGCTTCTTGAGCGCTGAGTTCGTTTTTAAGGTCAAATTTTTCGAGCTTTTTGCCGTCGATTTGGATTAAGTGTGAGGTAATCAGCGCTTGTTGGCTGGTGAGCAAGTCAACATCAATGCTCCAATATTCCTCGGGCTTGAATTTTTCAATTTCGGTTTCGCGGTCGCAGATGAGCCTCAGCGCTACGGATTGGACACGGCCGGCTGATTTGGAACCGGGGAGCTTGCGCCACAAAACCGGAGAGAGTGTGAAACCAACCAGATAGTCCAAAGCACGGCGTGCCATATAAGCGGAAACGAGATTGTCATCAATGGTGCGCGGGTTTTGAATAGCCTCAGTTACGGCGTGTTTGGTGATTTCGTGAAAGACAACGCGTTCAATCTTTTTGCCTTTGAGGACTTTGTGGGCGTTGAGTTCTTCAAGTATGTGCCAAGCAATGGCTTCTCCTTCTCTATCCGGGTCGGATGCGAGGACAATCGTGTCACATTGTTTGACTGCCTTGATAATGTCTGCTAAGCGCTTTTTGCCTCCGGGGCTGAGCTCCCAGGTCATGGCAAAGTCTTCGTCTGGTTTGACGGAGCCGTCTTTGCTTGGAAGATCGCGGATGTGGCCGAAGCTTGCCAGAACATTGTAGTCTGAACCAAGGTATTTGTTGATGGTTTTGGCTTTGGCGGGAGACTCTACTATTACTAATTTCATTTCGCTTATCCAATCCTTATTATTTTAATAGCGCTATTTTGTTGCCGGGGAGGCGCTCAATCCGATTATCAAGTTCTAAATCCAGAAGTTGAGCGGCCAGTTCGGTCGAATCTAATCCGGTCAGCCGGATGAGCTCGTCAACGTAAACGCCGTCATAGTTCAGGCAGTCCAGCAAAGATTGTGCCGTTTGCTCTGTGGAAATATCTACATTATTTGGGGCTTTGTCAAGAGGGATATCAAACAATTCAGCTTCAGGGGCGGGGCAGGGCGCAGGAATCTGCCGGTTAGCGCTGAAACTTAAATGGGATAAAATGTCTTCGGCCGATTCAACCAGAAAAGCTCCGTCTTTGATGAGTTTGTTGGTGCCGGCCGAGCGCGAATCTATTGGCGAACCAGGTACGGCAAAGACATCACGCCCTTGCTCAAGGGCCAGACGGGCGGTGATTAAGGAGCCGGAGCTCAAGCCGGCCTCAATGACCAAAGTTCCGTCGCTGAGGGCCGAAACTAAGCGGTTGCGGCGCGGAAAGTTTTGGGCCTGTGGCGTGGTGCCAAGAGGAAACTCGGAAATAACCGCACCTTGGGTGATGATTTGTTGGTAGAGGGCGGTGTTCTCTTTGGGATAGGGAATATCAACTCCGGTACCCAAAACGGCAATGGTGCGGCCTTGTTGGTTGTTGGCATACATGGCGCCTTTGTGGGCGGAAGAATCGATGCCGCGTGCCATGCCTGAGATAACCATTACATTTTGTTCGCTTAATTCAAAGGCAATGCGAGAGGCAAGTTTGCGCCCGTTGACAGAGGCATTGCGCGAGCCAACAATGGATACGGCCGGTGAGGCATTAAGCAAGTCAGAATTGCCAAGCACATAAAGCAAAGGCGGAGCATCGCGCAGTTGCTTGAGGTTTTTGGGGTAAGTCGGAGAATCAAAATGCAGCAGAGTGATGCCTTGTTTTTGAGTCTTCAAGAAAGATTGTTCGGCTTGACCGAAAGAGGGCGGAACATATTGCGGAGGCAGATGTTCTAAGGCGTTACTTGCCGAATGGTAACGCCCTAATAGTTTGTAAAAGCTGATGGCACCGATGTTGTCGGTGCCAAGCAGGCGGATACGGTTGATGATTTCGGTACTATCAAGCATTAGGCGGCGTGTTTCTTAAAGGAGATTTTGCTTTCTTGACCGTGAATGAGGCGGTTGATGTTGGCATGGTGGCGAATGAGAACCAGCAAAGCTATCGCACTATAGAAAAACGCGTGGGTGGTGTCGGTCATAAAAAAGGCAAAAAACGGAACGGAAACCGCCGCACAGATGGCTGATAGTGAAGAATAACGAGTAATAATGGCAACCCCTAACCAAACAGCCAAAGCAATTAAACCGAGAATCGGCTGAGTGGCTACAATAAAACCAAAAGCGGAGGCAACGCCTTTGCCGCCTTTGAACTTGAGCCAAACAGGGAAGTTGTGGCCTAAAACACCGCAGGAACCGGCAATCAGACCGGCAACAATATTGGTCGAGGTGACATAGCCCAAGAAAATGTAAGGTTCGGGAGTGATAAGCTTGAGGGCTAAGACAGCGGCAATACCAGCTTTGGAGGCGTCAAGAATAACCGTCAAAAGGGCTAGGTCTTTGCGGCCGGTGCGCAGAACATTGGTGGCACCGATGTTGTGTGAGCCGATTTTACGAATGTCACCTAAGCCGGCAAGGCGAGTTAAAACTAAGCCGAAAGGAATTGAACCGAGCAGATATCCGCCTAAGGCAGAAAGCAGAAAAATGATATCAATATTCATGATTTATGTAAGCTCCCGAATAAAATGTTGTTTGGGCATACTCTAATCTGAACTGAATAAATAGGCAAGGGGATTATGATTTGGCTGTGCATGGTATTGTAAAAAAAGATGACTTTAGCTGATTTGTGCAATATTATAAGCCAAAGTTGAATAAAATTGGAGAGGGGCGAAAAATGAAGCCGATTTATAAACGTGTGTTAATCAAAATTTCGGGTGAAGGATTAATGGGTGATGAAGGCTTCGGAATTTCAGCCGAGGCGGTCAAAAAAGTGGCCGAGCAAATTAAGGAAGTAGTTGATGCCGGTATAGAGGTATGCTTGGTCGTGGGCGGTGGAAATATTTTTCGCGGAGTACAGGGGGCATCAAAAGGTTTGAGCCGGACAGTCGGCGACCATGTGGGGATGATGGCAACGGTGATGAATGCCTTGTATTTGCAAAATGTGATGGAAGGTTTGGGGCTGAGTGTAAGGGTGATGTCGGGTTTGGAAATTCCGCAGGTGTGTGAAAACTATATTTATCGTCGGGCGCTGAGACATTTGCAAAAAGGGCGGGTCGTGATTTTTGCCGGAGGTACCGGGAGCCCGTATTTTACAACTGATACCGGAGCGGTGTTGCGGGCATCGGAAATGGGGTGCGAGGTGTTGCTGAAGTCTACGCAAGTTGATGGTGTGTATGATGATGACCCGCGCAAGAATCCTAAAGCTAAAAAATATAAGCAGGTGTCTTATGACGAGGTAATTGAAAAACAATTGAGAGTGATGGATTTGCCAGCTATTGCTATGGCAAGGGATAATAAACTTCCGATTTTGGTGTTTTCGCAGCACGAAAAAGGGGCGCTGATGAAGGTGTTGGCAGGAAAAGGTAATTTTACGATTATCAAAGAATCTTAAGTTAAGTTTTAAAAACTGCTTGCCAAAGTCATGAAAATAAATAATGATGTTAGCAGCTTATAACTAATGAGGTAAAATAAATATGTCTGATTTTAATCAAATTAAAACCGAAGCTAAGGCCAGAATGGATAAGACGCTGGAGGCGCTGAAGAGTGATTTTGGCGGGTTGCGTGCCGGAAGAGCGCATGTAAGCTTGCTGGATGGGATTATGGTTGAAGCTTATGGTTCAATGACCCCGTTGGCTCAGGTGGGAACAATAAGCGTACCTGATGCCAGAACACTGTCTATTTCTGTTTGGGACAGAGGTTTGGCCAAGGCGGTTGAAAAAGCAATTATGGAATCGGATTTGGGGCTTAATCCGGCATCGGACGGACAGCTTATTCGTATTCCTATTCCGCCGTTGAGTGAAGAACGCAGAAAAGAGCTGACCAAAGTGGCCGGTAAATATGCTGAGAATAATAAAGTTGCCGTACGCAATATCAGACGTGATGCGTTGGATGAGGTTAAAAAGCTCAAAAAAGATAATCTGATTTCGGAAGATGACGAGAAAAGATATGAAAATGAAATCCAAAAACTGACTGACGAATCGATTAAGAAAATCGAGGAGATGTTGGCTCAGAAAGAAAAGGATATTTTGCAGGTATAAAGGTTGGAAGCCGGAGAAGGGGGAAAGTTAAGCTCTGATTCCGGCTTCGTCTTTGGACTGTGATGATGAGGTTTAGATATTATTATCAGGTACAGTAAGTTGAGTACAAAGCAAGAGAGTTTACAACATATTGCCGTGATTATGGACGGTAACGGTCGGTGGGCGCAGAAACGCGGTTTGCCTCGAGCTGCCGGTCATAGAAAAGGGGCGGAAACAGTTAAAGAAATTGCTAAGGCGGCTAATGAACGCGGAGTGCGTTTTTTGACGCTGTATGCTTTTTCTACCGAAAATTGGCAGCGTCCGAAAGATGAAGTCAAGACTTTAATGGATTTGCTGAGGCAATATCTGAAGTCGGATTTGGCGGAGCTGCATAAGCATGGTATCAGAATTCGCTTTATCGGCGAAAGGTATATGCTGGATAAAGATATTGTTGAAAGTATGGAGCAATTGGAACGTAATACTGCAGACAATAAAGGAATGACTTTGATTTTGGCCATAAGCTATGGAGGTCGGCAGGAGATTGTGGCGGCAACCAAAAGAGTGGCGGAGATGGTCAAAAAAGGTGATGTTGCTGAAGATGATATTGATGCAAAGTTGTTGTCTCAATTATTGTACACAAAGGATATTCCGGATCCGGATATATTGATAAGAACCAGCGGTGAGCAACGGATTAGTAATTATTTGTTGTGGCAGCTGGCTTATGCTGAATTATTTTTTAGTAAAACTTTGTGGCCGGATTTTACGCCGGAGGAGCTCGATACAATTATCGAAAACTTTTATTCACGGGAGAGAAGATATGGAAAAGTCTAAACTTAGTGCGTTTATGAAAAGAGCGATTACGGCTGCAATCATTGCTCCGGTGAGTATCTTGATTTTGTTTTTGGGTGCGCCGTTTGTTAATTTATTTTTCTTCTTATGTGGGGCACTATTGGCCTGGGAATGGGCCTCAATGGTACCAAATAAAAAGCCGGTGTTTTATGCAGTGACCTATACCTATGTAGTTGCGGTAATGGCGATATTTGGGGTGTTTTTGGTTGAGGTATCTTTGGCATGCATTGTAATTGCGTCTTTGTTGGTGTGGTTTAAGGCCAAAGAGGAAGAGCATCGTAAGCTGTTGACTTTGGGTGTGCCGTATATTGCTTTAGGATTTGGTTCTTTATCGATACTCTATGATGTAGCTGGGTTTGCTATGTTTTTGTGGTATGTATTGGTAATTTGGTGTATGGATGTCGGTGGATATTTGGTCGGCTCAACGGTGAAAGGACCGAAGTTGGCTCCATCTATCAGCCCCAAAAAAACTTGGTCCGGTTTAGTGGGGGGCATGGCTTTGGCCGCGTTGGTAAGTGCGGTGTATATTTATTACTTTATTTCTGATACTGTATGGGTATTTGCCTTGGCTGCTGCCGTAATTGCTGCGGTAAGTCAGATTGGAGATTTGGTAGAGTCAAAAATTAAGCGTGGGTTAGGAATTAAAGATTCAAGTGATTTGATTCCTGGGCATGGAGGAATGTTTGATCGGGTCGATGGATTGATTTTTGCGGCTCCGTTTGTGTTGATTGCTATGTTGATTTTCTTTTATATGTAATAAGGTTGGGTTATGGAAGTTCTGAGTAATATTCTGTATTATGTTGTGCCTTTTTTAGTTCTGTTAGGAATTTTGGTTTTTGTGCATGAACTGGGGCATTTCTGGGTAGCCAGATTGTTAGGGGTGAAGGTTGATGAGTTTTCAATCGGCTTTGGTAAAGAACTTTGGGGACGTACGGATAAAAAAGGTACTCACTGGAAAATTGCGGCTGTGCCTTTGGGCGGATATTGTAAGTTTTTTGGTGATGAAGATGCCGCATCTGCCGGAGAATCGGAAAAACTGAAAGACTTGAGTGAAGAAGAGAAAAAACATGTATTTCAGTTTTTGGCTCCGTCACGCAAAATTTTGATTGCCGTAGCCGGACCAGCTGCGAATTATTTGTTTGCAATTTTGGTATTTACGGCGGTGTTCTTCTGCTTTGGTAAAATGACTTTTCCTCCGGTTGTGGGCGAGGTGATTGAAGGTGGTGCCGCGGCTAAAGCCGGAATTATGAAAGATGACCGAATCCTTGCGATTAACGGACATGAAATTAATGATTTTAATGATATCCGTTATGAAGTGGATTTGGCAGCGGACGGAAAGGTTAAGCTGGAGTTGTTGCGCGGTGATGAGCGCAAGGTTTTGAATTTTACACTAGAAACCATCAAAGATGAAAACGGCGTGGAAACACCTAAGCCGGTGCTTGGTGTGAAGTCGATTAATGTGGTGGAAATGGATTATGAAGACTTGTCGCTATGGGAGGCGTTCCGTGATGCGTCGGTAGAATCGTGGGATATTACGGTGGCTACTTTGCGCGGCGTGGGGCAGATGCTGACCGGAAAACGTGGCGGTGAAGAAGTCGGAGGAATTATTAGAATCGCAGAAATGTCAGGTGATATTACCAAGCAAAACGGTATTTTTGACTTTGTGATTTTTATGGCTTTACTATCTATTAACCTTGGACTTATAAACTTGTTCCCAATCCCGTTGTTAGATGGTGGACATATTGTAATTTGTGTTGTAGAAATGATTATGCGCAAAGAAATGACTCTGCGACTTAAAGAATGGTTGTTTAAGGCGGGGTTTGCTTTGATTATGGCGTTGATGGTTTTTGCAACGTGGAATGATATCGTACGGTTGGTTAACCGCTGGTTTGCATAGTTATTAAAATAAGGAAGCACTTGATTATGAAAAGATTGTATTGGGGAACGTCTTTATTGAGCTTGTTGTGGACGATGAATGTTCAGGCAGCAGAGGTATATGTGCGGGAAATCGAGGTTAATGGCTTGAACCGTGTGGAGAATGAAACGGTGATGGCTTATTTGGATATTCCGGCCGGAAAAACCGTGTCTGAAGAAAAGCTCAACGAATCGTTGAAGCAGTTGTATGCTACCGGTTTGTTTGAAGATGTGGCCTTTAATGTGACACCGGATGGAACATTGATGATTAATGTGATGGAGAGTCCGGTGATTAATCAGGTGCTGTTTGACGGTAACAGCAAAGTCGATGCTCAGATGTTGGAGACTGAAGTACAGTTGAAGGCTAGAGCATCGTTTAGTAAGGCTAAGGTTCAAGAAGATGTTCAGCGCATTTTGGAAGTGTATAAACGTACCGGTCGTTACGCCGTGGTGGTTGAACCGAAAATTATTAAACGTGAGAATAATACCGTCGATTTGATTTATGAAATTGATGAAGGTCCGTTGGCCAGTATTGATAAAATAAACTTTATTGGTAATTCTCATTATTCATCGAGTGATTTGGAAGCCGAGATTATGAGCAAAGAGAGCCGGTGGTATCGCATCTTCTCTTCATCAGAAAATTATGATGCTGAAAAAATCAACTACGATAAAGAGTTGTTGCGCCGCTTTTATCTGCGTCATGGATATGCGGATTTTCGTGTAAGTTCGGCAGTGGCAGAGCTGAGTGCGGACAAGTCTTCTTTTGTGTTGACTTATGTGTTGGAAGAAGGTCCGCGTTACAAAATCAGCGAAATAGAGATTATTTCGGAATTGAGCGGTGTTGAAACCCCTATGGTGCAAGATGTGGTCTTGCTGGAAGAGGGTGACTGGTATGATGCCGAAAAAGCTGAAAAATCAGTATTAGCGATTACTGAAGAGTTGGGACAGAAAGGTTTTGCTTTTGTGGATGTGGAGCCTGAGTTGGTGCGGGATACGCCGAACGGAACGTTAAAACTGGTATTCAGAATTAAAGAGGGTGAGCGCGTGTTTGTTAACCGGATTAATATTACCGGAAACGAGCGCACCGATGATGATGTTATTCGTCGTGAAATGAGGTTAGATGAAGGTGACGCATTTAATGCCTCAAAAATAAAAGCGTCGCGCCGCAATATTGAGAATCTGAATTACTTTAGCAAGGTTGATATTCAGACTGAGCCGACCAATGATGCAAATCAGGCAGATGTTAATGTTAAAGTAGAAGAAAAATCTACCGGTTACTTTAATGTCGGTGTAGGTTATTCGACAGTTAATGGTGCGTTGGTTAGAACCGGTATTACCGAAAACAACTTCCAAGGTAGAGGGCAACAGCTTGGCTTGGATGTTGGGGTATCACAGCGTGCGCAAGATTATAATTTGAGCTTTACGGAACCGTATTTTATGGGGCGGCCGCTGAGTGCAGGTATTGACTTGTTCCATAGTTCGGAAGACTACCAAGATGAAGGTTCTTATGATACCAAATCAACCGGTGGACGTTTGCGCTTTGGTTGGAATTATACCGATGATTTGTCTCAGTATTTACGCTATACCCTGCGTCAGGATAAAATTGATAACGTGGCTAATGATGCATCAATTTACATTAAGCAGGAAGAGGGCGATTATGTAGGCTCAATTATCGGGCAAACTTTGGTTTATGATAAATTAGACAGTCAAATTAATCCGCGTGAAGGTTACTATTTATCATTGGGTACAGATGTTGCCGGTGCCGGTGGTGATGAAAAGTTTGGTCGTATTGATGCGAAGGCTTATCATTACTTTACCATTGCTGATTATTATACGTTTAAGCTGTTCTTTAACGGTGGTATTATTGAGAGTTTTGATGATCAGAATGTCAGACTGATGAATCGTTACTTCCTTGGTGGGTATAATATGCGTGGTTTTGAGTATGGCGGTATTGGTGCTCGTGACCGTTATACCGATGATGCTTTGGGTGGTAACTGGATGATTTATACCGGTGCGGAAATGTCGTTCCCGATGGGACTGGATGAACTCGGCATCAGAGGACGTACGTTTGTTGATGTCGGTATGCTCGGTAAACCTGATGATATTAATAGTCAGATTGTGGAATATTCTTCTACACCGCGTGTGGCTACGGGTGTCGGCTTGACATGGCAGTCGCCGATGGGCAATATCTCAGTTGACTTTGCAGTACCGGTAGTTAAAGAAGATTATGATAAGACAGAAGTCTTCCGCTTGAACTTTGGTACGAATTTGTAGAGTACGAGGAATATATGGTAGATAAGACTTTTTTTGAAAATAACGGGCCGTTTTCTTTGCAGCAGATTGCCGAGATTTGTGGAGCTAGTCTGGCGGACAAGTCTAAAGCCGGAGTGATGATTGCCGGTATGGCGACGATGGCTTCTGCCGGAGAAGATGAGATTTGCTTCTTTTATGATAAAAAGGCAAGAGAAAAGGCTCAGGAGATTAAAGCCAGCGCTTGTGTAACTACTGAAGAGTTGGCGCGATATGTGCCGCAATCAACAGTGGTCTTGGTGGCTGAAAATCCGAAATTGGCTTTTTTGAAGTTAAGTCAGGAATTTTATCAGGAATACAGACCAAAGCCGGATATTGCCTCGACAGCAAGAATCCATCCAACGGCGATTATCGGACAGGGAACATATATCGGTGACTATGTGGTGATTGGTGAAAATGTAGTCATGGGTGAGAACTGTGTGGTTGAACCAGGGGCAGTGATTGCTCGCGGATGCAAAATAGGCAGTAATGTAAAAATTGGTGCCAATGCCTCAATTGCTTATGCGGTTATTGGTGATAATTGCTATATTTTTACCGGTGCAAGAATCGGTCAAGATGGTTTCGGCTTTATGATGGTCGATGGTCAGCATAAGCGAATCCCGCAGTTGGGAAGAGTGATTATCGGTAATGATGTGGAAGTCGGGGCTAACACTTGTATTGACCGTGGAGCACTTGATGATACGGTTATCGGTGACGGAATGAGAATCGATAATTTGGTACAAGTTGCGCATAATGATAAATTTGGTCGTGGGTGTATTTTGGTGGCACAGGCCGGAATTGCCGGAAGTTGCACTTTTGGTGATTATGTGGTATGTGGCGGACAGACTGGTTTTGCAGACCATCTGAATATTGGGTCGCAGGCGCAGATTGCATCTCAGTCGGGAGTTATGCGCGATGTTGCTCCGGGAGAAGTCGTGATGGGGTATCCGGCGATTAAGTTTAAAGATTTTATGCGGCAGGTGGCAATGCTGCAAAAAGCGCTTCATAAATAACGGACTAATTGTAAAAGGAATAAAGATATGTCTGAAAATAAAATTTATACCGTAGAAGAAATTATGGAAATGTTGCCGCATCGGTATCCGTTTTTGTTGGTTGATCGCTTGGAAGTTGAAGTTCCTGGTGAAAAGGGTGTTGGTTTGAAAAACGTAACAATGAATGAGGAGTTCTTCCAAGGGCATTTTCCCGGAAATCCGGTTATGCCGGGGGTGTTGCAGATTGAGGCAATGGCTCAGACAGCCGGCGCTTTGGTGATGGCAAGTATGGAAGATTATAAAGAAAAGAAAGCCGGAGTATTCTTTATGTCAATTGACGGAGTAAAATTCCGTAAGCCGGTTAAGCCCGGAGACCAACTCAGAATGCATGTAGAGAAGATTAAAGAACGCGGTAAGGTTTATGTGTTCCGCGGCGAATCTAAGGTCGATGGAAAGGTGGTTTCTGAGGCTGAATTTACGGCGATGATTGTTAAGTAATTAGCAAATGTATCGGTTGGATTAGTAGTTAAAAAGGGGGCTTTGCCTCCTTTTGTTTTGCGCCTGTAAATAAAGGAATCGGGGCTTGATTAAAAATTGTGAGTAAGTAGGTCAAGAAAGTTTTTTTTCAGTGATAATATTAATAAATTAGAAACTAATTACGGGTATGCTTTGACCAAGTTTTTAAACGTTTTCAGAGTGATAGAATCTTGAAACAAGAATCAAAATTTAAAATCTCTTCCAGATACGCCGAGGCCTTGTATGAGGCCGCTGCGGAAAAGGGCGATGTCGCTGCGGTCATGAAAGATATGGATGTCTTAATTCGTGATGTGGCAAATGATAAACAAGCCATTACTTATTTGGCGAATCCTTTGTGGAATGTCGATGATAAAAAAGATGCTTTGCAAAAAGTGGCGGCTAAGCTCAAATTGGCTGATGAAACTTTGCGCTGCTTGGAAATCATTGCTGAGAGGAATCGGTTTGCCGAGCTCGGCATGATTTTGAATGACTTTAAGAGCTTGTATTATGCTCGCCACGGAATCGTCGAGGTTAAGGTCGAAACCGTTAAACCTTTGAGCAAAACTCAAGATAGTAAGCTGAAAGCTAATCTGGAAAAATTGCTGGATAAAAAAGTTTTGATTGATTACCAAATTAAGCCTGAAATATTGGGCGGATTGGTGGTCTCTTATGGTTCTGATATGATTGATGATTCAATCAGCGGAAAATTAAACCGTTTGGAAAATGTAATGAAAGGTGGACAATAATGTCTGTTGCTGCTAGTGAAATATCTTCCATTATCAAAGACAAAATTGCCAACTCAGATGTCGATTTAGACGTTTCTGAGGTTGGACAGGTTTTGTCGGTGGGCGACGGTATTGCCCGTGTCTACGGATTGAACAAAGTGCAAGCCAATGAAATGGTGGAATTTGAATCCGGCGTGAAGGGTATGGCGCTCAACTTGGAGGAAGATAATGTCGGTGTCGTTATTTTCGGCTCGGACGAGTTTATCAAAGAAGGTGATACGGTTAAACGCACAGATAAAATTGTGAGCGTGCCGGTCGGTAAAGAATTGCTCGGCCGCGTGGTCGATGCTTTGGGCGAGTCGATAGACGGCAAAGGCCCGATTAAGGCTAAGCAGTTCAGCACCTCTGAGATTAAAGCTCCGGGTATTATTGCTCGTAAGAGTGTGCATGAGCCGGTACAGACAGGATTGAAAATCGTAGACTCGCTTATCCCAATCGGAAGAGGGCAACGTGAGCTGATTATCGGTGACCGCCAAACAGGTAAAACCGCCATTATTTTGGATACCATCATTAACCAGAAAGCCGTAAATGATGCCGCTAAGTCCGAAAAGGAAAAGATGTATTGCATCTATGTAGCTATTGGGCAAAAACGTTCTACGGTGGCTCAAGTAGTTAAAACCCTGAAAGATTATGGAGCTTTGGATTATACTATCGTGGTAGCAGCTACCGCGTCTGATCCGGCACCAATGCAGTTTATTGCTCCGTATTCTGGTTGTGCGATGGGTGAGTTCTTCCGTGATAACGGAATGCATGCGACCATCTTTTATGATGACTTATCTAAGCAAGCTACGGCTTATCGTCAGATGTCTTTGTTGCTCCGTCGTCCGCCTGGGCGTGAAGCTTATCCGGGTGATGTGTTCTATTTGCACTCTCGTTTGCTGGAACGTGCGGCTAAAATGAGTGATGAAAACGGAGCCGGATCTTTGACCGCTTTGCCGGTGATTGAGACTCAGGCCGGTGACGTATCGGCTTATATTCCGACGAATGTAATTTCAATTACGGATGGGCAGATCTTCTTGGAGAGCGCTTTGTTCTATCAGGGAATTCGTCCGGCGGTTAATGTCGGTATCTCAGTTAGTCGTGTGGGGTCTGCCGCGCAGATTAAGGCGATGAAACAAGTGGCTGGAAAAATCAAACTCGATTTGGCGCAATATCGTGAAATGGCAGCATTTGCTCAGTTTGCTTCGGATTTGGATCCGGCTACCAAGCAGTTGTTGTCAAGAGGTGAGCGATTGACCGAGTTGTTGAAACAGCCAGTTTATCACCCAATGCCGGTCGAAGAGCAGGTAATTTCTATCTTTGCCGGTGTAAGAGGATATTTGGACCGAGTTAAGGTTAGTGAGGTTAAGCCGTTTGAGGCTAAGCTCTTGACCGAGGTAAAGGCTGATTATCCGGAGTTCTTGGAGGAAATCCGCAATACTCATGTGATTTCTGAAGAGTTGGATAAGAAGATGTCAGACTTTATGGAAAAGTTTACATCGGATTATGTTGGTGAAGCAAAAGCAGCGTAAGGATGAATTATGGCCGGATTAAAAGAGTTAAGAACTCGTATTGAGGCAATTAAGTCAACCAAAAAAATTACTTCAGCGATGAAGATGGTTGCTGCCGCCGGTTTACGTCGGGCGCAGGGCGCAATCAACAAAAGTGCCGTATATAAAGACTCTTTGTTGCTTGCCGCCCGCCGCGTTGCTCTTGATTTGCAATATGAGGAAAAACTTAAAGGCGTGGCTCTTAATTATCCGAAGATTATGACCGGCAATGGTAAAGATGAGAATTATTTGTTGTTGGTGATATCATCAGATAAAGGGCTGTGCGGAAGTTATAATGCCAATGTGGCCAAAGCTGCTCAGGCCAGAGTGGCGGAGTTGCTCCAACAGGGCAAAAACGTGCGCTTGGTGTGTGTTGGCAAAAAAGCCAGAGAGATTATTAAACATCGTTATGCCGAACTCATTGTTAATAGCTATGAAGGTATGGCACGCAAAGGAGCTGATTTTTATGAGGCTTTGGATGTGGTTATGCCGGTGCTTGATGAGTTTGAAAAAGGTATGGTCGACAAGGTAGAAATTGTCAGCAGTACTTTTAGGTCGGCAATCAGTCGTGAAACAGCATCTCGCCAGTTGTTGCCGATTAATTTGATGGTAGCTAATGATGCCGAAAACTTGGCTGAACCGGTTAATCAGGTGAATAATGCTTTTTATGATTATGAACCGGATAAAATGGAGATGCTGGAGGCCTTGTTGCTGATGATTGTGAAAGCGATGATGTTTGATGCTTTTGTGCAGGCTCAGGCTTCAGAGCAGGGCGCCAGAATGGCATCTATGGATAATGCAACCAGAAATGCTGCAGAGATGATTTCTAAATTGACGCTGCGTTATAATGGTTTGCGTCAGTCGGCGATTACAACCGAGTTGACTGAGATTATTTCCGGTGCGGAAGCAATTTAGTTGCTGATTTGCATTGGGCGAGAAAACTCTCGAATAACTAAAAATATTATTGTTGTTTCGGAATGAAATTTGGAGAGTGTTAATGACAGAGAAAAAGACCAAAGCAGCTCCCGCTAAAAAAGCTGCCGTTTCTAAAACATCAAAGGCTAAGCCTGAGGCTAAAACCTCTGTGGCTAAGCCGGCTGCCAAAGCAACGCTGAAACCTACTGGTTATGTATCGCAGGTAACAGGTGCTGTGGTGGATGTGAAGTTTGAAAATGTGGAAAAACTGCCTAATATTTTGACGGCTTTGGAATGTGATAACCATGGCAAAAAGTTGGTGCTTGAAGTGGCTCAGCACTTGGGTGAGTCCGTAGTGCGTTGTATTGCTATGGATACCACAGATGGTTTGGTTAGAGGACTGCCGGTCATTAATACAGAAAAACCGATTGAGGTTCCGGTGGGACCGGAAATGCTTGGCCGCATTATCAATGTGATTGGTGAGCCGGTAGATGAAAGAGGTCCGCTGAAAGCTAAAATGAAAATGCCGATTCACCGTGAAGCTCCGGCTTTTATTGATCAGTCAACAGATACGGAGATTTTGACGACCGGTATTAAGGTTATTGACTTGTTGGAGCCTTATGCCAAAGGTGGTAAAATTGGTTTGTTCGGCGGTGCCGGTGTGGGCAAGACCGTGTTGATTATGGAATTGATTAATAACATTGCTAAAGGTCATGGTGGATACTCGGTTTTTGCCGGTGTGGGTGAGCGTACTCGTGAAGGTAATGACTTGTACCATGAAATGATTGAGTCCGGTGTTATTGACTTGAAAGGTGATAAATCAAAGACCGTGTTGGTTTACGGACAGATGAATGAACCTCCGGGGGCTCGTGCGCGTGTGGCTTTGACCGGATTGACACAGGCGGAATATTTCCGTGATGAAGAACACCAAGACGTGTTGTTGTTTATTGATAATATTTTCCGCTTTACACAAGCTGGTTCTGAGGTGTCAGCTTTGCTGGGACGTATTCCGTCGGCGGTTGGTTATCAGCCGACTTTGGGTACGGATATGGGTGCCATGCAGGAACGTATTACTTCAACCAAAAACGGTTCTATTACCTCGGTTCAGGCGGTATATGTGCCGGCCGATGACTTGACCGACCCTGCTCCGGCGACAACTTTTGCGCACTTGGATGCCACAACGGTATTGTCACGTCAGATTGCTGAGCTTGGTATTTATCCGGCGGTGGATCCGTTGGATTCAACCAGCCGCGTGTTGGCTCCGGATGTTGTGGGTGAGGAGCATTATAATGTGGCGCGCGGTGTGCAAGAGATTTTGCAAAAATATAAATCTTTGCAGGATATTATTGCTATTTTGGGTATGGATGAGTTGTCAGAAGAAGATAAGCTGACGGTAGCTCGTGCCCGTAAAATTCAACGCTTTTTGTCACAGCCGTTCCATGTTGCCGAAGTGTTTACGGGAACTCCGGGTGTGTTTGTTAAGCTTGAAGATACCATTAAGGGCTTTAAGGGAATTTTGGAAGGTAAGTATGACGATATTCCCGAACAGGCTTTCTATATGGTAGGAACGATTGAAGACGTTTTGGAAAAAGCTAAGAAATTAGGATAATTGAAGAGGGAACGATGGCTGAGGTTACGTTAAAAATATCATCTCCGAGCAGAGTTTTTGCCGAGGTAAAAGCTGATAAAATTGTGGTGCCGGCGATGAAAGGTGATTTGACGGTTTTGCCCAGCCGCGCTCCTTTATCATTATTGCTGAGAAACGGACAAGTTAAGCTGTTGAGTCAAGATAACCGTGTAACTTCCAGATATTTCGTGCAAGGCGGGGTAATGAATGCGGCGGCTGATGTCTGCCAGATTGTTTCGCCAAGAATGGAAGAGTATGATGGTCTTGATATAGCTAAGGTTCGTCAGGCTTTGGAAAATGCCAAAACGCAAGAAGATAAAGACTATTATCAGACTTTGCTGGATGAATTGGAAATGTTCGGAAAAGTAAAAGTTTTGTTGAGGGAGTAAGAGGCTGTTTTTGCAGCCCCTTTCTTAATATCTAAAGAGTGTTCTGTTGCTGTTGATAGCGAGGATTAAACCGGCGCCGTTGGCGAGGATTTTGTCGGGGTTTAGGTTTTGGGGTATCAGAATGCTGGTCAGACGGAGTATCGGGCTGAGAATTAGTTTTTTGGAGCTTTAGGTACTGCGATTTATAGTGCATTAAGCGGCGGCGGGTTTCAGGCTCGATGTCTTGCAGCTCTTTGAAAGAGGGGAAGTCCTTGGCGTTGATTTGGTTGGCAAGGCAGGCCAGCAGCAAGCGGGCTTTGTATTCGGGGGTTTTGATGTTGCCGAAACGAATATTTTTGCCTTGGGCGACGGCAAACTTAACTAAATCATCAAAATCAGCATAGTCAGGAATCTTGGACTGCTTAGAGGCGCTTTTAGCGCTCAAGGAAGCGTGATTGTCTTTGGTGGCGGTAATGGACAGCTCCTCACCGTTTGCGCGCTCCAGAGTGGCATTAAAATCGGGATTAGCGGTATCTTCGGTATAAACGGAGCCTTCTTGTTTAGCTTTTTGCTGATAAAAACGACGGTATGGGGTTTTGAAATCGTCGTCGATATCATCGCCGGAGTTTTGGGGCTGAGGCGAGGGGGAAATTTGTTGGTCAAGAGTGAGCTTATTGTCTTTAGGCTTGGCTTGAGGCTGGGGTTGCTGTTGGGACGCCTGCTGTTGTTGTTGCGGCTGAGGAGCAGGCTCTTGAGTAGTATAATTATCAGGCAGCGAGCCTTGCTGCATTTGGGCACAGATGTCGGCGGTTATTCCCTTTTTGGCGAGTTGTTGCCGGCGTTGGTTGATGATTTTGGCGGCATTTTGTATGGTGCGCTGTTGCTTGGAAACATCAACATCTTGTTGAATAAATGCGGATAAGTCTTTGATTTCGCTCTTTTGGGTTTGAGGGTTGTAAACCTCAAAAGTAAACAGTAGGGAGCGTTGGGCTAAGTATTCAGCTGCATCATCACCGATTTGGTAAGGAGGATAGTTCCAAGCCAGATTGAGCAGTTGCTGTTCAAATTGGCCGCCTTTGCCGCGGTAGCCTTTGGCGTAGTTTTTATCCCAATTGCGGAGGGTGCCGTTGACAATATAGCTCATATCTTGGAGCTTGGCGTCGACTTCATCAGGGGGAAGCTTTTTAAGCTCTTTAACCAGCCATTGGCATTTGCTCGGAAAAACGCGAAAGTCGCGGTTTTTGGTATAAAAGCGTTTGACGCCGAGCAGGGTTTCAGCCAGATGGGCGGATTTTTCATCATTTTCAAGCAGGCGTAAGTGGTTGTCAATGCTTATGGCGCCGGAAGCGGTATCTTGGCGGCGGCGGGTGAGGTTTATCCAGTTGAGGACGTGGCGGCATTCGTGGGCTATGGAATAGTGCTTTTGCCCAATATCAAGGTAGTGGTTTTTGAAGTAAAAATACTCGCTATACAGAGATTTTTCTTTGGGCGGAAGTTGGTCGAAGTAATCACCGCGTTCGGCAGGGGTCTTGAGGGCAAGGATAGCGGCATGGATTTGTCCGACCAAATGGAGGTCACTTTCACTGAGGCCAATGAATTTATCAACAAGGGTAATTTCGCCTTTATGGGCGGAGGTAAAAGCACGAGTGGTATTGAGTTTGGCGGGTTGATTGTCGAGGTCAGTCAGAATATATTTTTGGGCTTTATCATCATAGTTGAGGCGGTAATATTCCATAGTGCGATTGAGGTGCAGACCGCGGTTTTTGAGCCCGTTAGGAACTTCTTTATCGTGGATTTCATAGTCGGCATGTACATAAACATAGCCGTCTTTAGTGCCTTGATTTGAAATACTACGCAAGACTTCGGTATTGTCAGAGAGCTCGTTTTGCAAAGGAGCTTTTTCCGGAACTTTATCATGAAACAGGCTGTCACGGATGTTGCGGGAGGCAGGAAAGTCAATGTCAGGATAATTCTCTGAAGACATTGAACTAAGGTCAGGTTTGCCTAGAGCTTGGTATTTTTGAATCTCGGCGGCAGATAAGGTGACGCCGGACTTGACGGCAAAGTATTCATCTTCAATTTTGATAATTTGCATAATAGCCTCCTCTTTATGGTTTTGATTATAGTGGTTTTGAGGGAAAAAGGCAAGTTTTTTTTGTCAAATTACGAGGTTTGCGCTTGCTTATTTTATTAAATCAGATAATATGCCGGTAAAGAAAATTGAGTAAAGGAGGCTGTTTATGAAAGTCGTGTTTATGGGAACGCCGGATTTCGCCGTGCAGGCGTTGCAAAATTTGGCCAAAGAGCATGAGGTGGTGTGTGTGTATACTCAGCCACCGCGGGAGGCCGGGCGTGGGCATCAGCTCAAAAAGACACCGGTACATCTGGTCGCAGAACAGATGGGGATTGAAGTGCGGACGCCTAAAACACTGCGCAATGAGGAAGAACAAGCTAAGTTTGCGGCGCTTAAAGCCGATGTGGCCGTGGTTGCGGCTTATGGTTTGATTTTGCCCAAGCCGGTGCTGGAAGCTTTCCCTCATGGGTGTATTAATATTCATGCCTCTTTGTTGCCAAGGTGGCGGGGGGCGGCGCCAATTCAGCGTGCGATTGAGGCCGGTGATGCCGAGAGCGGTGTGACGGTTATGCAGATGGCTGAAGGCTTGGATACCGGCGATATGTTGATGAAGGGCAAAGTTGCCATTGATGCGCAGACTACCGGCGGAAGTTTGCATGATGCTTTGGCCGCTTTGGGGGCAGAGTTGATTGTGAAGGTGTTGGCTAATCTGGCGGCAATTACTCCGCAAAAGCAAGATGATGCGTTGTCTTGTTATGCGGCTAAGCTGGATAAGGCGGAAGCGCTGATTGATTTTAATCAGTCGGCAGAAGTTTTGGAGCGCAAAATCAGAGCGTTTAATCCGTATCCGGCGATGTTTTTTGAGCAAGACGGCGAGCGCTTTAAGGTATTTGCTGCCAGAGTGGTTGATAGGCACGGTGCTCCGGGGGAAATTTTGGAGCAAGACAAACAGCTGATTATTGCTTGTGCCGACAAGGCTTTGGAAATCTTGTTAATCCAACGACAAGGGAAAAAGCCTATGCCGATTGCGGAGTTCCTCCTTGGACTACGTGAGCCACTTAAGCGGATTTGTTCTGGTAGTTTATAAATAATGTTAATAAAAGAAAACCCCTTTGCCAATAAGCAAAGGGGTGTTTCTTGATTTAAGGTTATTCGGCTTTCTTCTTGCGGCCGGAGACTTTCTCTCTCAGGGTTTCAAACAAGACATAAAGCAACGGAATAATCAACAGACCGCCGGCTGTACCAAGCAACATTCCGTAGAATACCGGTACACCGATGGCTATACGGCTGGCTGCGCCGGCACCGGTTGCGATAATCATCGGCCATACACCCAAAATAAAGGTGAAGGCGGTCATCAATACGGCGCGGAAACGTTCCTTAGTGCCGGTTAAAGCTGCTTTGACAATCGTTGAGCCTCTTTCGCGTTCTTCTTTAGAGAACTCAACAATCAAAATAGCGTTCTTGCTGGCTAAGCCGACAAGCAATATCAGACCCAACTGAGCATAAATACTGAGCGGCATGCCGGCAACAAATAACCCAGCCAAAGCGCCTAACATGGCAACCGTAATGGAGGTTAATACCGGAATAGGTACTGCCCAGCTTTCATATTGGGCAACCAAGAACAGGTAGCCAAAGGTGATGGCTAAGGCAATCAAGTAGCCAATTTGTCCTTGTGTCGTTCTTTCTTGGTAGCTCATGCCAGACCACTCATAGCTGTAGCCTTTAGGCAGAGATTCTGACAACTTCTCAATGCCGGCCATAGCCTCACCAGTACTGATATTTTGGTTTTGTACTGCGGTAATGGTGGCGGCCGGATATTGGTTGTAGCGTTCTACCGTACGGGGAGCTAAAACTTGAGTCAATTTGATGACCGAGCCTAACGGAACCATATCGCCGTTTTTGTTTTGGACGTAGAGGTTCTTAATAGAATCGGCATCTTTACGGTATGGCCAGTCAGATTGGATAATTACTTTGTTTACTTGGGTACCAAAGTTGACGTCGTTGACGTAGGTCGAACCCAAATAGTTTTGCAAAATGGTATAGATATCGCCAATCGCAATGCCCATGCTTTCAGCTTTTTCTTTCTCAATCTCGATATTAATATGCGGAGTTTGAGAGGTGAAAGTTGAATATGCATAAGAAATAATATCACGAGAGCTGTTCAGCTTGCCTAAGAAACCTTGCATCGTGCTGTAAAGTTCGTTGGAATCTGAACTATCCAATGATTGCAGGCGGTAGTCCATACCACCGCTGGCTCCTAAACCAGGAATAGCCGGAAATTCAAACATATTAATTGAGGCTTCCGGTGTGTTTTTAATCTTTTCCATAATGCGGTTTAAGATATTGGTGGAATATAGAGCATCGTCTTTGCGCTCGTTCCAGGGTTTGAGGGTAATAACCGAGAAGGCTACGTTTTCACCGGCACCACCAATCAAACTATAACCGATAATGCTCATGACGTTGTTGACGCCTTCTTCATTCTTCATAACCGGATAGAGCTCTTTTATCAGATTACGAGTACGCTCCAAAGATGCACCTTCAGGAAGTTGGAAGTTGGCCAAAATAACACCTTGGTCTTCATTGGGAATGAAGGAGGATTGGCTCATCTTCAAAAAGGCTACGTTACCGGCAACCAATAACCCTAAGATTAAGGCAATAACGCTGACTTTACGTGCAACAATGGCAATAATTGCAATGTAACGGTTACGGGTCTTGTTAAGTCCGACGTTAAACCAATGCAAGGGACCTGATTTGACCTCTTTTAAAGGACGGAGCAGGGTTGCGCACAAAGCCGGAGACAATGTCAATGCATTGATGGCTGAAAAGGCTACGGCGGTGGAAATGGTAATCGCAAATTGTTGATAAATTTTACCGGTAATACCGCCCATAAAGCCAACCGGAACGAAAATAGCCAGCAATACAAGAGTGGTGGCGATAACCGCGCTGGATACTTGTTCCATCGCTTTGATGGTAGCTTCTTTTGGTGATAGTTTTTCTGTCTCCATCAAATACAAAACACGTTCAACCACAACGATAGCATCATCAACCACCAAACCAATGGCCAATACCAGACCAAACAGGGTTAGCAAGTTGATGCTATAACCCAAGGCTAACATAACGGCAAAGGTAGCAAATAATGATACCGGAATGGTTAGTGATGGAATCAAAGTGGCTCGCCAGTCTTGCAGAAAGATATAACATACTGCGATAACCAAGGCAAAGGTTAAGACCAAAGTGAAGATAACTTCTTCAATAGAGGACTCAATGTACAAGGTTGCGTCGTAGGTAATATCAATCTGGAAATCTTCAGGGTAGAGTTTTTCAAGGCGGGCGAGTTCGGCTTTGACGGCTTTCATCGTATCAAGAGCGTTAGCGCCGGAAAGAAGGTTTAAGGCGATTGATACGGACGGGCTGCCGTCAAGTGTGGATTCAACGTTATAACTTTCAGTTCCAATTTCAACCTTGGCGACATCTTTTAATTTGACAAGGCCGCCGTCTTCTGCTGTACGAACGATAATATTGCCAAATTCTTCAGCTTCATTAATACGGCCTTGGGTTTGCAGGGTATAGACCATTTGTTGGTCGCCGTCTCCGGGCATGGCGCCTACACTACCTAAAGAAGGTTGATAGTTTTGGCCTTCAATTGCGCTGATGACGCTGGACACCGGTAAGTTGAGCGCGCTGAGTTTGTTGGCGTTTAACCAAACACGCATACTCAGCGCCGGAGCGTGAACGCTGACTTCACCAACACCATTGACACGAGCAAGATTGTCTTTGATGTTGTTTTGAACATAGTTACTCAAAAATTGAGTATTGTGAGTTCCCTTAGGTGAGCGGGCACTCAAAAAGCCCAAAATATCAGATGAACGACGTTTGACGCTAATACCTTGACGTTGAACTTCTTGCGGAAGTTTTGGTGTGGCTTGTTGAACACGGTTTTGGACTTTAACTTGAGCCATATCCGGATCGGTACCGACTTCAAAACTTACGGAAAGAGAGTAAGAACCGTCATTTTGAGATGAAGAATCCATGTATAACATATTTTCAACACCGTTGATTTCTTGCTCAATCGGGATACCAACGGTCTTGGCCAAAACCTCAGCACTGGCGCCTGGGTAGTTGGCTGATACGGTAACCATAGGAGGGGTAATTTCCGGATATAGGGATATCGGAAGTGAAAAAATAGAGATGATGCCCGCCAAGGTCAAAACGATGGAGATAACCATCGCAAAGCGCGGGCGTTCAATAAAAATACGAGAAAACATGGACTATTCTTCCTCCTCAATAACAACAGAAAATGTCTCGTCATCTGATGTTGTTGTGGATGGTTGAGATGCGGTTTCTGCTTGGTTGAGTATTGGTGAGTTGATATCAACTTGCGGAGCTTGCAAAGCTTGTGCTACCGGGTGACTGTCTTCAACCTTTGTGGTGTTGGAGATTTTGTTGTCATTGATTTCGTTGTCGTTTTTGATGAGTTCGGCTTTAACACGAGTACCGTTAGTGACTTTTTGCAAGCCTTGGATGATTACTTTGTCATCGGCGGTCAAACCTGATTTGACAACTTGTTTGGTGCCGATTGTATCTCCTAAAGTAACACGACGTTGTTCGGCGATGTTGTCTTTGACTACCATTACGTAGTTGCCGTGCTCATCCTGTGCAATGGCTGACTGCGGAACCAGCAAGGCTTCTTGCGACTCTTTGGGGCCGATTTTGATGTCTACATAGTTGCCGGGGATAAGCAGATTTTCATCATTTTTATACTCGGCATAGATGGCGATGGTAGCTGTATCGGAGTTGATTTCGTTATCGGTAAAGCGTGATTGGAAGTGATTTTCTATAACCTTACCATTAGGCAAAACAATTTCACTACGAATAGCATTCTCGCCGTTTTGTTGACTAAAGAGTTTAGAGTTTAAGTACTCCTTATCAGAAACTGAAAAAGCTACACGAATCGGGTTGGTTTGGACGATACGGGCCAAGTTTTGTGCTGAAGAGCTGACGTAGTTGCCTTCAGTTACCAGAGCTTTGCCGATGAAGCCTGAAATTGGAGCTTTGATTTCGGTATAACCGAGGTCGATTTCAGCTAAATCGAGGTTGGCTTCAGCCTGTGATACGGCGGCTTTGGCTTGCAGATAAGTGCTTTCGGCGGTATCAAAGGTAGCTTTGGAGGCGTAGTTTTGTTTAGACAATTGGGCTTGACGTTTGAAGTCTCTTTCTGCGCGAACGAGGTTGGCTTTGGCGCTTTCAAGCTCTGCTTTGCGTAATTCGACATTAGCGAGGTAGCGTTTTTGTTCAATAATAAAGAGGATGTCGCCTTCTTGTACATAGCTACCTTCTTGGAACAGAACTTTTTCTACATAACCTGAAACTTGCGGAATCAAGTTGACGCTCTTGATGGCTTCAACGTGGCCGATGTAGCTGTGTTTGCTGCTGATATCGGCTACTTCAAGCCCTTGAGTTAAAACATAAGTTTCGCCTCCGCTGCCGGCGCCCATGGGAACCGAAGGGGTGAGCTTGCCTTTTAAGTACCAACCAGCTACGCCGCACAGCAATAGCAAAGTGGTTTGTTTTAATATTTTGCGATTACTTACTGTTCCTAATTTCATTGTTATTTAACCTTTCATTTGCGAACCTTTGATTATTAAATCAAAACCTGTAGAAACTAAGTGTGATGCATCTCCTTGATAGTTGTTGGAAATGATGTTTTTTATCATTCCCTGATGCATGCAGGCCAATAGCCAAGATAGTTCTTCAATATTAACAGAAGAGGAGATTTCTCCACTTTCTTGTGATTTGCGGAGTGCCGTTTTGAGTATTTCTTCATTGGCTTGAATGATGTCTTTGATTTCGCTGCCAACTTTATTGAGAATCGCCTCCGACCATTCCATTTGAAAAATTACAAAAAAGAGGAATTTTTTGTAAATTTTGTTCTCTTGGATAAGTTTGACTTCACTTAATATATGTTCTTTGAAATCGTAGATGCTGTTAACTTGCGAAATGTTTACGCTTAATAGGGATTGAGAAATTGTGAATCCTTTACGTATGATTTCGGTTAAGATATCAGCCTTGTTGCGAAAATGCCAATAGATGGCCCCTTTGGTAAGGTTTATTCGTTTGGCGATTTCATCAAAGGTGGTGCGAGAATAACCTTTCTCACAGAAGATATCCAAAGCAGCTAAGCAGATGGCTTTTTTGGTCTCTTCAGCTTCTTCTTTGGTGCGTCTGGCCATTGTAGTTCTTCTTGTCCTTTATATATACATTCGAGAGTGTATGTATAATGAGTTGGTACAAATGTCAAGAGCATTCTCTCTTTATGCAATTCTTTTTTGGGAGGATGTACCGTAGCTTAACCTAAGTTAAAAAAGTTAATATTTTTAAAAGAATTAGTTATTTTTTTGGTGTCGGCAAGGAGCAAAAACATCTAGGTCTTGTTTATAATCAGAAGTTTTGATTCCGCCTAATCCCAGAAAACTGTGGAAGATATTGTCATGCGAGTGGCGCAAAGATGAACGCTGTTTGAGGCAAGATATATTAATTCCAAAAGTTTGGGCGCTGGATTGAGGCATCCAGATAAAGGCTGGGATATGCAGTTGTTCTTGGGGAGCAGAATCGTATGGTGCAGCATGGAGATAGCGTCCGTTTTCGCCAAGCGACTCTCCATGGTCGGAAGCATAAACCAGTACAACATTATACTCATCGCTTAGTTTTTGCAGGATATCTATAGTCTTTTGCAAAAAGATACTGGTATAGGTGATGCTGTTATCATAAGCATTGGTAATGGCCTCAACTGTGCAGCTCATTAAACCGCGGTCAAAGCATTCCGGAGTGTAAGGAGCATTCCAATCTTGAGGGTAGCGATTGTAGTAATCAGGGCCGTGGCTGCCTTTTTGGTGCAAAACTAAAAAGGTGTTTTGATTAATTGAGCGGAGTTTGTTTTCAAGGCCATCAAGCATAATGTCATCTAAGCAAGATTTAGAGTTGCAGGGGGATTGTAGCTCAATGCGGTTGCAGTTGTCTTGGCAGCTGGTGTTGTTGTCTATCCATAGACCGTGGTAGCCAACGGAGGCAAAGACATCAAGTAGGTTACCGGTGTTAAGTTCGGAGCCTTCTTTGAAGTCTTTTTGAGAGTATTTGGAAAACATACAGGGGACGGCAACAGCGGTTGAGGTGCCGCAGGCATAAAAATCTTTATAGTACACTAGTTGGTCAAGGTAAGGGGTTAGTGCGGCATTGGTCGGACGATGGTAGCCTCCTAAAGAAAAGTTGGCGGCACGAGCGGTTTCTCCGACTATGAAAACAAAGAGGTTCTTTTTATCATTATGCCAATAGTGGTTAACTTTAGCGTCGGTAGCAATGGGGGTATAAGGGCGAGTGAGTTCATCAAATATTTTGGCTATTCCAATTCCGGCGCCAAGATAGTTGCTGGGGATAAGGGCATAGCGGAGCTCTTTGTGCTCCTCGATAATTTGGCTGCTGCTGGGCAGTGTAGGAACAATAATTGCGGCACTAATAAATATGGAGATGAGATTGAGTTTGAGGCGGGTTTTTAACTCAGAGGCAAAATTGCCAAAGCTGATATGGGTGTGGAGAATAAGCAAACTCGGTAAAATTCCACCCAATAAAAGGTACCACAGAATAGAGAGTTGGAGGACGTCTCCGGCTTCGTAAATATCCGTACGGATAACATTGAGCAGCATAATTTTATCAATCAAGATATTATAACTGTTCATAAAATAAAGGGCGATAGAGTTGCAGATAGTTAGAATGATAGCGATGGTTTTAGTAATTTTGGTAGTACAAAACAGTACGCTGAAGGCTAATGTTAAAATCGTAAAGGCAATAAACATTCCTCCCAAGCTAAACAGTAGTGAGGAGTTGATGTCATTTAATTTAAGGTAAAAGTTCCAGTTGTAAGTAATAAGTGTAAAGAGGGCATAGAGTAAAATAAACTGCCATGATTTAAGAGTGAGGTTAGGACGATGTAAAGTCATAAAAAAGGTATCCTTAATTCAGATTAGGAAAAGAGTTCTCCTTGAAGAGGGGCAAAAAGCTCTCCTTGGGTGTCGTTTTCGAGGTTACTGATGGCCTCTTTAATTATGGGAATGGAGATGGCGCGTTTGCGAGCCAAAGAGACATTATCAATTTCCGCTACAAGTTTGCGTGCGTAAGCAAAGGAGCGTTGCATATTGGCTAAAATGTAATTGATTAATTCAGGGGTGATGGTGATTTGTCTATCCATAAACAATTTAACCAAGAGGGCTGAAAGTAAGCCGTCGTCTGGTTCTTTGATCTCAACACTGGGGACGATGTTCATCCGAGAGCGCAAATCAGGCAGGCTGAAGTTTATGCGAGCCGGAGCTTCGGTTGAGGTAAATAAAATGCAACCACCTTCGTCGCGGTACATATTGTAGAGGTTAAACATGGCTTCTTGGTTGATATGGCTGTTGAGGTCTTCAACAATCAGGCATTGGTGGGTATCAAGCAATTGGCGCGGCATATCTAAGGTGAGGTCAGAGGCCTTGATTTGCGGAATCTTATAAGGGTAGTGTTCAAGCAAGGATACTTTATCAGAAAAAATATTGGCAAGATGTGATTTGCCACAGCCCTCTGGGCCATAAATACAGGCGGCAAAATAGGTCCAAATAGGCCAAGAGTCAATTAGGCGGAAGGCTTCAAAATTGCAGGCAGCCGTCATAAAATCATCGCGTCCAAAATCAGGGCGGTGGTAAAATGCAAACGGCAGTTGAGTGTTGCCTGATTTATTCATAAAGACTCCTGTTGGTTTAGATTAAGCTTGAGTATTATTTAAGACATCAAAAACTTTTTTAGTCAAGTCTCCAAGACTGAATGGTTTGGCTATAAACGCAAAGTCATCAGAACCGGCAAGCTCGCGGCGGGCGATTTCTTCGGAATAACCAGAGGCTAATAAGATCTTGATACCAGGGATTTTTTCTTTGACAATGGCGGCAAGTTCAGCTCCACTCTTACCCGGCATAACCATATCGGTAATCATTAAGTCAAATTTAGAATCTTGTTCAAGATATTCAAGTGCGTTTTCGGCTGAGTTACAGCCAATAACTTCATAGCCTTTTTTCTTTAGGGCTCGAATCGCAAATGCTCTTACCGAATCCTCATCTTCAACAAACAAAATGCGAATGTCTTCGACAGGTGATGACTGGTATTCGTGGCTACGGTCAATGGAGGATACGTTTAAGCCGAAGATGAGTTTTTGCGATGAATTATGGGGAGCGGCGTTATGCTCTTGGACGGTCAAGACCGGGGTGCCATCACTAGAGGTAATGACATCTTTGGCGGTTTGGATATCAGTTGAAGAGGGGAGCTCTTCTTTTTCAAAGCGGGGCAAGTAAATGGAGAAGGTTGTGCCTTTACCCAGAATGCTGTCAACTTTGATGAAGCCTTCGGTTTGGCGGACAATGCCGTAGACCGTGGCCAGACCTAAGCCAGTGCCAGAACCGACAACATTTTGTTTGGTGGAGAAGAACGGCTCAAAAATACGCGTCAGATTTTCGATGGGAATACCACAGCCGGTATCTTTAACCTCAATTACCACAAAGTCTCCGGGTTTGATGGTGTCAGCGCCGAATTGATAAGGCTCAACCAAGGTCTCAACTCGGGTGGTGATGCTCAAGGTGCCGTGATTGTTCATTGCATCTTTGGCATTGACGGCAAGGTTCATGATAACTTGTGAAAATTGTACAGGGTCAACCCTGATGAAACCTAAGTCACTGCCGTGGTGGAATTTGAGGGTGATTTGTTCTCCTAAAATACGGCGCATAAGTTGACTGAGCTCGGCAAAGTTGTCGGTAACATCAATGAGTTTGGGTTTTAGGGGTTGCTTGCGTGAAAATGCTAATAACTGTCGAACCAATGCTGCGGCGCGGTTGGCGTTTTGTTTGATTTGGATGATATCGGCAAAGGAGGGATCGCCAACACCGTGGCGTTGTTGTAACAAATCGCAGAAACCTATCATCGCAGTTAAAAGGTTGTTGAAGTCGTGGGCTACACCTCCGGCCATTTGTCCTAAGGCTTGCATCTTTTGGGCTTGGGCAAACTGAACCTCGAGATTTTTGCGAGTGGTGGCATCTATCATATAAACAACGTAGCCGGGGATGGAGGCGCCTTCGGCAGCATGGAGCTTTTGCATCGGGCTCAAATAAAGCATGGCAACGCGCTCTTCTCCTGCCGTATTGAGATGTGTATCAAGCGTGGTGGATAATGAACTATGATTCAATATTGAAGCGGTGGCATTATTAAGAGAGGGAATATCTTCCGCTTTTAGAAAATCGGTAAGTTTGAGTTCTGAGAGGCGTTTGATTTCTTGTCCCAAAAAAGATGAGGCGGCTTGGTTGGCGCTAATAATTTGGTGTTGTGTGTTGCAGAGAATGATACCTATTGGGGCAAAGTCAAACATCCAGCTTAAGCGGTCGGATAAGGTTTCAATTTGCTGGCTAAGGTCATTGTCTTGCGGAATATCACAGAATAAAACACCGCGAGTTTTGATTTCAGAATTGTCGCGGAAGTTTTCTTGGGCGGCAAAGCATTCGGTAACTTCTTGTTTGTCGTTGCTAAAATAAAGGCGTCCTTTCCAAGATGAGGTGTGTGCTGCAGGAAGAGGAGAGTTGCCGGCTAAAAAGTCTTTGAGGTTGCGTCCATGCAACTCTTCGCGGGATTGCCCTAAAAGGCGCGATAATGCGTGGTTGGCGTATTCAATTGTATATTCCTTATCGCAGACATAAAGCGGGGCGGGCAGATAATCCAAAAAGTCATGCAGACCGCGGCGCTCTTCTTGGAAAATTTGATCCATATTTTTTTGTGCAGTAATATCTTTGATGGTCCAATAAAAGTAGGTATCTTTTTTGATTCTTTTGATGGAGTAGGCGCCTTCGAAAATATCGGTCTTTTTGAGGTATATGGGTTTGAGAGTGATTTCAAACCAAGTTTCATTGCTGAAAATTTTGTGGGTGTTATGACTGAGGTCTAGGGCAAGAGTAACTTGTTCGCGGCTGAGGTTGTTGAGTGCGGTTTCAAGACGGCCTAAAGCCGGTTTGTTTTGGCGATTGTCTGAGATGCGGTTGCGCAAAAAATCAAGTACAGAGGTGTCACCAAACAGGTCGCGAGCGATATCGTTTTCAAGAACGGCTTCAAAAGATGAATTGTCAATGCGTTGTCCAAAGGAGCTGCTTTTTATCAACTCGTTGGCAAAGCCGCCGTAGCTGATGGCTTCTTCGCCGGCACTTAAGGTCTTGATGGTGGAAATGAGGCAGAAAGAGCTCATAAATACCATTAGCAATATTAGGTAAATAAAGTATTGCGGATAAACTAGAAACATAATAACCGTAACGGTTAGCGCAACTAAGGAGTAGGCCAAAAACAGAAGGCGTTTTTCTAACTGTTTATCGGGGCGTTTCGTTTTTAAGCTGCATAACATATCCTATTACCTCGGCTACGGCTTTGAAATGTTCTTCCGGAATGGATTGGTCTAAATCTACCGATGCAAATAGAGCTCTTGCTAATGGCGGATTTTCAACCACAGGGACGTCGTTTTCTTCGGCGACGGCGCGAATCCTTAAAGCTACGGCGTCAACACCTTTAGCAACGACTATCGGTGCGTCCATTGTAGCCATATCATATTTTAATGCAACAGCATAGTGCGTCGGGTTGACAATTACGACGCTGGCTTTGGGTACACTGTCCATCATACGGTGGCGAGCACGCTCGTTACGAATTTGGCGAATCTTAGATTTTACTAAGGGGTCACCTTCCATTTGTTTGTATTCGTCTTTGACTTCTTGTTTAGTCATACGCAGCTTTTTTAAATGTGCATATCTTTGGTAAACAAAGTCTGCAATGGCTATGACTAGGACGGCTAGTAGAATCGTAAAAATCAAAAGAACTACGATATGGTGGGTAAGACGCAAAATTTCAATTGGTTCCATTTCGGGCATAAGCTCGCTACGACCAAGATATGGTTTGAGTACGGCAATGGCAATCCAGGCAATAACGGTGATTTTGATAATGCCTTTTAAGCTTTCGACAATCTTTTGCATATTGATAAATTTGGGCAGGGCGGCAAAAATATTAAGCTTGTTCCAGTTGGGGAGGAGCTTTTGCGGGGCATAGATAAAGCCGGTTTGCATAAGACTAGCGGCTACACCAAGAACCATAAAAATGGCTAGGGGAATGCCTAATATCTTGAAAAAGTCAAGTACGCAATTGGCCAATAAAAGCTGCAAGTGTTTGGAATCGGTCGGGATGGTTTCCGGACGCTCAATGAAAAAGCCAAAGTAGCGGTAAAACCATTGACCCATTTTGGGAATGATAAGCCAGACAACAAACAGCATACCCAAAAGCATAATAAAGCTTTTGGCATCTTGCGAGATGGCGATATCACCTTCTTCACGGGCTTTGCTTATTTTTCGTTCCGACGGTTCTTCGGTTTTGGAGGCTTCGTCTTCGTCTTCAGCTACCATGGGGCCTCCTTAGCTTGAAAACTTGTGCAGATTGGCTTCATAATAATTTATGAACCAGAAAATAATGGCCGGTATGGTCACGAATAATAGCCCAAGGCCAAGGTATATCTGCAATGGAAGGGATAAAAAGAAAATGTTGAGTTGTGGCATTAAGCGGGAGATTAAGCCCATGCCGACATAAAAAATAATCGTGAAGGCAATAAAGGGTGAGGCCAGCTGGAAACCAATTATAAAACTTTTATTGAGCGTGGTACTTAAAAAGTTAGCAAAATCGCCGAGAGGCAATGGCTCTCCAACCGGAAAAAGCGCATAACTTTCAATTACGGCAGAGAGCATCGTGTGATGAAGGTCGGTAATGAAAATAACCGTAAGGGCGATGATACTGAAAAAGCTCTCTAAAACAACCGACTGAGCTTGGCTGCTGGGGTCAAACATTTGGGCGCTGGAAAAGCCTATGGCCGTGCCGGCAAAGTTACCGGCCAAATTAAGCGCCATAAACAGAAACTGCATGACTAATCCCATAAAAATGCCATAGATGATTTCAAAACCGCAGGTTTGGAGTGTGGTTAAAAAATCCGGCGTGGGGGAGGGGATAGAATCACTCAAAAAAGGCAGCAAAACCAAGCACAACGCTAAGGCAAAAGACAAGCGCAGCCGCATATTGATATAGCTGCTCATGAAGCCAGGCATCAGCATTATGGCTGAGCCCAGCCGCATAAATATCAGCATATATTTATATATTTCAAGGCTCAAAAGTTCTTGCATGGAGGTTAGCCACCGCTCACGATTTTATCAAATAAGGTTTCAGATAAGATACGCATTTGGCCCAACATAAACGGAAACAGCAAGATAATGGCTAAGAAAACGCACAGAATCTTAGGCACAAAAGCCAAGGTCATTTCTTGGATTTGAGTAAGAGCTTGAAAAATACCGATGATTAAACCGACGAATAAGGCGACTAACAAAACCGGGGTAACAACTTTCAGAAGAGTGAAAATTGCATCGCGAGATATATCTAAAACTTCAATTTCGGTCATGTGGTTATCCTATTCTAACGGGGTTTGATGCTCAAAGTAGCGGTGGTTCTCAATACCGGTGAAAAAGATACCGTCGTAGCCGCTGTCAACAATGCTCTTGGTATAATCAGAGATAATTTTTTGCCACTCGGCAGTCCAATAACGGGTGATAAAGGCGTCTTGACTACTGAATGATTTACGAATCATCCAGTCAGGACGGGTTTTGTTCCAATCTTTTTGCCAATAGTAGTGGAGCTTGAAGGCCTCTGATACGTTTTGCATGGCAATAATCAGGCGGCGGGCACCGTTGCGCTTGTAACGCATGGAAGAAACTTCTTTGTCGCTAAAAGGGGTTTGAGTATGAAACAGTGGGTTGATGACTACAACATCATAGTTGGAGGCGGCGATATCTTGCAGCATTTCAGCCTTAGATTTATAGCGGCTGTCGTCAATCAAAAAGGATATATTTTTAGCTTCTGAAAGTTTGAAAATGTTGTTGGCGTTTTCATTAATTATGGGTTGGTGAGCAATATATTTGAAAGCCTGTGATGGTTTTATAAAGCCATAAAATAATGTTTGTTCGGAGGCAGAGAGTTCTGCGGCTTGTTCATACATCTTGAGGTTGGGGCAAGCACTGATAGAGATAACTTTTATTGGCGAATCTTTTAACTGAGAAGTGATTTTGATGGGGGTGCAGTAGAGGTTGTTGTATGCTACACCGTCAACCAATTTATAAAAATCTTGGCTGATGTTGTTGTCTTGCAAGTATTGCTCAGGGATGTCTTTGGCGTTGCGAACCAAAAAGCTGGGGTCGTCGGCTTTGAGGCCGAGTTTGCGGGCTTGTTCGTAGCCCTCAAGGTGGTATTCCCACAGGCTTTTATACAATATGTCATCGCATTCATGCAGGAGGGCCTGAAAATCAGGTTTTTGCGATTTTGCATATTTGATAAGGCTGTATAAGTTGTTGCGCATTAAAGCTCGATAGTTGGGAATATCGTATGGAGGCGAAACAACTTCAAGAATCTGCTCTTCGCGAGTGTAGGGGTTGATGTCTGAAAAACCGTATAATCCGGCGGAGGCACTTGTTGTGAAAACAAGTGCCGCACAAAGTATAATTCCGGATGTAAGTGTTTTAAGTATTGACATCGGCTTTGGTCTTGCCAGTCCTTTCGGTGATTTCGGCTACCTGCATGGCAATCTTCAGCAAGTCTTGCAGCATGGTGAAAGTATCTTGGTCGAGGTTATGATATTCCAGACGCTCCAGATAAACACGCAGTGTGGCGCCGGTTGAGCCCGTGCCGGATAAGCGGTAGGTGATTTTGGCGTCGTTAGTAAAGTCGATGACTAAACCGTTTTTGGTGGTTGAGTGGTCAACCGGATCATTATAAACAAACGGAGCGGCTTGTTTGACTTCATAGCTGCCAAACTTTTTGCCGGTCAGCGAGGGCAAGCGAGCCTCAAGGTCAGCCATAAGTTTGTCGGCAACAGCGGTATCAAGCCCTTCAAAGTCAAAGCGCATATAGTAGCTGCGGCCGTATTTCTTCCAGTTTTCGCGGGTGATTTGTTCAACCGTTTTGCCGGTGGCGGCAATAATGCTCAGCCAGAACAGAATTGCCCAGATGCCGTCTTTTTCACGGATGTGAGATGAGCCAGAGCCGAAGCTTTCTTCACCGCAGAGGGTGATGCGCTTGGAATCCATAAGGTTGACAAAGTATTTCCACCCCGTGGGAACAACATAATAAGGCAAGTTGTTTTGGGCAGCAACACGGCATACGGCAGTTGATGTCGCGGCTGATTTAGCCACCCCGTAAATGCCGTTTTTGTAGGCCGGAATGAGGTGATAGTTGTCAGTCAAAATGGCCAGGCTGTCACTCGGGGTAACAAAAAAGTGTTTGCCGAGAATCATATTGCGGTCGCCATCGCCGTCATTGGCGCCGGCAAAGTCGGTTGCTTTGTCTGAGAACATAAAGTCGACCAAATCTTTCGCGTAGGTCAGGTTGGGGTCAGGGTGGAGCCCGCCAAAGTCAGGCAGCGGAACAGCCCTGATAACCGAGCCTTTGGCTGCGCCCAAGATGTCTTCAAAAATGCGGATGGCGTAGGGGCCGGTAACTGCGTTCATCGCATCAAACCGCATGGTAAAGCCGGATTTGAAAAGTTTTTTTAGAGCCTCAAAGTCAAAAATAGACTCCATCATTTCAACATAGTCTTTGACGGGGTCAATAACTTCAATTCCCATATCGCCGAGGTGCTGAGTGCCGAGTTTGGACAAGTCAATATCAGGGCAATCCATAATTTTGTATTCGGTAATGGTTTTGCTGTTGGCATAAATTTTATCACTTACTGAGGTCGGAACTTGGCCGCCGGTATGGTTGGCGTATTTGATGCCAAAGTCACCGTTTTCTCCGCCGGGGTTGTGCGAGGCTGAGAAGATAAAGCCGCCGTCAGTATGGTTTTTGAGCATAACATTAGAGCCCGCCGGAGTAGACATAAAGCCGTTTTGCCCGATGATGAGCTTTTTGACGCCGTTGGCTGCGGCCATTTTGATAAAGCGTTGGATGGCTTCGGCATTAAAGAATCGGCCGTCACCGCCGACAACGAAGACTTTACCTTTCAAATCCCCAATGGTATTGAAAACGCTTTGGATAAAGTTTTCAAAATAGTTGGGCTGCATCATAACTTTAGTCTTTTTACGCAGGCCGCCGGTGCCCATTTTTTGATCTGTGTAGGCTGTTGTTTTAACCGTTTTTATCATCGTCGCCCTTCCTTTCCTGTTTTTTCTTTTACTCTAGCAAAGCATGGTGAAAAATGCAAGTCCGGATGTTTTCTTTTATCAAATTGTCCACAACCACCGAGGCGGCGGAAGCTGAGGCAGCTTCACCCCGTCAGTTAGTGGTTGGTTGATAGGGGCTTGAGGTGCACTGCGTGCAGATAGAGTTGGCGGAGGGGCAGGGAGGAACAAAAGGTTGTCATCGCGAACCGGATGTAATCCGGTGTGGCGATCCATAAAAATAAGAATGGATTGCCGCGGCGAATAAATTCGCCTCGCAATGACAAAGGTTGTGGTGAGTTCAGGGAGGGGGAATAAGGCTCAGGAGGAATCCTGAGCCTTTTTGTCAGGCTGAAAATCCCAAATTCGTGATTACATCAGAAAGTGCTTGCGAACTTTGTTCCATTGTGGTATTCTGATTATGCAGTTGGGAAAACCGGCTGTGGTGTCTGAAAAACACCTAAACACAAAATATCCGCATGGGCGGAGTGGGTGAGATAAGCACTTGCAGACAGCCTCTAATATTGATGTTTACATTAATGTCATGCTTCTGTTAGCTGGTTAAGTTCAGCAGGTAGACGAATAAGCCTGACCGTTGTGTTTACGGTTTTTCAGCTCCGCGCCACCTTGGTTTTCATAGCTTATGGTGGCGTTGTTTTTTTACTTAAAACAATGGAGCTTAGTTATGAAAATTAAATTTTTACTTTTAGGGACTTCTCTGTCTCTGATTTCAAATGTATCTTATGGAAATTATATAAATGAGGAAGCATTATACGCCCTCCCTGAAGAATTAGGGAGGGTTGGGGAGGGTGTGAAAGAAAACTCTTCCATTGTCTTTGCGAGGAGGACATTGTCCGACGCGGCAATCCAATCTACTCACCCTAACCCTCTCTATCAAGAGAGGGAATACCGGAAACAAGCCACAGCGTTCCTTCCCTTGATAGGGAAGGCTGGAGTAGAAAAACAATCCGGTGGATTGTTTTTCGCCGACAGGCGAAGGCTTGTTAGCCTGCAAAGAAGCGATAGCGACCAAAGCAGGCGTTACAACCGAGTGACCGACGCAAGCGTCAGCGCAGCTAGAAGGATGAGTAGAAAAATCTCTCAACACAAAGGACTTGAAGCATCGCGCTTATTATTACCGGAACAAGATAGCGCAGACCTTCCGCTGACCGCGTCGGTCTGTTTTATCACGGACGCGGGGCATTGCCGGGAGAATGAGTTTTACACCGGCGCGAATACCCCGGACGGGAGTTCCGGCGGCACCCCGGGCGGAAGCTCATCCGGCGGGGATGAAGATGGAGATAATTGGGAAGTCGACAATGAGGAAAAATGCAAAAAAGAAGGCTACACCAACGAGGATTGCGGCGAAACTGCAACGCCGGGAACCCCGTGCCTCTATGATTCCTCTTATCATGCCGGTTGTGTCTGTAAACCGGAATATAACCAAACCTGCTCGGGCGCAGATGAGGCCGGAAAAGGCGCCAGCTGTGACGGAAAATATAAAGAATGCTGCTCCTTGTGCTCGGCTTATCCTTATAGTGACGGAACAATCCCGGCCGGACATGTGGTAACCGAGACCTGTCAGAGTTGTACCGGCGCCAAATATAAGACCAAATGCAACACGAACTCGAGCAACACCGGGGCTTATGTCAGCTGCGGCAGCGCGACAGGCAGCGGGTCTGTCTGCTCCGATGACAGCGGAAAGTATTATGAAAAATGCACCTGCCCGACGAATTACGAGTTCAATGCCCAGACGCAAAGCTGCGTGTGCAAAACCAACTTCAAGTACACCTGCACGGGAACAGGTTACGCCGGCGGAACGGGGACAAGCTGCGGGAACAAATATCAGACTTGCAACTGTGCCAGCGGCTATACCTGGAGCGCCAGCTCGGGCTGTGTCAAATGTTCATCCTCGTTTAAGTATACCTGCACAGGCTCCAACCAGACCAAGCCATCCTCCGGTTGCGGCGGAAAGTATGACAAGTGCAACTGCAAAAGCGGGTATGAGTGGAGTGGCGGCTCATGTATCGCGGAGTGCTCCAGCAGTTACAAATATTCTTGTACAGGTACCGGCTACGCCGGTGGCGCAGGCTCTGCCTGCGGTGGCAAATATACTCAATGCACGTGTGCCAGCGGTTATAAGTGGAATGGCTCTGCTTGTATTAAAGAAACCTGTTCTTCTTCCTATAAATATACCTGTACTGGTACCGGCTATGCTGGCGGTTCCGGTTCAGCCTGTGATGGAAAATATGCTTCTTGTACTTGTTCATCAGACTATGCGTGGAAAAACGGAAGTTGCCAGCAAAAAATTACAGATGGCCCTGCTGGAGATTTATATTACTGCGACGGCGAAGTCGTTGGGGTTAAAGCACCAGGAATGGATTTCTATATTGCAACAAGTGAAATGGGTAAAACAGACTGGATGACTGCTTTGGCTAAAGCTCAACGATATCTCTTTTGCTGGAAAACAGGAAATTTACCTACGGTACAACAAATAGAAGATATTTATTATGCTAAATCAATTCTTAATAATTTACTTTCAAAATATGGAGGGACAGAATTAAAATCAGATAAATATTGGACAATGCATTACGATAATTATGCCAGAGGTGCTTTAGCTATAGACATATCTAGCTCTGACCTGAGTGGTTTTTGGTCTGAGGGAGGAAAGGACAATTGCTGTTATGTCCGTCCGGTGCTTGATTCTTATTAGGTTAAAAAAAAGGAAAATATAAACCAAAGGCTCGGTAAAACACTGGGCCTTTGATTTTTAGCAGAATAAATTATGGCTAGGTTGATTTTTTTTAGTTCAGCAAGGTTTGTTCGCAGCGGCGGATGATGGTTTTAAGGTAGGGGGCGGGCAGGTTTTCTGCGGCTTGCCGGCGCAGAATGTCCAGACGCTGATTGATTTGTTCTTTATTCTCCGGGTTGTAGGCCGCTAAGCCCAGAATTTTCAAGGCCTTGCGGATTGTGTAGACCGGGGCGTTTTCATCAAGTTTTTCTTGTTCGGCAATTTTCCGGGTCAGAAATTTTGTCAGAAATGCCGGCATTTTTTTTCCGGGGTTGAGGAGTTCTTTTTGGATTTTTATGATGAGCAGCGTGTAAGCCAGCAGGATGCCGTTGAGAACGGAGAGGCTGATTTTTATCCATGGGTCAGGGTACATCAAAATCCCGTAGCCGATGTAAAAAATACTGCCCCATAATAAATTAAACAGCATTCTTGACGGGACAAAAAATACCGCTCGGTCCGGATGGTTGGGGTTGGTTAAGTGACGTGCCAAAACCATAACGCCAAACAAAAGCGCTATCATAAACATCAAAAAGCTTAACTCTTTCATTGGGGCTCCATTATAGAAAAATTATTGGGCGGCAGAATCCGGACAGATGAATTCAGCAATGCTGCGAATCTCCCTTTTGGCGGCGATATGCGACATTGTCATCTTCATTTGCAATTGTGGGTGTTGCATATCTAAGACGGTTAGACCTAACAAAAATAGCTCTTTGTAAATCAAACGGTCTTTCAGCCCAGGGGTAAATCTGAAACCAAAAAGTTTGCCCAGCCTCTCAAGATATTCAAAAACTACATTTTTGTTTTTGGAATTGTGTGAAGAGGTTTTGTTGCCAACCACAATCCAGTTCAAATAACCACGATTAGCTGCGGCCATTTGCTTTTTGATATCCCAGATGAAAGCCGCATAGTGTCCGGGCTTGCCTATGGTGGAACTGTCAAAGTCAATATCGGCCATAACATTTAAGTCGATAAGACTATCCGTCATGGGGGTAATCAGCGTATCAGCGTGTTGATGCGCCTCATCAAAAAGGTAGTTCTTGGTGCCGGGGGTGTCTATAATCAGTGCGTCATATTCTTTTTGCAGCTCTTTGATACGCTCGTGGATGTTGTTGCGACTGGCCGGAATAAGGGCATAGTCTTCTTGCGGAGCATATGAATATAGTGCCGGCGTGGCTAATTTGATATTTTTTTGGCGGCAAAACTTATTGCGATTGTCAATATATTTACTGAGCGTACCTTGACGACCGTCTAGGTCAACCACAGCAACGTTAAAGCCTTCTTGCTCCAACGCAACAGCTAAATGCATGGATATGGTTGATTTGCCGGTGCCGCCTTTTTCGTTACTAACAACAATTGTATGTGCTTTGTTTTGGGTCTTTTCACTCATTCTCTGCTTGCCACTGTCATTGATTGATTAGAATCGCTGATTGTGACTATACAAGATATGGATGAACTTTTCAAATGTTTGCATACCTTTTGTGCATCATTTTTTTCAAAACCGGTAATTTTAGAGCGGTAAACTATGGCCGAAGCGGTTTCTACGGCCTCAACCGCGATGTCGCAGTCTGTGTATTTCTTGAGTTCTTTTTCTTTAATCTTATGAGCGTAGTTGCGGGCTTTGGCATAGTTGGAGAAAGCTCCGACTTGAATACTCCAACTTGGGGATGTGGTTTCTTCTTCAAGAGAGACTATTTGATCAGCGTCAGTACTGCCTTGCTCAATTTCAGGGTGAGCGTCTTCTTCTGTGGTGTTGTTGTCAGAAGAGGTTACAGTTTGGTTGGCTGCCAATTGGGCGCTGATGTCTGTGGGTTTGGCGCGTTCTTCAACTAAATTGGCATACATTTGGGTTTCTTCTTGTTTGGTTTCAAGAGCCAGACGAGTCAGCCCTTTATCCATCATGCTCATAATTTTTTTATCACGTTCTTTTTGAGTGCGGTGTCCCATAGTTACGGCAATAACTCTTTGTCCGTTGCGGTTGGCTGAGGTGATGATGTTAAAGCCGGCAGCATTGGTAAAACCGGTTTTCATACCGTCGGCACCGGCAAACTGTTTTAATACGTGGTTGTGGGTATAATAAGTTTTGCCCTGATAGGTGAATTTGCGAAGTGAAAACCATTTATAATATTGCGGAAAATGGTGGTACATTGCGGCTCCTAAAATGGCCATATCTCGCGCAGTGGTTTTTTGCTGGCGATTGGGCAGGCCGGAGGCGTTCTTAAAAGTGGTATTTTTCATTCCAAGAGCTTTGGCGGTTTGGGTCATAGCTTTGGCGAAGTTTTCTTCACTATAACCGAGTCCTTCAGCCAAAACGGTGGCGCAATCATTGGCAGAACGGATAATCAAAGCCTCAATAGCCGTCTTGACGCTAATCTTACTGCCGGGGCGCAAGCCTAAACGTGACGGTGAACGGTTGGCGGCTTTGCGAGAAACGGGAAGCTCATCTTCAAGCTTAATTAAGCCTTTTTCCAAAGCATCAAAGGTAATATAAAGGGTCATGACTTTGGTTAAAGAGGCAGGATAACGAAGTTCATCTGCATTGTTAGCCGATAGAACGCGACCAGTATCAGCTTCAATCATAATGGAGGAAATTGATGCCCTCGCGTGGCGTGTGTTGACAATACTTAAAATTAAAAAGGCTAAAAAGCCACAACACAACCTGAATGCTACACGTTTATGAAAAGTGTTCATTTATGCGGGTTCCCCTAATGATTCTTGGTCTATTTATAAACATTATGCACCATAAAAGAAAATAAAGTGTTAATGAATGTGAATAATAAAAATAATTTTTATGTATTTTTGGGCTTGACTTTACATTTGTTTGTATGTAAAAGAGTGATGTTGATTTGCTGGCGAACGTAGCTCAGTTGGTAGAGCCCCGGTTTGTGGTACCGGTTGTCGTGAGTTCGAGCCTCATCGTTCGCCCCAGTTGTTGTTAAAAGAGCGGTTATTTCTTAACCGCTCTTTTTGTTTTTGCGAACGATAAGGCTCGAACTCAGTGAGTTCGGCTCTCGCGTCGAGGCTTTAGCCTCTTGCTCGGTCACCGGAAATTTAACCCGATTTCGCCGCGCTGTCGCTTAGCTTATGCGGGTAATATTTCCGTCTCTGTCGGCGAAAAACAATCCACCGGATTGTTTTTCTACTCCAGCATCGTTCGCCCCATTTAGAACTCTATCTCAATTTAGTTGGGATAGAGTTTTTTTTTATGTTCCGTTCAGGGCTCGACCACGATGCTCGTGGAGCCATCAGTTAGCGTTTGATAGATGGGGCAAAGAAAGCGCGATGCTTAGTTAGTGCCGGTTTGATGGATTGATGGATAAATATTGTTCCAGCCAGAGTTATGGGTGGCGCCTTCAATAGTGATTACAGGGGCTTGGTTATTAATGAAGTCTTTTACTAAATGAGGAGGGATTACTTTATCTTTTGAGCCAACATAGTGAGTTTGGGGAATAGAGGTAAATTGGGGCTGATAATCGGCTAAGTTCATAGATTCACTTAAAGCCGGCAGGTGATGATATGTTGTCCAGCCTTGGTGATCTAGATTGCCAGCAATGGTAATGATTTGAGTGATTTGTAAATCAGGCTTAGTAGCGGCAATTAGTCCGGCAATTTGCGCTCCGCCGGAAAAACCAATTAGAATTAGGGGATGATTGCCGGCAAGTCGTTTAATGACTTCATATTCCGCATTAACCACCTCAGGAGCAAAACGAGCGGTAGTCCAGTATTTTTGACGGCATGATGAGTTGGTGATGTATTGGCAGGGGCGGGCAAGGTAAATTACATTGGGACTATTATCGCTAAATGCTAATTCTCTTACTAAAGTGCCTTTGGGTGTGGGGTCTTGAGTGGGGAGGCCGCGAGAATTGAAGGCGTATCCGTCACCTTCAATATAAATCTTATATGGGCTGTGAGGGGAGGTTATTTTTTTCCAGACGGCAATATCAAAATCAGAGGTTTTGATTTCTTGATAGGTATATTGGGGCGGGATACTTATACTGTTACAGCCGCTGATACATAGCCAAATTAAAAGTATGTATATTTTCTTCATCATATTTTGGTTATAAAATAAAATTATAAAAAAGAAAATACCCTGTAACGACTTAGCTACAGGGTTTTGAAAGTAAAGCTTTACTCAACAGTTACGGATTTGGCCAGATTGCGGGGCTGGTCGACGTCGCGTCCCAGCGAATCTGCAATATAGTAGGCCAGCAACTGCAACGGGATGTTGGTGGTCAGAGGTGATAAAAGCTCGCTGACTTGGGGAACGGTGATGACGTGGTTGAAGAGTTTGTTTAGCTCTTTATCTTGGGAGGAAGTTATGGCTATCAGCGGTGCTTTGCGCGCCTTGGCTTCCTCGTTATTTGAAAGCAGCTTGGCATAACCGGAGCCTCCGGGAATGAGGATGGATACCACCGGCAGAGTTTCATCAAGCAGGGCTATCGGTCCGTGTTTGAGCTCTCCGGCGGGGTAAGCTCCGGCGTTGATGTAGCTGATTTCTTTGAGCTTGAGGGCGCCTTCTTGCGCAGTGGCGACGTTAATTCCTCGCGACATATAAATAAAGTTGCGGCTGTGGTTGAACTGTTGGGCGCAAGCCTTTATTTCTTGGTCATTTTGTAAAATTGTTTCAATCTGGGTCGGTATTTGCAACAGCTCTTGTTTGAGTGCGCTGAGCTGTGCGGCATCAACGCTATGTAAGTGCTCGGCCAGATAAAGCGACAATAAGTAAAATGCAACCAATTGTGCCGTATAGGATTTGGTGGCGGCAACGCTGACCTCTATACCGGCTTCCAGCGGAAGAAGGCTGTCCGCATAGCGGGTAATGCTGGAATCGGGTCGATTGGTTAAAATTAAGATATGGGCATTATGTTCTTTGGCTTTGCGGATAGCGGATATGGTATCGGCGGTTTCGCCGGATTGGGAAACCCCAATACATAGCGTATGCTCGGAGCTTAAACTGCGGCGGCACAGATATTCGCTGGCGGCCATAACTTGGGTTGAAATACCGGTGAGTTCTTCAATCAAATATTTGCCGACTTCGGCCGCGTGGAGCGAGGTGCCACAAGCAATAATTTCAATTTGGCGGATTGCCTGCAAGCGGGAGGAGGAAATATTGATATCGGGCAAATTGACCTCAGCCTCGGCAGAGGGTAGGCGCTTGTGCAAAAGCTGCCGCGTGATGTTGCCTTGCTCGTGAATCTCTTTGAGCATATAATGGCGGTAGCCGAGTTTATCAATACTGTCGGCGCTCATGGTCAGAGGTTTAAAAGTTTTGTGGCAAATGGTGTCGTCGGCGGCAAAGACGCTAATATTATTTTCGCTTAATTCGGCGAGCTCGTCATCTTCAAGGCTGAGGGTGCTGTCGGCTTGGCCGATTAAGGCCGGAATGTCGCTGGCAATATAATTGCCGGAGCGGCTTTGCCCCAAAATGAGCGGAGCATGGTGGCGGACGGCGATTAGCTTGTGGGGCTCGGCTTGACTGATGACGCCTAAGGCATAGGCCCCGTGCAGGCGAGAGCAGGCTTGCCGCGTGGCTTGATGAAGATTGGAGCCTTGTTGCAGATAAAAACCAATCAAATGGGCAATAACCTCGGTATCGGTTTCAGACTGAAAAACATAACCTTGATTGATAAGCTCGGCTTTTAAGTCTTTGTAATTTTCAATAATACCGTTATGGACAATGGCTAAATTGCCATTGAGCGAAGTATGAGGATGGGCATTGACAGCGTTGCCTTTGCCGTGAGTTGCCCAGCGAATGTGTCCGATGCCGCGATTGGGAGAAGACAGCAGCGAGCTTTGCGAGATTTCTTGTTGAAGATTGGCGAGTTTGCCGGCGGCTTTGATAACCATCAAGCGGTTAAGGTTTCCAAGAGCAATACCGGCGGAATCGTAGCCGCGGTATTCAAGGTGTTTGAGCCCGTTAAGCAAAATGTCAATAGGGGAGGTATTGCCGATGTATCCGATAATTCCACACATGAGATATGTTCCTTTCTGTCTGTATATGATTTAGAGGCGGCCGAGTTTGCGCAAAGTGTTTAAAACATTTTCTTTATTGCGTTTTTTGATGGGGCGAATAGGGCGTCCGGCATAGACGGTCCATGGTTCAAACTTATAACCTGACGGTACAAAGCTTAAGGCTCCGATGCTGACACCTTCGGGAATGTGGTTGCCGGGCATAACTACTGAGTTGGTGCCGATGCCGGTGTATTTTTCCATAGTAACATCGCCTTCAATCTCTTTGACCTCGGGGACGGAGTGGGTGATGAGTTCGTTGACGTAGTCATTGCTGGAGAGCCAAATTCTGACGCCGGCGGCAAGGCTGGAATAGCTCCCCATGGTGAATTTGTATTTGTCACTGCCGCCAGAGATATAAGTTCCGGTAGCAATCTCACATTCATCGCCGATATGGCATTCTGATGATATGCGGCAGAAATCGGAAATGCGGACGTTGTCGCCGGTGGTGAGTTTTTCAGGTTTCTTCAAAATTACGTATTCGCCTAAAATAAAGTTTTTACCGTTTTTCATAATATTTATTGCTCCTTGTTCGGTTAAGATAATTTCAGCCTAAAAGAGGAGGAGCTGTTTGGCAAAACAAATGAAATTTTGTTTTGTTACGGAAAGGTTATGAAAAAGTTAAGCTTGCTACAAATGGCGGTTTTGCGGGCTTTCAAATTGAAATATTTGGTAACAAATGCCTAAGCGGAAACATAATTGCTTGACCCAAAAAAAGCTGCCTGAAATGCAGAAGAGGCAGCTTTGAGGAAAATGTTACGTTTTGTTGCAAAAGAAGATTATACTAACTCGTCAATTTCATCCGGAGGAGTGTTGTTTTCGTAAAGATGTTTGACGTAGTTTTCATTATAAAATTTATCAAGTGCGGCGTTTTCTTCTTTATCATATAAATTTTGGTTGTTGCCGTAGACGTTGATTTTTTGGTTGCGGTTTTGCGAATGGTCATCGTCGCGGACCTCAGCAGTGTTAAGGGTTTCAACCGAACCTTTAACCAGAGAACGTCCGGAGGAGATGTCATCTTGTACGGCGGATTGATTTGGTTTACGATATTCTTCCTGTGTGTCGCGGCCGCGCGCATCTACATTAACTGATACTTTGTTGGAAGCGTCAATCGTTTCAACGTGTTGTTCTTGAGCAGCGGCGGAGTAAGTGACCTCATTAATGCCTGAGCGGCTGACCCTTTTGGTGCTGCTTGAAGAACCGGATACTTTTCTAGTAGCGGATATATTCATAATTCCCTCCTTTTTCTAGGGGTTATGAACTAATTTTAGCACGTTTTAATTAAAAAAGCTATAACTATTTGAGATTAAAAGTTATTTTTTAGCCTGATTCATTTGGAAAAGGACTTCGGTAGCATCATAAGTTTCTTGATAAGGGGTAATACTACCGACAAGAGCTTGGTAACGAGCCTCAGAAACAGGCGAATCGGCAGGAGATGAGGCTAAAATGCGGAATAAATCGGCGAATCTAGCCTGTGAGTCATCGCTTAAAAAGGGTTTAGTGGTGGCAATTTGCTCCATATCGCTCAAAACTCCGCCGCAGTAGCATATGGCATCGCAGCCGGCGGATAGAGAGGTTTGAGTTTTATCAGCCAGAGAGCCTTGCAAGGCGTGCATATCCAAAGCATCAGAAATCAAAAAGCCTTTGAAGCCCAGATTAGTGCGAATAAAATCTATGCCTTGAGGGCTTTGAGTTATCGGCCGAGAAGAATCAAGCTCCGGAATAATAATATGTGCCGTCATGCCGCAGGGGGCATAGTTTAAGGCGCGGAAGGGGGCAAAGTCTGCCTCTAACTCAGCAAGCGGGGTACGGATAATCGGTAGATTAAGATGAGGGTCAACCGAGGCACGTCCGTGTCCGGGGAGGTGTTTGATGCAGGGGATTATTCCTTGAGCCATATAGGTATCAACCATTATTTTGCCCAAAGCGGTGACGATTGATGCTTGGTCGGAAAAACAACGGCTGGATAATGCCGGAGAGGTATCTGTATGGCGGAGGTCTAATACCGGTGCGTAGTTTAGGTTAATGCCGAGGCAGCGTAAATCTTGACTGATGAGGGCGGCATGCAGGGTGCAGGCTTCAATGGCGGCAGCCTTATTTTGCTCGGTATAAAGACGGCCGAGGGTTTCTTGGCCGGCATAGGGACGAAAATCCGGCTCACCCAAACGGCGGACACGCCCGCCTTCCTGATCAATGGCGATTAAAACATCGGAGCGTCCGATACAGTTTTTGATTTCGCTGACTAAGAGCTTTAGTTGTTGGGGGGAGGATATATTGCGGGCAAAAAGGCTGATACCGAGCGGGTTGCTTTGTTCCAAAAAGTGTTTTTCAGCATCACTCAAGGTGGTGGAAGATACGGATAATATGGCGGCCAGCAGAGGTTTGCTCATCGAAAATATCCTAGACCAAAAGCTTAATCAGTAAAGATGCCGTTTTGATGATAAAATAACCAAAGATATTAAGGTTGAGGCCAAAGTAGCTGCCTAATACCGGCAATACAAAGATTAATATAGTCAGAGCAGCCATGCCTTCACGAGTGGCGTTAACATAAGCTTGAGCCCAAGGTTTGTTAATGCCACCAAAAAAGATTTTGGATCCGTCGAGTGGCGGAATTGGTATGATATTAAAAACGGCCAGCAAAATGTTCATTACTACCATATTCAAAAAGAACAGGCTCAAAATCCCTTGGAGATAAAGTACCGGAACAAAAGATGTCAGATATAGTAATAATGCAGAAACCAATGCTAACCACAAGTTCATCAAAATTCCGGCGGAGGCGGTCAGGACAATATCGCGCTCGGGGTGAGAAAAACGGCTATAATCTACGGGAACAGGTTTAGCCCAGCCAAAAACTATGCCGATTTTAGATAAAATCAAAATAACGGGTAAGATAACAGTGCCAAACCAATCAATGTGTTTGAGGGGATTGAAGCTTAAGCGTCCGGCTTTTTGCGCGGTATCATCCCCAAGGCGTAAGGCAACCCAACCATGAGCCATTTCGTGGGCGATAATGGCAATCATGATTGGGATGAAGGTTAGAATGATACTTAAAATATGCATTATTTTTTCTTCACTATGCAGGTTCCGCCTTGCTTTTTGATAGAGTTACAGAGCTTGTCGGCTCCGCTGCGATCGGCAAAGCCACCGGCTAACAAACGGTAATAGGTACCTTTGGCTCCGAGGTCTGCGGTTTCAATCTCGTGAGCTTGACCTGATAATGCCGGATGCTTTTTGACTAAGCCATTCCAAGCCGATGTAACAGCTTTTTGGTTAGGCGAAGACATTAATTGAACCATCCAATCTCCGCTTGCCTTAGGAGCCGGTTTGGCGGCAGGAGCAGCTTGTTGCTGTTTAGCCATCTTATCCAGCATAATGGCGCTGGTCTTAGATACTGCGGCTACCGGTTGAGCCGATGATGATGGTTGGGCAACGGCTTTTTCAGCTTTTTGGACAAGGGGTTTTTGTTGTGAGGCTTCTTTGATGGTTGGAAGTTTGACCTCTGGTTCTTCATTGACTACGGCCTTGACCTCTTGAGCTACGGCAACCGGAGCCGTACTGACAACGGTCTCGCTAGCAATAGCAGGAGTTTCAACCGGAGCTGCTGCAGGGGCCTCGGGTTCTGCTACGGGTTTGATTTCAGGCATAACCGGCTGCTCCGGTGGAGGCAAAATACTTTCAACTTTGGGCTCGGCGGCATCGGAGTTGTCAATAATATCATATACGCTTTTATCTTGGTTAAGGATTTCCATTCCGCCGGGGTTCTCCGGACGAACTTTAACAGCTTCTTGCGGGCGGCGAATGGTAGGAATCTCGGTCGGAGTTTGAGTACTGTAACGAGGAGAAAGAGCAAACCAGCCTACAACACCGGCTAAAGCCAAACCTGAAACGGCGCCGATAAATACGCTTTTGGAGCGGCGCAAGTCGTTACGGCGTTCTTCCAAATTAAGAATATTATCTTCGGCAATGCGTTGGCGGCGTTCGTTCAGAAAGCTGCTGTTTAAGTTGTCATCAGGAAATTCTTGAAACATGGTGATTATCCTATCTTTGCTACGAATCTGTATTTTAAGTGAAGTTTACACATTAAAGCTTTATAATTTATTACCAGAAAGTATTAAAATCGCGACGAAGGGTCAAATAATTTGCGATGCTCCTCTATGGCCATGGCATCGGTCATATTGGCAATGTAGTCGCAGATGACTTCGGCGGTTTGGGAATCGCTTGACTGCGCAGATAAACGGCGACGTTCTTCCATAGGCAGAAGTTTGGGGTCGTTCATAAACAAGGAAAACAGCTCCTCTACTAAGCGCTGCGATTTCATATCCATACGAGCAATTGGGGTGGTGGTGTAAAAATATTCTTTAAGAAAACTCCGTAACTCTTTGAGCTCGCTTTGCATTTTGGGCGAAAATCCAATCATAAAACGCTTTTGGCAACGGGCATCATCCGGAGAACGTATATCATAACGGCGAAGGTTGGCGGCTGAGCATTCCATAACATCAAAAATCATACGGGTAATCATTTTACGGGTGATGTGGTAGATAATCAGACTCGGATTGTCGGCACATTCAGGATGAAGTTGCAGAAAGGAAGTGATAATCTTGTCAATGAAAGGTAAGCTGCGCAAGTCTTTAATGCTGAAAAAACCGGCACGAAAACCATCATCAATATCGTGGTTGTTGTAGGCAATATCATCGGCAATGCCGGCAACTTGACCTTCAAGCGAGGGATAGTTTTTGAGGTCAAGGTCAAAGCTTTGGTTAAATGCTTTAAGGTAAGGGGAGGTTATCTTTTTTATTGGGCCGTTGTGCTTGACAGTGGACTCTATGGTCTCCCAAGTGAGGTTTAGTCCCGGAAATTCAGGATAGTGGACTTCAAGCTTGGTCATAATTTTTAATGAGTTGATGTTGTGGTCAAAACCACCGAAGTTTTTCATTGAATTTTGCAGAGCTCGTTCGCCGGCGTGACCAAAAGGAGAGTGTCCGAGGTCGTGCGCTAAGGCAATGGCTTCGCCCAACTCTTCGTTTAAACCGAGGCTTTTGCACAGCGTACGGGTGATTTGCGAAACCTCAATACTATGTGTGAGACGGGTGCGGTAGTTTTTGCCTTCGTGGTAAGCAAAAACTTGGGTCTTGCCATCAAGACGGCGGAAAGATGCCGAATGTATCAAACGGTCACGGTCACGTTGGAAAGGTGAACGGTTGATGTTGGCAAAGTCAGGATACTGACGGCCGCGGCTGTTGTGGGCGGTGGTGGCATAAGTTGCGAGTTCCATTGCTTTTTTTCCTTTTATCTGCTATCAGAGGATAATATAATCAGCTAACATTTATTAAAGGTTAAAAAGACAATATGAAATTAGCCACTTATAATATCAACTCAGTTAATGCACGAATCCCGAATCTGTTAAATTGGCTCAAAGAGGCGCAGCCCGATGTGGTGCTGTTGCAGGAAATTAAATGTGTGGAAAATGATTTTCCATGGTTGAAAATTCAGGCTGCCGGTTATGGTGCTAAAGTATTGGGGCAAAAAAGTTATAACGGGGTGGCAGTACTCAGCCGCTTGAAAATGAAAACAATTTGCGAAGGCTTGCCTCAATTTGATGATGAAAATACTCGCTATTTGGAGGTCGAAATTGAAACCGAAAATGCTCCGATAGTGGTGGCATCAATATATTTACCAAACGGGAATCCGCCCTATAATGCTCCGCATGACGAATCGAAATTTGAATACAAGCTAAAATGGATGGACGCTTTTTATGCAAGGGCAAAAGATTTGCTTAAACAAGGCAAAATCGTGTTGTTGGGCGGGGATTATAACGTGATTTTGACTGACGATGATGTTTATAATCCGGATTTGTTTAAAAACAACGCTTTGTGCCGTGAAGAAGTGCGACAACGCTTTAAAGCCATTGAATATTTGGGGTGGTATGATGCTTATCGGGCTTTGCACCCTAAGGACATCGGTTATACTTATTGGGATTATTCGGGAAACGCATTGGCGGCTGACTGGGGAATGCGAATCGATTATTTTATGTTATCGCCCAAAGCCGTAGATGCCTTGGAGGCGTGTTATATTGATAAAAAACCGCGTATGGCTGATAAACCATCTGACCATACTCCGTTGGTGGTCGAACTAAAATGTTAATGGTGGATTATAAGATTAAACGCTTGATGTCTGATATTACTCGTTTTATGATAAATCAACTTTAGTTTTGCAAAAGAGGGCAGAAGAGGGTAAAATCGTGAGAAAATTAGGAATTTGGTGTTTGGCGCTGTGGACATTATGGGTGAATCCGGCAAAAGCTGATAATACAGCTTTGTTGCAAACGGTGTATCAAACGGTGAATGATGAGTTTTTAGGAAATGTGCCGATGTCGCAGTTTGCCGTGTGGACAATGCAGGGGTTGCAAACCATGGATAAAAATGTTCGCATCGCAGATGATGGTTCACGCGTAACTCTTTATTATAAATCAAAAATTTATAAAAGTCTGAACAAACCTGACTACTTTCATGATAACAAAGAAGCTTGGGCTAAAATGACGCTTAAAATGCTAAAAGAGGCGACCAAAGTGTCTCCGGTGATTAAACAGAAGGATTTTGAAGCGGTTGACAGAATGTTGGCTTATGCCGTGGCTAAGCTGGATAAAAACTCTAAATATTATTCCGATTTGTTGCAAGATGATAATGGTTTGACCAAGTTTAGCCGTGAATATGCCGCCAGAATGCTGGATGGTAGGGTCTTGTATATCAAAATCAATACCTTAACTAAATTTAGTGCCTCAAATATTAAGCAATCAGTCATTCAATATCGGGATTTGATTGAAGGTATTATTATTGATTTGCGGATGAGCCAAGGAGGGGCTTTGAGCGGAGCTATTGATGTGGCGGATTTGTTCCTTGATGAGGGGATTATCGTTTCTACCAAGGGACGGAAAGCCGACTCCGGTGCTTATTATAAAGCGCATGAGGATTTGCTGGTGAAAAATGTGCCGATTGTGATTTTGGTAGACGGTGGAACCGCATCAGCTGCTGAGGTCTTGGCTGCAGCTTTGCAAGAGCAAGGGGTGGCGGCAGTGCTCGGTACCGGTACTTTTGGCAAGGGTACGGTGCAGAACGCTATTGATTTGCCTGATAATCGTAGGATGCTGTTGACCAATGCTTATTATTTTACGCCATCAGGCAAGCCTTTGAACAACATCGGTTTGAAACCGGATATTTGTTTGTATCGCGCCAAAGACAAAGATAATTTGTTGACGATACTGACCCGTGAAGACCCCGAGGTTTGCTTCAAAGAAGATCGTGCCGAGCGTAAAGTTGATTTGGACATTGCGCATGAGTTGCTGATTTCTCGGATTGATGCTAATCGGGCGATGGTGGCGCAAAAACAATAAAAAAGTAGGCGAATCCTAATCAGAGCCGAAAAAGGTTCTTGACAATTGTGCAGAAATGTGTATATTACGCCTAAATGTTAATTTTGTAACCTTATAAAAAGGGGCAAAAGGCATTGTCTGGCTTAAAGGTGCCGTGCTTAACTCAAGGGTGGGAGAGCGATTGGTTCTTTTAGAAAAAGGGGCAGGTGGTTCTTTCATAAGCAAAGGACGATTGGTTCTTTTAGAAAAAGGGGCAGGTGGTTCTTTCATAAGCAAAGGGCGATTAGTCCTTTCAAAAATGAGGAAGGTTGGTGCAGCAAGTCAGCAGAGTCGATAGCCCTTGGAGAAAGTTGAAAAATGGCTAAAGCAGTAAAAGTTAAAGTTAAATTGGAAAGCACCGCTGGTACAGGTACATTTTATCTTGCTGAAAAAAATCCGAGAACTCATCCGGAAAAATTGACTTTGAAAAAATATGACAAGAAGTCTAAAAAGCATGAAGAGTTCGTTGAAAAGAAGTTGAAGTAATTTTTTTCAGAGCGAAGATTTATGAAAAGGCCGGGGCAGAGATGCTTTCCGGCCTTTGTTTATGTCAATTTTTATGTTGCAGATTTAACATCTGAGCTCCAAACCTATATTTATCTTCAGCCAGAGCCGGTTAGGTTTAATTCAATAAGGGAGATAAATATTATGGAATTGGAGCAAATGGGTGCCTTAAGTTGAGCGGGGAGTTTGCTATCTCTTAGAATCCATATTTAAAAGGCTCGCCACGATATGACGAGCCTTTGGTGAGGTATATGGTAAGAAAAATTAGAAAGCAGTAACTGGGCGAATAGTCAATAGATCCCAATTATTATATTTATAAGGACTAGGACCCATTGAATTACCTCCATTTATGTCTGCGTAGAAAACTGTTGTAATTGTATCAGAAGCTTCACTAGATGACCAGACGTTTTCATAAGAATAAGACGGTTGGCCTCCATATCCGAGTAAGATTCCTCCAGCAGACTTAATACCATTATTTACATTGGTAAAGTTAGTAGAATTGGTGAGATTTTTTAGTAAGTCATATGAAGGAAGACACCAAGTTCTTCCTCCTGCATTATAGTTATATGCTTTGTTTGCGGCTTCAAAACGAGAACCTTTAGCAACTAGAGCGGCGGTGTTACTACAGCTGACATCAGGAGATGTTCCTGTGATTCCAGTTTTGTATGATTGTCCAGTATCCCAAGCAATACCTTTGGCGATAGGACTGATAGTCATTATCCAACCATCTTCAGATAAACTCTTTTCATAAATAACAACTCCTAATAGGATTTTGCTGTTTATTAAATAGCTAGCGCATGAGTTGTCGGAGTAATATAAGCATCCAATGCTACAATTGGATAGGCAATTATCAATTATTTGGCAAGTTCCGTCTTTCCACTCGTAACCGCTGGTGCAGGTACAGGAGGTGTATTTGCCGCCACAAGAGGTGCCGGAGCCGCCGGAGTAGCCGGTGCCGGAGCAAGTGTATTGGTAAGTAGAATCGCAAGTACAAGATTGGTATTTGCCGTTGCAGGTTTCACCATTCCCGCTTTCACCAGCTCCGGTACAATCTTTATCGTAGCCAAGCTTAATGCAATCTTGCGCGGCGGTTCCGCCGCAGTACCAGCCGTTGCCGAAAGGGCACTTTACTCCCTTACCATTGGGGCAAGAGGTTTGGGTATATCCCAAAGCATAACAATCTTGAATTGGAGATACGCATTGGGCATAAGTTAATTGAGGTAAAAAGGACAGAGAAGTCCCTAAGAGTAAAAATAGTTTAGTATTAGTCATCACACACACCTTATCTTTTTTATGGTTAAA
>CALXWI010000001.1 GCA_944392325.1 uncultured Alphaproteobacteria bacterium | reverse complement strand
TTATAAGTCAAACAGGCGAGGGCAACCCCGCCTGTTTTTGTTGTTTAGCAATATATTGCAAACAAATGTTATTCAAAAACATCTTGCTTTTTAAGTATTTTATGTTATACCCAATATACTTTTTAATAATTATGTCTCATTTATAAAAAAATTATTCTTATGGAAAAGATTAATGAAGCGATACAGAAACTGATCTCTGTATCACCTTTAGTACAAAATTGTTATGTCTCATCGTCAGGTCAGACTGCATCAACAGATTTATTGGCTCACTTGGTCAAGAGTGATAATCCGTGGGTAAACTATGCCGAATATAACAAGCTCAAGCCTTATCAGCACATTATACTTTTTGGCGATGCGCTTATGTCGGCAGTTTATACTGCTTATGCTTATCATAGTTTGCATAAAGATTACGGGATTTGCCCAGATGTCACATTGATTCATCTTGATGATATAGGCAATCGCAAAACCGCTTTCTGTGCGCAAAAAATTCTTTCCTCATTAGGCGTAGCACCTACTTACTGTTATGCTGATGATGTTTATGAATGTCGCCCCGGTACATTGTTGATAATTCCGCAGCATCGCGCCTTGATGGTTCAAGAACACATTTCTGGTGATAACCTCGGTATTTATACCATTCCTGGAGGAGAGGTTATCTTAGGCGATAGGGACTTGTCAGTATTTTATATTGATGAAAGCGTGCATATTTTGCGCCGCCGCAAGCAACACCCCGAATGTGTACAATGGTGGTCTGAAGCTATCCGCAATCTCACCTTTGGGGATAAAGATGCCTATGCCGAAACCGTAAAAGAAGAGATAACCGCGCTTATAGCCAACCATGCTCCGCGCATTCAACAATTTTATTGTTAATCCAAATTCAAAGCCCGCCGTCAAATCAAGACGCCGGGCTTTGTGCTTTTTTTTATTATTAAATATCCATTACTGCACGAACATGCAGGTAGTCTACCGCATCACATCCGGTACCTTTTGTAGCTCCGGTAATTGGGTTAACAATATAATAGTAATCGCCACCTTTATGCCAAGGACATTTACCGCTATAATCAGATGTCCAATACCAAGCAGATGAAAACTGAGTTCCACCATTTTCAGCCAATTTCCTTTTTATATTGTCCATATCTCTATATATTGCCAATAATTCCGCTTTAGTAGGCAAGCGTCCTGATTTTCCACAGAATTTAAAGCTCGATACAAAACTACTAATTCCGGTCCAAAACGTATTTCCGACATCTTTGTATCCTACTACGATATTGGTTCCGGTTACACGTACTCCATCAACTTGTCCATTACAATAATGTAAACCGTCATCATCAACACCGTTTTTATTTTGTTCACACACTCCATTATTCCAAGTATATCCGGAAGCACATTTACAAGACTTATATTTACCATCGCAAGCGGTTCCGCTTCCGCCAGTTTGGTTAGCTCCTGTACAAGTATATTTGAAAGCGGCATCACAATTTTGTTTACAATAGTTAGACGAGCTAACCCAAGTATATCCGCTATCGCATTTACAACGCTGGTATTTACCATCACAAGCCGAGCCATCACCACCGGTTATATGATTGCTAGAGGTTCTGGTGCAATCTAATTTATAAGCAGGATCACAAACAATATCGCAAGTAGCTGTATTGGCATTCCAAATATAATTAGATTGGCATTTACAAGACTTATATTTACCATCGCAAGCAGTACCGCTTCCGCCAGTCTGATTAGCTCCGGTGCAGGTGTATTTGAAAGAGGCATCACATTGTGCCTTATATTTAATACCAGTACAACTGTTACAGCTAGAAGTTTTTACATATCCTTCCGGAATACTACTTGCGGTATAAGGGAAGTCAGAGCATAGCTTACAACATTCTTTAAATTTAGAATCACAGCTAGGTCCTTTTCCGCCTTCATCATCTCCGTTACATAACTTATTATATTCCGGCAAGCATTGGCATCCGGTATGATAGCCATTATCATAAGGGCATTCAGTTCCAGGCTTAGCAGTTTCAGGGCATTTATCGTCAACATATCCTTCTTGCTCACAACGTTTTTTATTATCTAGTTCCCAATCTTCATCAGGAGGCGTAGTATTTCCACCGCCATCAGGAGTGTTGGCCGCCCCAAATTCGTCACCGGCACAGTTACCGGCATCTGTAATAAAGCAAACGGAAGCTTCTTTATATGTAGTATTAGAAAAAACAGAATATTTTTGAGGTGACAAGTTCTCCAGAGGAAGGTGTGTATGTATGTCTGGCACATAAAATGTATGCCTTAATGTGTAGATAAATTCAGCCTCTGGAGACTTGTCATAAGAAGAAATGTCCAAAGATGCAATTGCCGCACGTTGAGCATAAATAAATACCGAACACGATGCTGATACCATTAGTATCGTCTTTAACTTTATCATAATACACCTCTATAATCTTTAAGTATCTTCACGACTCTAATATATCATAAAAAATATTACTTGTAAATAAGATTTTTAAGGGGATAGCTAAATATTGTAGATAATTTTATTCCTTAAAAATCCTTGCAATTATAAAAAACTGTGCTATATATTGACACAATAATTGATTATTATGTCCAACAATTAAATTTTATAGTATTATGAACAGCTCAATTTTCAGCAGTATTGTGGCGCTCAACAAGGTTTTGCCCACACAAATCGGTAAAGATATTTATCAATGCCCCAACCAATCGCTTATAGAGCAGAGCGGCTGGGTTATCTATGGTAATAGCGCTTTAGGCAAACGTACGGTGGATACTTTGCGCCGGTATTCGGATTTTTATACCACCAATCGCTTGATGGATGTTGATTTGCGAATTCCGCTTATTAACGAAAACGGGTTGCGTTATTTGATTAAAATTGTTAACCAAATGTTTGACGTATGTCCCAGCAAGCATGGCTTGATAATCTGTCATCCGCGTGTTTTCCGTCAAATTAATAACTTTCCCCATCTCAAATGTGTAACTTTTGGTTTTGCGCAAGACACATTGCATACATTGGTCAAGCATCAAGACCTTTGGACCGCCGAGGAAGCGATTAATTTTCGGCACGATAATTATTTCCAAAATATTTTTTACCGCCGTTTTATTAAGCCGGTTAAATATATTTACATCTATGGCGATGATATGGACTCCATTTTGTACGCGGCTTATGCTTGGCATTTGCAAGTCAAAAATCATCAACAAGCATCGCAAATTGTGATTATATATAATTCGCATTTCTTATATCGCCGCTTAGAAATCGCTGAGAATATTTTGGTTGCTTTGTGTCCGCAGGCTGATTTGCTTGTTTGGCATAAGTCTTCGTTATCAGAACTGCTCTTATCTCGCGGTATGTTTGATGCCTTATTCATAGCTCCGCAACATAGAGCTTATTATGTTAATGAAAGGTTGTATGGGATTGGTATTCCAATATATGTTATTAAGGAAAATATGACCGAAAAACTCTACCGCCCATCGACAGATGTCAAATCTATGCTTTATTATTTGAACAAGAGCGTTGAATACTTAAGCTCCAAACCAGAGTTTAAGCGGCAGTGTTCCAATTGGAGCAAAAGCTATCCTACAATTGGCAATTATAGCAAAGCCGATATCAAAGATATCTTTATCGCCGCTCAACAAGATGCCTTGATGTATATCAATGCGGAGAAATTCAAAATAAACCAAATGTTTGACTGATGCTTTAACCCCTGAATGGAATACCGTTCGGGGGTTTTTCTGTGATTATCCGCTGAAAGATTGTTGCGAGCTCTATAAAACTATGCTATTGATATAGGCAAATAAACAGATATAACAGGAGCATATAATGGAACAACGCACCGTTAAAATCGGCAATTTTGCTATCGGCAATAAATTACCTCTGGCTTTGCTCGCCGGCCCTTGCCAAATTGAGAGCCGCCAACACGCTATTGATATGGCTGGGCAAATGGTTGAAATAACTAAAGAATTAGGTATTAACTATATTTTCAAAGCTTCTTTTGATAAAGCCAACCGCTCATCAATCAACACCCCACGTGGTGTCGGCCTGGAAGAGGGTATAAGAACCTTTGATGAAATCAAAAAATTGTTTAATAACATACCGATAGTAACCGATATTCATGAAAAAGAACAATGCGCTGAAGTCGCACCTCACGTTGATATGCTGCAAATTCCGGCGTTTTTGTGCCGCCAGACCGATTTGGTTGTCGCTGCGGCACATACCGGCAAAGTGGTTAATATCAAGAAGGGTCAGTTTTTAGCTCCATGGGATATGAAGAATATCGTCAAAAAGGCTGAAGATTCCGGTAATATGAACGTATGTGTTACAGAACGCGGTGCTAGCTTTGGCTACAATACCTTGGTGACTGATTTTAGAGGATTGCCGCGTATGGCTAAAGATACCGGCTGTCCGGTAATTTTTGATGCTACTCATTCCGTCCAACAACCCGGAGGCTTGGGCGGAACCTCAGGTGGACAGCGTGAATACGCACCGGTTTTGGCTCGTGCAGCCGTAGCCGTTGGTGTTGCTGCCGTGTTTATTGAAACCCACGACAATCCGGATAAAGCCTTGTCTGACGGACCTAATATGATACCTCTGCATGATATGAAACGTGTCTTGACAGAGTTACAGGCCTATGACCGTATAACCAAGTCGATGATACATGACTATTAATTTAGGCAAAACAGTAGGTTATTGTGACAAGCTTTTCTGATGAAGGTTATATAATCAAGCAGCGCCGCCACGGCGAACGCTCGCTTATTTTGACCGTTTTGACCCAAAACAACGGCAAACTGACCGGCTATGTCAAAAACGCCATAAGCAAGAACAATTTAGCGATATATCAATTGGGTAACAGCATAAAGTTAAATGCTTACTCCCGCTTAGAAGAAAATATGTATAGTTTTCATGTGGAGTTGATATCGGCTAATTCGGTAAATTTTATGGCCTCAGCGGAAAAGCTTGCCGCATTGGGTTCGCTTTGCGAGCTGTGCAATGACTGTCTGCCTGAAAAAGAAAATACAGAGAGGTTTTACAACGTAATAGATAAGTTTTTTAAACAAATAAATGAAGATAATTGGAGAACATATTATTCTTACTTTGAATTTTATTTGTTAGACTATTTAGGCATAGGGCTCGACTTGAGCTGTTGCGCCGTTACAGGGCAACGCAGCAATTTGCGTTATGTATCGCCCAAAAGCGGCAAAGCCGTCAGCGCTGATGCCGGCGCCCCATACCAAAACCGCCTGTTTGCTTATCCGGAATATATTATTAAGCACAATGAGCACCCCAGCTTAAAAGAAATCTCTGATACCCTTAAAATGACAGAGTTTTTCCTAAATAAAAATTTTTTTCAGCTTCATGGCTTGAAATTCCCTGAAAACCGTGTTAATTTGCGTGATAATTTGATTAAACATCTATAATAATTGGATACCGAAATGTCTGAACCGACTGTTGAAAATGAAGAAAAAATAAAAGACGTCCACCTTGCTGAAGAGCTGAGCACCCGCTATCTGTCTTATGCAATGTCAACCATTGTGTCGCGTTCTTTGCCTGATGTCCGTGACGGATTAAAGCCGGTTCACCGCCGCTTGCTGTTTGCCATGCGCCAGCTTCATTTGGATCCCAAGTCCGGTTTTAAGAAATGCGCGCGTGTTGTTGGTGATGTTATTGGTAAATATCACCCCCATGGTGATAGTGCGGTTTATGGAGCAATGGTGCGTCTGGCACAAGATTTTTCGGTACGATATCCGTTGGTCGACGGGCAAGGCAACTTTGGCAACATTGATGGCGACGGCGCCGCTGCCATGCGTTATACCGAGGCCCGATTAACCGAATTTGCCATGGCTTTGATGGAAGGCCTTAATGAAAATGCCGTTGATTTCCGCGAAACCTACGATGGAGAAGAGGAAGAACCTGTCGTTATGCCTTCAATGGTGCCCAACTTGTTGTGTAACGGTTCCGCCGGTATTGCCGTAGGTATGGCCACCAATATCCCGCCGCATAACTTGAGTGAAGTCTGCGACGCTCTTTTGTATCTGATTGAAAATCCGGATTGCGATATCGAGCCTCTGGTCAAACGTATTAAAGGGCCAGATTTCCCGACCGGTGGTATTATTATTGATAAGTTTGAGAGTATTCTTAATACTTATAAACAAGGACGTGGCGTTTTTCGCATTCGTGCCCGCTGGGAAAAAGAGGAGCTCAGCCACGGATTGTACCAAATTGTGGTTAAAGAGATTCCCTATCAGGTTATTAAATCTAAATTAATTGAGCGCATTGCCAACCTTTTATTTGATAAAAAAATTCCGTTATTAGCGGATGTTAGGGACGAATCTTCACACGACGTCCGTATTGTATTGGAGCCCAAAAACCGCTCTGTTGATGCCAACCTTTTAATGGAGCATTTGTTCAAAGAAACCGAGCTGGAATCCCGTTTCAATATGAATATGAATGTTTTGGATTCTGAGGGTGTCCCTCATGTTTTGGACATCAAACAGGTTTTGCACGAGTTTTTGCAACACCGCCATCAGGTTTTGATTCGCCGCGCCCAGTATCGGTTAGATAAAATTAATATCCGCCTTGAGATTTTGTCTGGTTACCTGATTGCATACCTTAATCTGGATGAAATCATCCGTATCATCCGTGAAGAAGACGACCCCAAGACGGTAATGATGCAAAAATTCAACCTTACGGATAATCAGGCTGAAGCCATTTTGAATATGAAACTTCGCTCGCTGCGTAAACTTGAAGAAGCCGAGATAAAACAAGAGTTTGATGACTTGAGCGCTGAAAAATCCGAACTCGAGCTCCTCTTGAACAATGAAGGTAAACGCTGGGAGGCTATTGCCGGTGAAATTAAGCTGATTAAAGAAAAATTCGGCAAAAAGACGGCTCTCGGCCGCCGCCGTACCGACTTTGCTGAGGCTCCCGCTGATATAGAAGTCCCGCTTGAAGCCTTGGTTGAAAAAGAGCCGATAACCGTTATTTTGTCGCAAAAAGGGTGGATACGCTGCCTCAAAGGCCATGTTGACTTAAATGAGGACTTTAAGTTTAAAGATGATGATGCCTTAGAGTGCGCCATCCACGCCCAAACCACTGATAAGATTATTCTTTTTGATACCGCCGGAAAATTCTATACTATTCCGGCCAGTGAGATTCCGAGCGGCCGCGGTTTTGGCCAGCCGGTCAGATTAATGATAGATTTGGGCATTTCTGATTCCATCAGTACGATGTTCTGTTTTGAGCCGGGAGCCCGCTATGTTATTGCCTCTAATACCGGCCGCGGCTTTTTGGTTGATGAAAATCACATTTTGGCTCAAACCCGCAATGGCCGCAAGATTATGAATCTTGCTGATGATGAGAAGTCCGTATTCTGCAAAAAAGTCACCGGTGATATGGTCGCCATTATCGGTGAAAACCGCAAACTTCTGGTCTTCAAACTTGAAGAGATTCCCACCATGGCTCGCGGCCGCGGTGTAACCTTGCAGAAGTATAAAGACGGCAATATGTCAGATATCCAAATTTTCAAGGAAGAAGAGGGCTTTACCTATAATCGAGCCGGCGGCACCAAGACCGAGACCGACTTGCTTAGCTGGCTTGGTCATCGCGCCCAAATCGGCAAGTTGGCTCCGTTCGGCTTCCCCAAGAGCAACAAATTCTTAAAAGATTAGGCCGGATGAGCGAAGTTTTATTTGAATATATGCGGGTCGGCAACAATGTTAAGGTCACCGCTATTGAGAGCTCAACTAAAGTTGAGGTAAGTGTGATAGTTCCGGCCTCGTTGAGTGAGGAACAAATGCAAATTCAAGCCTTGCAAAAGCTCCGTTATGTCTTGCGGAAAAAGGCCGCGGAAGAATAACCGCTAAGAGTTGTGAATAAGTACTGCTAAGTCGCTTAAATCGCTTTAAATTATTAAAAAATGGTATACAATAACCCCGAGTTTGAACTTATATACAAATGGGGAATAGGGGAAGTATATTTATGTCGCAAAAACAATCAAATGCAGCACAACATCAAAGTAAAGATGCAATAATTATAGATTCGCAAAATTCGTGGTTAAATAATAATCTGTATCGCCTGATGATATGGATTAGTGCCGCGTGGGGTGCCATAGTCCTATTTTATATTACTCAGTTTTTCGGCTGGTCTAATTTGTTTTTGATGATGCCGGACGAGTTTGGCGGCTTTTTGGCCGGAGTTACACTCCCATTGGCGATTATCTGGATTGTGGTTGCTTATATTGACCGCGGCACCAGCTTTAAGAATGAGGCACGTTTCCTCCGTGCTTATATGAACCAACTTGTTTATCCTGAAGACGGTGGGGCTCAAACCGCCAAAGCTCTGGCCGATGGCATCCGCGCCCAAGTTGTTGAAATGCAAGAAGCCACCAAGTTGGCCATGGAACAAAGTGCCAATATCAAAACTGAGCTTAGCGCCCGTGTTGAGGATTTTTCCAAATTAGTAGCCGTGCTTGATAACTATTCCTCCAAAACTATTGTTGAGTTGGCTAATACCGTAAAAGATTTGTCGCAAAGCTTTGACAATATCAATTCCAAGGCTCTGCAGTCAACCCAGACTTTTCAGCAATATAGCAAAGATTTTTCATCGTCTTTTGCCTCTCTGCAGAAAGATTCCGATGCTTTGATTCACAATATTCTCCCCAATATCAATGAAATCAAATATTCGGTTGAGCTCTTGCAAGAAGTATCAAGCAAAAGCAGCCAAGAACTAATCAAAACCAACGAGGCCGTTCTGAAAATAGCAGAGCGCTCCAACAATAGCATCGCACAGGCCGCAGATATTTTGTCTTTGCAGGCCGGACGCATTGAAGGTATTTCACAACAAGCCGTTAAAGATTGCGACAATATCCGCCAAACCATAGACTCCAGCGTCAAGAGCGTAGCTGATGTAATGCAGGCTCAAACCCAAAGTATGCAAAATTACATTGAAATGCTCAACCATAATGCCGATAACCTTGGTCAAAAGTTCAGCGAGCAGGGTGTTTTGGTCGGGCAAGAAGTTGATAAAATCATCTCTCGAGCTAATGTCGCCGAAGAAAGCATTGCTCTTCAAGTCAGAGAAATGCGCGGTATTTCAGATGATATTGTTAACGCTATGCAAACAGCTGAAACCAGCATCAAGACTGAGGCTGATAAATTGCAAAAGACCGGAGAAATTGCCGTTGGCAACATTAATGCCGTAGTTGATACTTTGAATAAAGAGTCTTCTAAAGTTGCCGAGCTGGCTGATAGTGCTATTCTGCGCACCGGCACTATGACTGATGAGATTATCAACCAGCAAAACAAGCTTGAAACTCAGGCCAATACCAGTATTAATACTTTGCGCTCTTTGGGGCAAGAGATGTCTTCTCGCGTAGAAACCATCAAAACCCAAACCACCATTGCCGTATCGCAGTTTAATGATATCGGCAATGCCATGAAAAAGAACGCCGATTTGGTTAATGAAAGCTCATCAATTGTTGTTGCCCAGAGCAAAGTCAGTGAGGCAGCATTGGCTCAGCAGCATCGCCATATCAACAGCTCAATGACTCGTATTGATGAGATTAAGGGCGAGCTAAAACGTGAAATTGATGAGCTCAACCGAGCCTCAGCTATGATGAATGAGGAAGCCTTGCAAGCCATCGGCACTTTGCGTTCCCAAATGGAAAATATTCTTTCTATTTCAGAAGCGGTTATTGAAAAGAACAAGACCTTAGGCGCCAACCTTAACAATCAAGGTAAAGAGTTCAGCGCTGCCGCAGAGGCTGTATTTGATAAAGTTAATGATGTCAGCAACCGCCTCGATGACCATTATAAAAAGATTGAAATCATCGGCGATAGCCTTGACAAGCGCTCTGATAATTTATCTAAGACCTTGTCAATGCAGGCTGAAATTATTAATAAATCCGCTGAGAACGCCGAGAAGACTCACTCCGCTTTGTTAAACTATTTCAATCAGCAAAATAGTGCCCTTAATGCTTCGGCTGAACAAGTTGTAAGCTATGTCGGCGATATGATAAAAGCCTTTGATGATAAGTCAGAAACCGTTGCCTTGCTGTTCAAGCATCAAGAAAACGAGTTTATGAATATCTGTGATAAAATTTCTGAGAATACCAACAACATCGGTAGCTCGCTTAAGAAACAAGTTTCAATTATTGAGCAAAACGCCGATAGAGTCTTCTCTCGTCTGGCTATGCTTGAGGAGGACGCCGGCAATCGTAGCGAAGCGATTAATAATAATGTTGTCAAATCAATTGATAAGTTGATACAAGTCAATAAAGCGGTTGAAGAGCAAAATGATGAAGTAAGCCGCGTTATTGATGCCTTGAATGATAAGATTAAAAATATATCTCAAGAATTTAGCGGTATGCTCTCTGACTTTAGCTCTACATTTAACAATGTCAGACAAGAAGCCGCCAACGCCAGCGACAGCATTAAAGATAATTGCTCACAGCTGGAGGCCGGTATTACCAAGCTCGGCAAAGAAAGCCAAAGTATTTCCAATATGATGGATACTCACCTTAACAATTTGGATAACTCTTTGGTTAAGGTCCAAGCCCAAAGCGACAGTATTAAAGAAAATCTGGCTCATCAGGTTGAAAGCTTGTCAGATATTGTTAATGTCGTATCCACCCAAACCCGCTTGGGAGAAGCATCTTTGGCCCAGCAATACAAGTATTTGTCAGATGCATCTTCAACCATAGCTCAAAAAATAAATGATAGTACTGATAATTTGAAAAACAGTAGTGATAATATCATCTCAGCTACTTCTAAAGTCGCGGTTGAGTTTGATGCTTTGGGCGATAAATTGTTGAAAATCAATGAAGATGTACTCAAAGCTTCTAAGAGCTCAGCCAAAAATATTGAGCAAATGGGGCTGTCTTTGGCTGAAAGTGCCGATGATTTGACTAAGGTTATAGCTGCCTCTCGCGAGCAAATTGGTACGGTGGTTAATGATTATGAGAATTATGTATCCAACTTCAATACCGTTACGGCGGAAGCCAGTACCGGAGTTGTTGAAATCAATACTTTGATATCTCAGCAAAATGATAAAATGCTCGAATTATCTGAAGGCACCAAAGAGCTGGTACAGTACTTTAATACGGTCTTGAATGATACTTCGCAAGAGCTTTCTAACCGCGCCAACCATGCTTATGATAAGATTCGCGGCCTGGGTGACAGCTTAAAGCAGCTTAGCACCGAGCTGGAAGAAAGCACCCGCCAAAGCTCCGATAATCTGGAGCATGCCGGCACCAAGCTGCGCGCTTCTTTGAGTGAAATTTCAACTAATGCAGAGCGTATAGCCAATGATATCCGCGCTTCCGGAGAAGTATTCTTGAAACAGTCAGAGGTACTTACTTCGGTTAGTGAAGATACGATGGATAAAGTTACCAAAGTTGTTAAGACTTTGGGTAAAACTTCCGAAGAGTTTAATGTTCAAGGAGAGGAAGTATTAAAGCGCTCCGATGCTTTCAATAACTTGTTCCAAAAACAGCTCCAGATTTTAACCGATACCTCAGCTCAGGCTGATCTCAAAATTAAAGATATGGAAAAAGTCTACGAGGGCATCAAAGTTGATACTTTCTTAAAGAATGCTTCTTATATCCTTGAAAAATTGGAGGCATCTGCGGTTGACATTAATCGCATTTTCAACCCCAATGTCGAAGAAGAACTCTGGAAAAAGTATTATAACGGTGATACCGCGGCCTTTGTCCGCCATTTGACCCGCACCATGAGCCGTAGTCAGATTATCGCCGTCAAGAACGAGTTTGAGCATAACGCCGAGTTCCGCGATGTTGTAATGCGCTACCTGACTGATTTTGAAACTTTGGTAACCAAAGCCAAAGACAGCGAGAAATCAGGCTTGTTGCTTTCGGTTATTTCGGGAGCCGATGTCGGTAAGCTCTATTATATCTTGGCCAAATCTTTGGATAGAATCAACTAAGAGGGCTAAGGAATGGCGCTGTCATCCGGCATAAATTATTCGTTGAAAATTGATAAGTTGCTGACGGATATCTATTCGTCAGTCAACGACATCAATAGTAAACGTGCTGGTTTTCAGAGCGATACGCCAACATCAAGCGGCACATGGTCACAGCCATCAGTTTCGGCAGAGGCTTTTTCAGGGTATTCATCCGCGCTTAACGGACAGTCGTTATTTTCGGTGCAGAGCTATGGCTCAGAAACCGCAGCTAAGGATACCGGAGCTGAGCGCTATAAACGCAATGTATATACTTATGCAGATAAATCGTCTTCTTCAGAGCCGCTTAATACTTATACGTTTAAGGATTTTATCAGCACCGAAACCAAGAGCAACTATTACCAACAAGCCACAGCCCTGTACCAAGGCGGAATAAGCCCTTTAGCGCTAGAAAACAACAGCTACTCATCTCGTAGTGATATCCGCAATTACGCCGTGCATAGTTATAGCTATGTTGCCGATATCAACAAACCATCACCGGTTTTGATTGACTTTATGCATGAATATAACCGTAATTTTAATTTTGAGATATAATGACAATATTAGACTTTGACAGTAATGTATTTATGGCACCAATGGCCGGCATCACCGATAAGCCTCTCCGCAAATTGGTATCTTCACTTGGCCCCGGAGTAATGGTTTCGGAAATGGTTGCCGTCAATGCTATTCAACGCAAAAATCCTAAAACCTATCGCATCGCTGATGTTAGCGATGAGCCTTACCCCGTGGTTGTCCAGTTGGTTGGCGGCAATCCGGAGCTATTTTATGATGCGGCTCAGTTGGTGGCTGAGCTTGGCGCCCATTCTATTGATATTAATATGGGGTGTCCGGTCAAAAAAATAGTCAATAACCACTCCGGCTCTGCACTAATGAAAAATCTAAAGCTGGCATCATCCATTATTCGCAGCGTTGTTGATGCTACCCCGCTCAAAGTCAGCGTCAAGTTTCGCAAAGGCTGGGACTTGGGCAGCGTAAACGCCGTTGAGTTTGCCAAGATGTGCGAGGATAGCGGCGCCGCTTATTTGACCGTTCATGGCCGTACTCGTAGTGCGTTTTATTCCGGCGAGGCTGATTGGAACATCATTCGCGAGGTTAAACAGGCGGTTAATATTCCGGTTATCGGCAACGGCGACATAACCAGCCCGCAAGATGCCGCTCGTATGATATCTGAAACCGGTGTTGACGGAGTTATGATTGGCCGCGCCGGCTTAGGCAACCCATGGCTTATTAGCCAAACACATTATTACCTCCACGAGGGGCGCGAACCGCATGCAGTTCCAGTCAAAGAAATAAAAAGCTTTTTGTTAAAACATCTTGAAGAATTACGGAATTATTATGGTGAAAATATGGGACTGGCCATTTCGCGCAAGTTCGTCTGCTGGTATTGCAAGCAGCTTCGCGATGCCAAAAGGTTCCGTGAAACCTATACCAAAATCAATGACTATCAACTGGCGCTTCAAGCTATAGATGAATATTTTGATGCCTTTGAAGGAGAAGAAAGATGAAAATTATCGTATGCGGAGCAGGGCGTATTGGCAAAAACTTGGTTAGTTATTTGAGCCATGGTAATAATGATATAATAGTTATAGACACCGATGCCCGCCGCATAGATGAAATCTCAAAGGAATGGGATGTCATGACCATCGTTGGCAACGCCGCCCATCCAGAGATATTAGAAAGTGCAGGAGCCAGCGATGCTGATATGATTTTGGCTGTTACCAATGATGATGAAGTCAATATGGTAGCTTGTCAGGTCGCCGACTATTTGTTTAATGTCCGCAAAAAAATCGCGCGAATTGATTCTTCAGAATATCTCAACCCTGTTTGGTGTACATTATATAATGAACAGCATATCCCCATAGATTTGATAATTTCGCCTGATGCTGAAGTGGCAGAAGCCATATATAATATTATCAAAATTCCGGGAACGACATCGGTTATGCCGTTTGCCGACCGCAATCTGTATCTTTTGGCCATTCGTTGTCCGGATAACTGCCCTCTGCTGCAAATTCCATTGATGAATATTGAGCAGGCGGCTCCAGAGTTGCATATAGCGCCGGTTTGTATTGTTCGCAATAACAAAAGTTTTATTCCGAGCCAAGAATTTGCACTGGAAGCCGGAGACGAAATCTTTTTTATGGTTGAAGAAAAAGACATCGATGACGCTATCCACGCCTTTGGTATGGATAGACCTGAAAATGAAAAAGTCCTTATTTTCGGGGGCAACCAAATCGCCTTGCTGTTGGCACAAAAGCTTGAGGCAGATGACAATATCAGCAGTTGCCGTATTATTGATGAAGATCTGGAAAGCTCACGCTATCTGGCCATGAAACTCAATAGCACCACGGTTATTAACGGTGAAATGCTGAGCGATACCATTTTGGATGACAGCGGTATAGATAATGTTGATGTTACTGTTTCCATAACTCTAAAGGATAAAGATAACCTTTTAGCCTCTTTGATAGCCAAGAAGAACGGTGCACGCACCACCATTTCATTGGTCAATTCCAAGGCTTATAACAGTCTGGTCAGTAACTTGAGCGACAGCATTATCATCGACAACTCCAGCGTTACCGTTTCTGGTATTTTGAAAGAGCTTCGTAAATCCAAAATTACCAAAGCATATTCACTTGGTCGCGGCTTTGGTGAAGTCTGGGAGCTCAAAATAGATGAAGATTCTTTAATTGCTGATAAAAAGATAGTCGAGTTGGAATTGCCCGAAAACAGCAAAATCTGTGCCATTTCCCGCGAAGAGGGAATTGTCTACCCCAATATCTATGAGCGCCTCAAAGTTGGCGATACCGTGATTTTGTTCTGCAGCTCGCGAGCAATTAAAAAGGTTGAAAAAATTTTTGCATAGATTAATAGATTATAAATAAAATATCTTTACTATTAAACTCGAATGCGCTTAAATAGCACTGTAATAAACAATATAATAAGAAGAAAGCTATTACAATGTCCCAAAATGTACAAGAAGATTTTCTTAATGATTTAAGAAAGAACAAAATATCCGTTACTGTGTTTTTGGTTAACGGTGTCAAACTGCAAGGCATCATTACTTGGTTTGATGAAACTTCTCTACTTCTGCGCCGCGATGGGCATACCCAATTGATTTATAAGCACGCCATTTCAACCATTATGCCAGGCACTGCAGTAGACATAGCGTTGCCTGAAGATAATGGTAATAGCTCTGAAGCCTAAGTTGAGCACGTCTCAGGTACATAAAGCGGTTTCGACCAAAGCAGGGGTAGTCTTTCCTAATATCTACGACTCTAAAATATTATTGTCGTCGGAAGCTCGCCTTGAAGAAGCTGTCGGCTTGGCTCAGTCCATCAACTTAAATGTTTGCTTTGCTGAAATCACCAACCTCAAAACCGTCAAAGCCGGTAATTTCTTTGGCCAAGGTTATATCGACAAGCTCAAAGCCACGGTTGATTCCGAAGGCATAGAACTGTTGATAATCGATGCCTCGCTCAGTCCCATCCAGCAGCGCAACCTTGAAAAAAAATTACAAATCAAAGTAATTGACCGTACCGCTCTTATCCTTGAGATTTTTGGTGAGCGCGCCCAAACCAAAGAAGGTAAATTGCAGGTTGAGCTTGCCCACTTGAGCTATCAACGCAGCCGTCTGGTGCGCAGTTGGACCCACTTGGAACGCCAACGCGGCGGCGCTGGATTCTTGGGCGGTCCTGGTGAAACCCAAATAGAACTAGATCGCCGTATTATTGACGATAAAATCGTCCGCATCAAAAAGGAGCTTGATAAAGTCAAACAAACCCGCAGCCTGCAAAGAAGCGCCCGTCAAAAAATTCCTTATCCGGTGGTTGCACTTGTGGGATATACTAATGCCGGCAAATCTTCAATTTTTAATCGTTTGACCGGAGCAGGGGTCTTTGCCCAAGATTTGCTCTTTGCCACGCTGGACCCAACCATGCGCCGCATCCGCTTGCAGCAAGGCAATGAAGTCATTTTGTCTGATACGGTGGGCTTCATTTCTGACTTGCCCCATGAGCTGATAATGGCATTCCGTGCCACACTTGAAGAAGTCTTGGAGGCTGATGTTATTGTCCACGTCCGTGACATTTCTAATCCGGATTCTAATGCTCAAAAGAAAGATGTCCTTTCCGTTTTGGCCAGTTTAGGGCTTGAGCATTCTGATTCCGCTAATAATTATATTGAACTGCTCAATAAAACAGATTTGCTTCCGCCGGAAGATGTCTCCCGCCTTGAAAAAAATTCACTTCGGCACCCGAACATTATTCCGGTATCAGCTCAGAGCGGCGCCGGAATGGAACGCTTTTTGACTGAGGTTGAAAATATCTTAACCTCTCAAGATAAGCAAATCTTGGTTCAGCTTCCGGCTCAAGACGGCAAAACCATTGCGTGGCTGCATGCCAATAGTCAGGTTCTGTCTAGCCAATGCCAAGGGGATAAGCTTTCCTTCAGTATCAAAATTTCGTCCGATAATTTGTCTCGCTTACAGGGCAAAAGCGGCGTTAAAATTCTGAGCTAAAATCAAATATTTTTTTACCCGCCCCTATAAAAATACAATTGAATGATTATATAAGATATTAGTTATTTACGATGTATGTATAGGGAGAAGAAAATGCTCGAGTTCACACCGCTGACTTTCAAACAAGCGCAACGCTACACCAAATTGTATGAAAAAAGCCGCAACAAAAGCTTTGACTGCACTTTTACCAGTATGTGGACTAATAAAGATACTTATCAATATGAGCTCGCCTTTGACAAAGACTTGTGCTGGGTCCGCTACCACGAGCAAGACAAAGTTTATTACCGCTTGCCGGTCGGCAATTTGGATAATTGCGATTGGAAGCACATAATCCGCGATTGCTTTCCTGCCAATGCCGAAATCAAAAGCGTTTTGGCTCCTCTGGCTTTAGAAATTCATCTCGCCTGCCGTGATATGGTCAGATTAAGGGAAGAACCTAAATCTACGGAATATCTTTATGATGTTGACAAGCAAATAAACCTCCCCGGAATGCGTTATCATATCAAAAAGATGCAAGCCAAATTTTTTCTGCATAATTACGACTACGCCTACCAATCCTTGACTATGGCAAATGTTGAGCAGGTCATAGATTTTCACAAAAAACTGTTTCAATACAAAAAAGTTGAGCCTTTTGTAGAGGAGCAAAATAAAACTATTTTAAAAATTTTGAAAAACTGGCATTTATTTAAAACGCTGATAAAAGGCAACGTGCTAAAACTCGACGGCGAAATTATCGGCTATGCCGTCGGCGAGGCCGTAGATAAAGATAACGTTTTTATGTATTTCAGCAACGCATCATCTAATTGGAAAGGAGCCATTCAGGCCAATGACCTTCTGTTTTTGGAGCAATATTATAATTGCAAATACTTAAATACCGGCGCCGATAAAGGCATTCCGGGGCTGCGTCGTTTAAAGCAGGAATACAGCCCCGAAATTACTTTAATGAAGAAATACCATATCCGCAAACAAGATTAGCTTTCCAAAGACCAAAGCGGATTTTGCACTCTACGGACATTATCCAAGGCATCAAACTTTGCTTTCATCTCCTGCAAAATAGCCAAATCAGGGTAGGCCGGAGCAATTTTGTTGCGTAAATACAAGATGAAAGCTCTTGTGCAATAAGGGCATTTTTGAGTTTTGCGTACCAACTTCCAATAAGCCGACACTGCCCGTTTGTACATTAGACGCATAGCCTTGTCTTCCAAATGCGGATGATCAACAATGGCGTAATAATAAGCCATAAAGCGGTCATTGTCGAGCTGGAGCTTGTTACCCGAAAAATTACCGATTTCTTTGGGAACTAATACGACGTTGGCATCAATTTTAATTGCTCCGTGAGCATAAACTGCCGCCCGTAAGGGAATAGATTCGTCCTGAATAAACACCCGCTCATCAGCTCCGCCAGCTTGCTTTAAGACGCTGGTTCTGATTAATTGCCCCATTCGCGTAAAGCGCCCGTTTAAAACACCGAGCAACGCATTAGTATATACTTTGGTTTGGAAAGGCTTGACCGTCATTTCTTTTTCCAGCTTTTGCGGCTCCAAACCAGTCTTGGTAAAACAACCATAAACCATATCAACATTATGCTTGCGTGCCAAATCAAGGAGTATTTCCGTTGAATCAAGGGGAAAGATATCATCAGAGTCCATCATTCTGACAAACTCGCCTCTGGCCAGAGATATCCCCTGATTAATACGGGGACTGATACCACGGTTATCCTGATTTTCAACAATCACCACATTAGGCACTCCTTGGGTCATTTGTTTGATTATGGCCACGGATTGGTCAGATGATTTGTCATCAATAAAAATAAATTCAGGATTTTTCAGACCGGTCTGGCCCAATAAAGCTTTCAGCACTGACGGCAAATAATATTCTTTATTATATACCGTCATTACAAAGCTTACATCAATATCTGTATCTGTACTCATACGCCACCTTTGGGTTAAATTCCAAGCTGCGGAACATAATTTGAGTTATTCGTGTCAAATTCGATGGTCTGTTCCGTTTCTTCAGGGTTGTATTCTTCCGGAGTATTAAAACCGTTTTCAGCTGGCATGTTGTCTGGTTCTTCATCAACGGTAACACTACCTGATACATTAGCTGCGGCACCTTCCGGCAGTTGGATGGAAAGCGTAGCCCCGTTATCTTCTTGAGCCGGCAGCGTAGCTTCAACTTGCTCAGATATTACCGGTTGCACCGGCTCTGTATTAGGCATAGCGCTATTATCGGCAGGGGCTTGCGGCACAGGGGCAACTTCAACCGGAGCCGATTCGGCATTAACACCTTCTACTTCATCCGGAACCAATTGCTGCGGCTTACCATCGTTATCATTCAGATTATATACACCATCAGATTCAAACACATTACCTGACGTTGGGGTAACATTATCCATACCGGATTCTTGTGGCTCAACAGTAGAAGGGGTCGCCGGCTGCTCCGGAACACTTTCACTCAAGGCTTGAGCTTGCGGAACTTCAGTAACGGTTTCTGTTACCTCTTCTTGAATATTAATCAAGTCTTCCGGTTCTCCGTCATTAACCAGATTCTCATTAGCAGGAGAGGGGACATCATTAGCTGCTGCCGGTGCAATATCATCTTCCATCACAATTTCATCACGAGCGTGCAACTCTTCCGCAGACAATAGCTTAGATTTATCCACCTTTCCGTTCAAACATTGCAACAACCACACATCATAAATCGGGTGCTCAATTGCATTCAGCGCCGGACTTGAAGAAATCATCCAGCCCTTAAAAATATTCACAACTTTACCATCTTGCTGAGTATCTGTAACATCCACAAAAGCAAAGTTGTCTGGGGTCTCTTCCGGCGGGCGAGTTTTGCAGGCTCTTACCACGATAGAAAAACTGCCAAACTTAGTCTCAGCATTAACCGGAGCCTCAATCACGCTGACTTTTCCGGTAATTTTATCCATAGCCTGCAACTTGGCCATATTGGTATCAATTTCCTTCGCTCCGGCGGAGGATGTCGCCAGCATCAAAGCCATAGCCGATGCTTTGGTTAAATTATTAATTAGAGCTTTCACCATTGTCGGTCACCATAAAAATGATTTCACCCACCATATCTTCAATAGTCTTAAAGTCCTTAACTTTGGTGATTTCATCACCGTTTTTTAGCATTTCTTTTGCCGTTCCAGGTTCAATTTTAATAAACTTATCGCCAATAAGTCCATCGCCAACGATTGCTGCGGTGCTGTCTGCCGGCAAACTAATATCAGGGGTCAGGCTCATAACCACTTCGGCAACATAATTCTCCGGATCAAGCTTTTGCGCCACAACGGTACCGATTTTGATACCATTAAGTCTGACATCTGAGCCGACATTCAATCCGCCAACCTTCAAAAACTTAGCCGTAACCTCATATCCTTTGACGACTTGCAAGTCAGATACTTTATATGCAAAGAACAAGAAGAATGCGGCCACAACCAGGACCACGATTCCCATAATAGTTTCCATAGGCTTTTTATTCATAACACAACCTCTCGTCAAAAAAATTAGTTACAATTTTTACGGTTAGCTTTACCAATAGATATAATCCTATCGATAAGCTCTTCAATCACCATAGCATCTTGGGTATAAGCAAATTCGCCGCCCGGAGCAATATAATCCGGAGACCCACCTGGCTCAATCTCAATATATTTACTCCCCATAATGCCGGAACTTACAATCGACGCGCTGCTATCATCTGGGATTTTCACGCTGTCAATAATATCTAAAGTCAAAATGGCGTGAAATTTATCATCCAACTCAGCATTTGTTACAGAGCCGATAGTCATACCGGCCATTCTTACTTTATCACCAACCAACAACCCGTCAGTACGTCCAAAACGAGCATTTACTTCATAAGAGCTACCGGCTTCGGTATTTTTCACACCTTTCCCGCTAACCAAATAACCCAGCAAAGCCAAAACCACAATTGCGGCATATAAGCCGATTTTGATGCTTTTGGTTTCTTCTTTAGAGTATTTCTCAGGCACTTTTTTTCTCCATCAAAAAACATATTAGTTATATTGATAGAATAAAATAAACATTTTGTCACCAAACTTTTTAATAAATTAAAATAGTTGTTAAAATTTAAAAATAATTGGTTAAACTAATAGACAGTTAACTCGATTCACAATAAGGCGGTCTAAATGCTACATATTCAGCAGTTATCAAAAAACTTTGGGGATATTCAAGCTGTTAAAGACATCACTTTTTCAGCTAATCAGGGCGAAATCATAACTTTGCTTGGGCCTAACGGCGCCGGCAAAACTACATTAATTCGGCTTTTGAGCGGAATTTTATCCCCAACCTCCGGAGAGATTTTGTTCGATGATATCAATATGTCCGAGGACAGAGTCGCCGCCTTGCGCCATATTGGCTATATCCCCGAAAACAGTCCGATGTATGCCAATATGACCGCCTTTGAGTTTATCAAATATGCCGCAGATTTACGCTTGGTTCCGGAGGCATCATTCCGCTCACGATTAGACGCTATGGTCACAGGGTTAGAACTCAGTGAGGCTCTTCCCCGTAAGATATCCGAATTGTCCAAAGGCTTTCGTCACCGTATTGGCATAGCTGCCGCACTTATCCACAGCCCCAAGATTCTGATTATGGATGAGCCGACTGAAGGTCTAGACCCTAACCAAAAGTATATTTTTCATAAATTTATCAAAGATTTTGCTATCAAAGGCACGGTTATCCTCTCAACCCACATTCTTGAAGATACCGAAAACCTGGCCACGCGCATTTTACTTATTAATCACGGTCAGATTTTACAGGATACCACGCCTGCACGCCTGCGCTATTCTATGCCGGGCAAAGACTTAGCTACAGTTTTTCGTAGCTTAACATCATCACCAATCACCACTCAAGAGGAGGCACACTAATGACAACTCCTTTGCTTACTGTTTTTCATAAAGAGCTAAATGAATATTTCCAAGGTTGGACGGCTGTATTCATTTTTACCATATATCTCTGTATTAGTCTGGTCACTGCTTTTTATTTTGGTGATTTTATTAATAATGATAACTATGCGCTGATATCTTTTTTCAGCTTTCAGCCTGAGATTTTGGCCTTGATTGTGCCAGCGGTTTGTATGCCTTTGTGGACTGATGAATATCGCCTCGGAACCATAGAGTTTATCTTATCGCAGCCAATCAGCTATTTTGAGCTGGTTATGGGCAAATTTTTAGCCGCCTTATCTTTCGGTGCTTTAATGCTTCTATCTACCATTCCGTTAAGCATCTTTAGCAGCTTTTATATGCCGGTATCTTTTGCTCAAATATTTTGTGAATATATGGGCTGCTTTTTGCTCTTGAGCGCTTTCACGGCACTTAGCTGCGCCGTATCATCTTTAAGCAAGTTGCCCCTTATTACTTATACAGCATCATTTTTCTTGCTATGGTTGGTTATGTACGCCGATATCACTCTGGTTATCAAGAACCTGCTGGGGATAAACCGTTTGCCTGCCATAGATTTTAAAGACCATTATCAAAACTTTATCAACGGAGAACTTAGTCTGGCCTCTATCCTTTATTTTATCTTATTAGCCGGTATTGGACTATGGATAAACACCGTAGCACTCCGCAATAGCCAATATAAATAGAAGAGGGGAAAATCATTATGCGTAATCAAGCCAAAACCATTATATTTACTCTGGCGGTCTTGTTAGGTTTTATCCTAAGTGGTATAAGTATAAGCTTGCTCTTTGAAAATTGGTTTATAGATGCCACCCCACAACATCGCTATACGTTAAGCCAAGCTTCACGCCATCTGGCTGCCAATTTGTCGCAACCTCTCAATGTCCGTTTATACTATTCTCCTAAAATTGCCGATAATTACCCTGAAACTGCCCAATATTTTAATGACATTTACAATTTGTTGTATAATTACGCCGAAGCATCAAACGGCAAATTAACGTTACAAGTTATTTACCTTGACAATCCTGAAACCATAGCTAAAGAAGCCTCCAAAAACGGCTTAAAACCTTTTTTGAGTAAAGATGGTAAAGAACATCTTTATCTAGGCGCGGTAGTCCGTAATGAACAAGGAGATAGTATAAAAATTCCTCACTTTTTGAGTGGACGCCGTCTTCAGCTAGAAAGTGATTTAAACCGTATTTTTACCCGCCTTTCTACTAATGAAAAAGCTACCAAAATTGGCATTTTGGCCCCTGATATGTCCTTGGGTCAAACTTTTCGCGGTTATATGCTCAACGGCGGAGATTGGAATATTTTTAAGCCTATAGCCGATGAATATGCTCCGCAAATAATCCCAGGCTCAGCCGTCCAAATCGGTAATGATATTAATACTGTTATCGTAGTTAATCCGACCGGAGGGCTAAGCAAGCTAAATTTGTATGCCCTTGATCAATTTTTACTTCGAGGCGGCAATCTCATTATTTTGGCCGATAGTTTTAACGAGCATCTGAATAGCGCCAACAATACGGCAGTGTTAAACCAATTATTATCTCAGGCTAACCTGCAGATTGGAGCAGACCAAGTTATCGGAGACTTAAACAATGCCGAACCAGCCATCATCAATAGTTTTGTTGCCGAATACCCTCCAGCCATTAATCTTGGAGATAAATATTTCAATCAAGAACATCAGCTGTCTCAAACCATCCATAGGTTATCGTTGCGTGCGCCGGCACCTATTTTAATATCTGAACAGTTTGCTGATGTTAGTACCACCGTTTTAGCCCATACTTCGGATGAAAGCTTATCCATACCGCTTAAGCAGTATAAACGTTTTCAGCCATCTACCCAAGCAGACTATATCAAGCACGAGCAGTATCCTCTAATTACTTTGGCAGAAGGTCTGTTTACCTCGTCTTTTGAAAATAACATTTTATCCGATAAAAAAATGAGCGAAAAAATGCTCCCCTTCCTGCCGGAATCACTCAAACCGGGAAGAATTTTACTTATATCGGATGTTGATTTCTTGTATAATGACACCTGGTCTGACAGCCGCTTTGCTTCCGACAACCCGCTCTATGGTGTTATTCCCAATACGGATAATGCGGCCTTTTTACTAAGAGCATTAGACTATTTTTCAGGGCGCGATGCTTACCTGAACTACACCCCTCAACCGCCAATGGCGCCATCAGTCTTAGCTAATGTATTTGCTTCTCGTAACCACGATAAATTCGGTGCCACACGCGAGCAAATTATCCAAGCTTTGACTGAAAATCAAAATCGTCTTACCGCATTGCAAAAACAAAGTCAGGTGCAAGCTTTAAGCTATGCCGAGCTCAAACAACTGGAAGAACTTTCGTCTTTGGTTAATAAAGGGCATCAGGATTTGCGCCAAATCGGCTATCAAATTGAGCATGACCGCCAATCCCAAGCCCGCCGCTTTATCTTGCTCAATATCTTTGCCATGGGGTTAATCCTGTTTGGTATAATTTATCTTTTTCGTCGTCACCAACGTAAAAACACCTTTTCAGCTTAGAGGTAGACATGTCCGATAAATCATTAAAATACGCCTTATATTTTTTAGGAATAGCTTTTGTTTTAACTCTTGTTTCATTAGGTATTTTTAGCTATACGGATAAGAGCAGCAAACTTCATTATACCTTTGCTGAAGCATCTGCCAACCCGTCCTTAATTTCCTCAATAAGTCTTGAGTTTCCTGAGCAAAAAATCATCTTTGATAAAGGCGATGACCAACTCTGGCTTGTCCGCAATGCAGAGTCTTATCCTGCTAACTATAAATTTATGACTGAATTATTGCAGTTCATATCATCTTCAGCAATTTACCGTCAGGTTGATTTAAGCTCTGAAGAAAAGCAGCCTCTTTTTGCCCAAGGTGTCCGTATCAATTTGTATGATAAAGCTGGCAATTTGTTGGATACGGTTCTCTTAGGCAGCAAAAATAACAATCATCAAATGTCCTACGCTCAAATAGGCGAAGATGATGAAACTTTTATGGTCGAAAATAATATCCGACTGCCTTCAACAGTATCTTTATGGCTGCAACAGCCCTTGCTGAGCATCGATAAATCTCTTGTAAAATCTATCAGTATCAACAAGCAAACCGCCAGCCGTAGCAACCGCAGCCTTTCTTTTATCAATACCAAGACCAAGAAAGAAGTTAGGCTTGATAATTTGCTCCAAGCTCTCAATTTCGTATGGTTTACGGATATCCGCTCCGCCCAAAATTTTGACGAGCAGTCAGCTAAAAAAATTAAAGATATAAAAATTGAAGAATTTAATGGGCTAATATTTAATTTGAGCTTATTTAAGCGCGGAGATGAATATTGGTTAAAACAATCTTTAAGTAGTGCTCCCTTGGCTCATTTCTCGGTTCAAGACTTTATCCAAAACAGCGAGTTCTTGTATAAATATTGGTATTTCCAATTGCATCCCGAACTCGGTCAAATTCTATCTTCAGCCCAAATTTAACTCCAGAGGATAATATGTGCGCTATCAAGACCTCAAACATCGAGACTTCAGCCAATCTTATCGCTTGTGAACGTCTAAACCGTTCCAAATCATATTTTTTGGCCCAAGCCGTACACGATTTGCGCCAGCCTTTGCAAGCTCAGCGAATTTATCTGCAAGTGCTGAAAGACACTACGCTTACCCTTCATCAGCAAGATCTGGTAGACAAGGCTTCTCAGGCGCTAGAGGATATGCAACACTTGATGGATAATTACCTAGATTTGTCACGACTTGATTATGGTGGAGTTAAATTTGAACCAGACTATTTTAAATTGCAAGATTTGACTGATAAATTAGCTGCTGAATTTTCCGCCATAGCCAACGCACAAGGCTTCAGGTTTAGCTACATTCGTTGCACCTTAACCATTTTTACGGATAAAATTTTGCTGGAAAGAATGCTGCGCAATTTGCTAAGCAATGCCTTCAAGTACGGTCGCAGCAAGATAGTCTTTGGCTGCAAAAGACGAGGCGAGGGCGTCCAAATTATAATTTTAGACAACGGCAACGGCATCAATACTGAGGATATCCCTTATATTTTTGATGAGTTTTACCAAAGCGCTCATCTTCTTCCGCAACACAAGAGCGGTTCCGGTTTAGGCTTGTCTATTGTTAAAAAGATTGCGGATATTTTGCATACCACCATTAACATAAAAACTGAAAAAGGCAAAGGAACCTCTTTCAGCTTTATGTTATATAATGATTAAAGACCAACTTTAATCCGGAGTAGAATCTTTATTGTCGGTAATAGCTTTAATATAATTATAATGCTGTTGTGCAAAATCAAGCAAACAACGCTGAGTATTATAAGCATCAGTCCCGACATAATTTTTCATTGATAAAGTAAATAAAGAACAATACTCTGAGCGGAACTTGTACCATGTTTCATACAAATCCTTGGCTTTTCCGCGAAACATTCCCGTTCCATTGTTCCAAGATTGGAAATCCGGATCAGCGGCAATTTTTTCATATTGTTTATAAATCAAAGCATCCACACGTTTAGCTTCTTCGGCCATACATTCGGCAATAGCATTGTCTCCTACCTTACTGGCATCACGCATACAATATTCATATTTGCTAGCAGCCTTTGCCTCAGATATTGCCAAACACATAACTCCGGCTACCCCGACTAACCATAATTTATTCATTTCGCACTCCGTTTAGTTGACGGCCATTTTGTTATAAACATCAATTACACTTTCCACATCTTTAGCAAAGCGTTTAGTCAAATCAATCAAGCATTGAGACTCTTGCACAGAACCTAAAGTTCCTTGCCCTTGCGTAAAAGTAAAACCATATAAAGAGCAATATTTATCGCGATAATCAACCCATTGCCTAAACAATAGCTGGAAGTTTTGCGCTGCAGACAAAGTCTTGTCATCCCAAGAGCTGAAATATTTGTTAGAAGAAATAGCGTTGTAGCGTTTTTGCAAATTGCGCATAAGTCTGGCGGCTTCGGCATTATTGCACATAACAATTTCTTGGTCGATGGTAGCTTTAGCCATACAGTCGCTGTATTCATCGGCTTTAGCAACATTTACGGCAGAAAGCGTAGCCACGGCGACACTAAGCACTAACCAACTTTTTTTCATTCCGGCTCTCCTAAAATATAAAACTATGTAACTAAGACTAAAGGCAATTATTTAATATTAGATTAAAATAAAAAATAATGGCGATAATGTTTTTTTAACCAATATAGATTAGCATAATAACATCTTTTGCAATTTAAGGATTTAACAGAATGCGTAAATGTCTGCTTTTATTGGTGTGCTTGAGCTTGTTATCGTCATGTGCCCCTGAACGCCGGCGCCGTACGGGATATGAGAGCTTCATTGGTATTAATGAGAAAGAGCTGGTTAATATTGTTGGCGCACCAGACAGTGTATATGAAATGGGCAATGAAAAGTTTTTAACTTATTTCAAGACCGGTTCAGCTTATGCCGGTTATGGCCATGTCGTTCCACAATTGTGCAAAATCACCTTTGTTTTCTACAAAAAACGGCTGGACAATTGGCGCTATGAAGGCAATATGTGCGACGCCTATATTGACAGCATAAACTTGCATTAACCAATTGCACCAGATTTTACCTTACGGAGCTTAACCGGCTCCTTTTTTTATGCTTTTTAGATATTGGCTTATTTATTTTTTTTCGTATATTGATTTTTAAGCTTTACTATGCTAAACTCAATCTTAGCCGATAAAGACTATCGGTCAGGGTTTTGCGACCCTTTGAAACGAGTCGTTAAAGCATAGCGACTTAAAATAATATGCTGGCATTTGCATACGCTTATCATATGCGGGTGCCGGCGGTTAATAAGGCTCTGCACGAAAACGTCGGGGCTGTTCGTTTCAACAGTTCGCAAACACCCGCTCCTCTAAAATTTAAAGAGGGGCGTTCTTTTTAACCATAAAAAAGATAAGGTGTGTGTGATGACTAATACTAAACTATTTTTACTCTTAGGGACATCTCTGTCCTTTTTACCTCAAACTTTAAGCGCGCAATGCGTATCCCCAATTCAAGATTGTTATGCTTTGGGCTATACCCAAACTTCTTGCCCCAATGGAAAAGGCGTAAAATGTCCGTTTGGCAACGGCTGGTATTGCGGCGGCACGGCGGCGCAGGACTGTATTAAATTAGGCTATGATAAAGATTGCACCGGAGCAGGGGAGAGCGGTTCAGGTGAAACCTGCAACGGCAAATACAAAACCTGTACTTGTGATTCCAGCTATAAATATACCTGCACCGGCACTGGTTACTCCGGCGGCACAGGTGCTGCTTGCGGCGATAAGTATCAATCCTGCACATGTGCCTCTGGCTACGAGTGGAAAGATGGAGGGTGTCAACAACAATTAAATGGGGCCCAAGGAGAACTATTTTATTGCAATGGTACCGTAGTAGGTATTAAAACTAGTGGAATGAATTTTTATATAGCTATGCAAGATTTGGGGACTATGAATTGGAACAATGCTAACAGCCAATGTTCTAACTACACTTTCTGCAATAATCTTAAAGGTTCTTTGCCTAGTAAAGACCAGCTATTAACTATTTATAACAACAAATCTCAATTAAACAGTTTATTATCAATAAATAATGGCGGACAATTTGCGGAAAATTGGTATTGGTCATCCACTTTCAATACTGCCGACTATAACTATTATGCTGTTGGTATGTACAATGGTAAAGTATATGATTACTACCACGGATCAGCTTCCGGTTACGCTCGACCTATTCTAACTTCATGGTAAAGTCCAACGGGCAGGGGGGCGAACGGAGTTCGTTTCTCTGCCCCAATCTATCTACCGCTAACTGAGCGGATCAAACGGCGCCCGTTTGGTTAGGAGCGATAGGTGCGAACCGCATCATCTTGACCAAATAGATAGAGCAAAATGCGCAAGGCCTGCCCACGTGGAGACGCCAGTGCCGGGTCGAGCTCCAAAATCAGCTTAGCATCTTTGTTAGCCGTATAAAGCAAATCTTTGTGGACTGACATATCGGCCACCTTAAACTCGCTGAAACCGGATTGCCGCGTACCCAAGATTTCTCCGCCGCCACGCAACTCAAGGTCTTTTTCGGCGATTAAAAAGCCGTCTTCGGTCTTGCGCATAATATCTAAACGAGAACGAGACGTTTCAGATAGCGGATACCCATACATCAAAATACAAGTTGAGGCCTGAAAACCGCGCTTAATCCGCCCGCGCAGTTGGTGCAATTGCGCCAAACCAAAGCGCTCGGCATGCTCAATAATCATCAGCGTGGCTTCCGGCACATTTACCCCGACCTCGATTACGGTTGTTGCCACTAACAAGGTTATTTTGCCTGACTTAAAGTCTTCCATCACCGCATCTTTTTCGGCTTCTTTCATCTTGCCGTGAACCATTCCGACTTTGTTACCGAATACTCGTTGCAAGGTGGCAAAGCGCTCTTCGGCGGCAGCGAGGTCAGTTTTTTCAGATTCTTCCACCAGTGGACAAACCCAATAAGCTCGGCAGCCGTCATCCAACTTGCGCTTAAGGCCGGCCACCACATCAGGCAGCTTGGATAGGGGTACGGCACGCGTATCAACCGGTTTGCGTCCGGCCGGTACTTCATCAATTTTCGAATACTCCATATCCCCATACGCGGTTAAGACCAAAGTTCTGGGAATAGGGGTTGCCGTCATCACCAAAATATCGGCATCGTTACCTTTGGCCGAAAGCGCCAATCGCTGCTGTACGCCAAAGCGATGCTGTTCATCAACCACAATATAAGCCAAATCCTTAAACGCCACGTCGTCCACAAACAAAGCATGCGTACCGATAATAATGTTAATTTTACCGAGCGCCAAATCTTCCAAAATCTGCTTGCGCGCTTTGCCTTTTACTCGTCCGGTCAGCAACTCTGCTCGCACACCTAACTGCGCGCATAAGGGTTGCATGGTTTCAAGGTGTTGCTTAGCCAAGATTTCAGTTGGCGCCATAATTGCAGCTTGCGCCCCGCATTCCACGGCATTCAGCATTGAGAGCAAGGCCACAATTGTTTTGCCGGAGCCCACATCGCCTTGCAGTAAGCGCAGCATTCTGAACGGAGCTTTCTGGTCGGCCTCAATCTCCGCCAACACGCGTTTTTGCGCGTTAGTCAAATCAAAAGATAAATGCGACAACACCTTGCGCTGCAGCTCCCCACTTGATGCTAATACGCGCCCCGGTTGCTTTTTGACCTTTTGCCGCACAATGGCCAAAGCCAGTTGGTTGGCTAACAACTCATCATAAGCCAAGCGCATACGGGCTAAAGAGCTGGGCTCGACATCGGCTATTTTTTTAGGAAAATGAGCCTGCAATAAAGCTTGGCGAAAAGGCATAAACCCGCGTTGATGCACAAACTTATCATCTTCCCACTCGGGGTAGTCTGCCACTCTTTGCAAAGCCTGCCTAACCAAGCGGCACAGCATTTTGTTGGTTACTCCGGCCGTGAGCGGGTACACCGGCTCGATTCCGATGATTTTTTCCGCCTCTGCAGGCAAAACAATATAATCAGGATGCGTCATCTGCTTCATACCGTTAAAGCTTTCGACTTTACCGCTGATAACTCGTTCTTCTCCGACGGGCAGATTTTTGGCAGTGGAGTCGGCATAGACCTTAAAAAAGTTGAGTATCATTTCATCGCTGTCATCTTCCACCACCACCTTATAGGGCTGCTTTTTGCTTTTGGGTGGAATATGCTCAACCACGCGGACTTTAATAGTTGCGACTTTGCCTTCCTGCGCCGTAGCAATTTTGGGCTGATAAGTCCGGTCAATCAAGGAGTAGGGCAGGTGCCACAGCATATCGACGACTTTATCACCGCAAAGCTTTTTGATTAGCTTTTCGTATTTTGCCCCAATTCCTTTGAGTGATGCAATATCCGTAAACAGCGGAAACAAAACCTGTGGACGCATAAACCGGCCTCTCCGTAAACAAAGTTAAAGAAAAATGTTGCCATTAAACGGTATTGTATATATTTTATATACAGATGTAAACAATTAAGAACAACCGCTATGCAAATAGATATAAGCAAACTTGAAAAAATTACAATATCCTCGGTTGCCGACGGCTACGATGCTTTTTTGCTCAAAGACTTCTGCCAAGGCACTAAACAAGATGTTTTATATATCGTGAGCGACGGCATCACGCTGGAGCGCACGGCCGAGTTTTTGCACTTTATTGCGCCTGAGTTGAAAATATTAAAGTTTCCGGCATGGGATACCGTACCCTACGACCGCGTCTCTCCTAATGTCAATATCATTGCCGAGCGGATTGCGGTTCTGGCTGAGTTAACCGAAAACCCATCACCCAAGCAGCCCAGAGTCATCATCAGCAGCATCGGCGCCGTGTTGCAAAAACTCCCTCCGCGTAAAATCTTCTTAAATGCCATGAGGGAGATTAAAACCGGCGGCAAACTTAATTTTAATGACTTTATCCATTACGCCGTCATCAACGGCTACAACCGAGTTGAACAAGTCTACGAGCCCGGAGAATACGCTGTCAGGGGTGATATTTTAGATATCTTTCCGGTTGGAACCAAAGAGCCTCTGCGTATTGATTTGTTTGACGATGAAGTTGAAAAGATTCGTACTTTTGATGTCATGAGCCAACGCACCACCGGCGAGCTGCAAAGCTATTGCTTTCAGGTCATGAACGAGGTCGTGGTTGATAACAATACCATCAAAAACTTCCGCACCAAATACCGCGAGGCCTTTGGCGCTGACGGTCAAAAAGACGAACTCTACGAAGCCATCAGCAACGGGCAAAAATATATGGGCATGGAAAACTGGCTGCCTTTCTTCTATGAAGAGCCATTGCTGACCTTGTTTGACTACTTGCCCATGGCCAAGGTCATCACCGGCAAAAGCATTGATGAAGCCGCTCGCGCCAAATGCGACAGTATCGCTGATTATTACCACGCTCGTCTGGAGGCCTTACAGGTAAAGTCATCTAACGAGGTTGATACTTACCGCCCCGTTCCGCCGGAACAACTCTACCTTAATGACGATGAGCTCCATCACCTGTTAAAGCAAAAAAAGACCATATCTTTAACCCCAATGAGTATTCCGAGCAGCGATGATGTGCTTAATATCGGCGTCCTCCCCGGACGCGATTTCTCACATGCCCGCCAAATCAGCGCCTCCGAGGTCTATTCAGAACTCAAAGATTATCTGAGCGAAAACCGCAAACTCCGCCGCATAATCTGCTGCTCTACCGAGGGCTCGCGCGAACGCTTGTTCTCACTGATGACCGAACATAAGATTGAAGAACTGGCCTTTAGCGCCGATTGGGCTGATGCCGTCAAAAAAGCCTCCGCCAAACAAGTAGCCATGGCGGTTGTCGACCTCAACCAAGGCTTCCGCTGTGTATCTGATATCCATAATGACGGCTGGTGCATTATTTCCGAGCAAGATATTTTGGGCGAGCGCCACACCCGTCGCACCGCTAAAAAAGCCTCCTCCAAAGACTTTATTGCCGATGTCGGTTCCCTAAATGTCGGTGAGTTGGTAGTTCATATTGAACACGGCGTGGGTAAGTTTTTGGGGCTCGAGAATATTACCGCCGGTGGCGCCCCGCATGATTGCTTAAAAATTTTATATGCTAATGACGCCAAACTCTTTGTTCCGGTTGAAAATATTGAAGTTTTATCTCGCTATGGCATTGAGGACGACACCACCCAGCTTGATACCTTGGGCGGAGCCGCCTGGCAAGCCAAAAAAGCCAAAGCCAAAGAAAAGATTAAAGACATTGCGGAAAAACTCATCAAAATCGCCGCCGAACGACATCTTAAAAAAGCCACTCATTTTATCCCACCTGAAGGATTATATGACGAGTTCTGCGCCAAATTCCCTTATAATGAAACCGATGACCAAATCAATGCCATTAATGATGTCTTAGCTGATTTGAATGCCGGTATTCCGATGGATAGACTAATCTGCGGCGATGTCGGTTTCGGCAAAACAGAGGTCGCCTTGCGAGCCGCTTTCAGCGTGGCCGCAGATGGTGCCCAAGTTGCATTGATTGTGCCCACCACCTTGCTGGCTCGCCAACATTATCTTAACTTCAAACAGCGGATGAACGGTTTCCCCTTAAATGTCCGTATGTTATCGCGTCTTGTTACCCCTAAAGAGGCCAAGCAAACCAAAGCCGGACTTGAGGACGGCAGTGTCGATATCGTCATCGGTACTCATGCGCTGCTGGCTAAAGATATTAAGTTTGCCAACCTCGGTATGCTGATTATTGACGAAGAGCAACACTTCGGCGTTGCCCATAAGGAAAAACTCAAATCGCTTAAATCAGATGTCCACGTCTTGACCTTGACCGCCACCCCAATCCCCCGTACTCTGCAATTATCTTTGACGGGTGTCAAACAATTGAGCATTATTGCCACTCCTCCGGTTGACCGCTTGGCCGCACGTACGTTTGTTATGCCTTTTGATAAAGTGATGATCAAAGAGGCCATCTACCGTGAAAAATTCCGCGGAGGTCAAACTTTCTTTGTCTGCCCCCGAGTTTCTGATATCTTTGGGGTAGAAAAGGAACTGTGCGAACTCGTTCCTGATATCAAAATTTTGGTTGCTCACGGACAAATGCCGGTTTCTAAACTTGAAGAGGTCATGAACGAGTTTTCCGACGGCAAAGCAGACTTACTGCTTTCCACCACGATTATTGAATCCGGTATTGATATGCCAAGCGTAAATACTATGATTGTCCATCGGGCTGATATGTTTGGTCTGGCGCAATTATACCAACTTCGCGGGCGCGTCGGCCGTTCCAAAGTCCGTGGCTATTGTTACTTTACGGTCCCTAAACAAAAGAACCTTAAACCCGTTGCCGAACGCCGCTTGAGCATTTTGCAAGCTCTTGATACTCTTGGGGCCGGCTTCTCCTTGGCCAGCCATGATATGGATATCCGCGGCTCGGGTAATATTTTGGGCGAAGAACAGTCCGGCCATATCAAAGAGGTCGGTATTGCCCTCTACCAACATATGCTTGAAGAAGAAATTGCCCGTTTGAAATCAGGTGAAGAACAAGCCGCCGCCCAAACCACCGTGCGTGAGTGGTCGCCGCAAATCACCACCGGTATTCCGATTATGATCCCTGAAACTTATGTCCGCGATTTGGGCGTCCGCTTAGGGCTTTATAAGCGCATCGGCGATATTCAAGACAAAGAAGGTATCCTTGATATGCGTGAAGAACTGACCGACCGCTTTGGTAAGATACCGCCTGAAGTCGACAATCTGCTCAAGACCGTAGAAATCAAACAGCTGTGCTATCTGGCCAACATTGCCAAGATTGATGCCGGAGCCAAGGGAATAGTTATCGCTTTTCATAATAATACTTTCAAAAAGCCCGACAAACTGCTTGACTTTATCGCCCGCCAAGGCGGCTTAATCAAGGTCCGCCCAGACCAACGCCTGTTTATTGAAAAAACTCTGGACAGCTATGATGCGCGTATTAATACTATTCATAAATACGTTTCTAAACTGGTTGAAATGGTGATTTAATATGACTGATACGCAGAGCTCAAACTTCAACCAGCTTAAAGCCAATATTCGCTTTAATAACACCCTGCGAGAAGAACCGATATCTATCCGCAATGTCTGGAAAAAAGGCGCCAATTATTACTTTGATGTCTTGTTTTATGCCTCCAAACAAACCCGAGTGCTGGATATCAGCTATTTCCATGATATCTATGATACTAAAACCCGCCGTTATTATAAAGATATGCAACTGTTTATCAAAGATTTTGAGGCCGCCAAAGCCGAGCAAGACACTCGTCAAGCTCTGTCTACACCTGATGAACCTTTGCAACAAAACCGCCCTTGGAATGAGGATAAAGCCGCCAGCCATTATCAATACCTTAATGAAATTCGTAATGAGGCCATTATTCTCAAATTTTTTGCCAAACTCAACCCTAATCTGGCGGATGTCAAACAAAGGGTAATTATTGATTATATCAAATCCGCCAAACCCAATACTGCCAACTTCAGCCGCCAGTATATTGAGGCATTTGTTGAAACCTTGCCCTATGATAAGGATGATTTTTACGACAGCCTCGATAAGCTTGAACATACCAATGAGGAGCATATTGAATACCTTGTTCATGAGGCCGCTAAAATCAGCGCTGCTGACGGAGCCATCCATTATGAAGAAAAACGTTTTCTGGCAGAGCTCCTACAAAGCTTAAGAGAACACGGACTTGAGCCTGATATTGAATTTTAACCCTAACCCACGGAGGAAATAATGCCTTATTTAACCATTGAAACCAATGCCGCAACACCTGTTACACCCAGCATCTTGAGCGAAGCCAGCCACTTGGTTGCTACTATTTTAAACAAGCCAGAGGGCTATGTCATCGTCCGGATTGAAAGCGGTAAGACTATGATTTTCGGCGGAGAAACATCAAAAATCGGCGCTCTGATTGAAATGGAGTCAATTGGTTACCCCTCCGGCAAAAAAGCTGAATTAGCACAAGCTTTAACCAACCTGGCCATCAAGCATTTCCACGCAGAATCTATGCTGGTAGGCATCCACTTTGCCGATATGAAACCCGATGAAGTATCCCATGGCGGCCGCCTGATGGGCTAATTTTTCTGGGATATCATAAAATTTGAGGGCGCTTTTAACGCCCTTTTTTTATTTAATGTTTTCTTGAATAATTGTAGGAGTAAGTAATTGCGGTAAAATATGAAAAGTTTGGTATTTGCCATCATAATACACATACAGTGGTACACTATTGCGTCCATATTGTGCCAAAGCCTTGGCTATTTGTTCATTACGATTGGTCCAGTCCGCTTTGTATAAAATAATGTTTTTATCTTTGACCAATTGGGCAAATTCTGGTGTATTCAAAGCCAGCTGCTCGTTGGCCAAACAAGTAATGCACCACTTTGCCGTAAAATCAATAAACACATTATGTCCGGCATCAACCATTCTTGTTGCTTCAACCTGATTATATTCTCTCCATGCTAATTGCTGATTATTATCCTCAGTTTTGGTGTTAGACCCCAATACCTGCACGCACCAAATCCACGCCAACCAAAAACAAGTCAAGATTACCGGAATGGCAAACAAATGTTTAAGCGTTGCCATCCATTTCCCCGGTTTGGGCATTATTCGCCCGATGACTTGCGGATACAACCCGATCAGCGTAAAGGGCAGGGCATATCCGACCGCAAGCGACATAAACACCGGATAATACATATACACCGGCTGCGTGAGCGTATAGCCAATAGCCACGCCCATAAACGGAGCCGTGCACGGGCTTGCTATCACCACCGAGAATACTCCGGTAAAAAATGAGCTTAACTTCTGCGAGTTGGCTGATACTTTCGCCAGTCTATTAATCAGAGGCACATTGACGTTGATAATGTCTAAAAACATCAACGCAATAATCACAAAAATAACCAATAGCACAAATATAAACCACGGTGATTGCAGCTGAAACCCCCAACCCACGCTTTCTCCGCTGAGCCTAAACCAAGCCAAAAAAGATACCATCACCATAAACGATACCATCACCCCGCCAAAAAACAGCCAAGCCTCACGCCTTGCCAGCTTAACATCTTGCACCTGCTTAATCAGCGCCAGAGCCTTAAGTGATAAAATCGGGAACACGCACGGCATCAAGTTGAGGATTAACCCTCCGACAAAGGCCATCAGCATCACCAACCATAGTGGCGTATTATCATCGTCTTTGTCGACTGCCGTTTTTTTAGAGCTGACAAAAGTCTCATGCGCCTCAGCGGCTATTTTTCTCCATTGGGCATTCGGCAGCACATTATGTTCCACAATCGGCAGCTTGAAGCCCAACACGGCCTCCTGCGGTACACATTCCTCGGCACACGCTTGCCATGATACTTTGGCTGTCAGTTCAGCCTTTCGCCAAACTTCCGTAGACGGACGAATGGTCGCCAAATAGAATGCCTTTTCGCCATAACCATAAACGGCAAACACCCCTTCACCAAATACCTGAGGCAAACTCCATTGCTCATTAATCAGGGCATACCCGCTGGGCAAACTCCATTCAACTTTGGTCGGCAGTCCGATATCCCCTGGCTCTGGGGACAATATGTGCCAATGGTCTTTAATATCAAAGCTGATAAGTACCTGAATATCTTGATTAGCATTCACTTCGGCAGTGCTGGTATACCCCTGCAACACAACCTGTGAGGTTTTTGCCTGCACATAATCAAGCGCCTTTGCCTCGTCAGCCAAAGTGCAAAACCAAAGCAGCCCGATACTCAGATACTTAAACAGCTTTTTCATCATTACTTTTTGTCTGCCATAATTACAAAGTTATAATAAGCGGTAACCATAATGCTCAGCGCTTTAACTAAGCACAACACACCCAGTATTAAAGCAATCTGCATGAACCACGAAGGTATCAAGCACATAATCACTAAAGCCAAAAATGTTTCAAACCCTTGCGCAAATCCGCCCAAATAGAACGGCGACTTGTCCAAAGATATTCTGGCAAAAGCTTTGTTTTTATAAGCAATCATGGCATAAGCCAACATTGCGCAAGCCGACGCCGCAAAAGCAAACAATAAGAATGCGGCGGCCACGGCATTTTGCTGAGGATTAGCCAATGCAAAACCGAATATCACACCGGTGTAGAACACATAATCTAGAGTAGCATCTAAAAACACACCAAACTCCGTTACTTTTGACTTACGAGCAATAGCTCCGTCTACGGAGTCGAACAAGCGGTTGAGCAATACGCATAACAAAGCATAAAAATACAAATTCAGCGCTAAAAAATTGATTGCTAACAACCCAATAGCAAATCCAATTAAAGATGCCACGTTGGCCGAAACCCCGGCTTTGTACAGATTTTTAGCTGTCCACTCGACCGAGATTTTCATCTTTGCACATAAATCTTGCGTTGAGTTGTTTATATATCCCAAACCCTGCTTGATTTTATATTTTTCGAGTTTATTGTTTAAATTATCTTTTATATGTTTGATTTTTTCAGGCATAGCAACGACCTTTCATTACAATTAAGCTCCAACTCTGCATAGAGTTATAACACCATTCTGCGAAAAGTAAAAGTTTGTTGTCAAGTTATTAATAGGAAATAGGTTATACCGAAATGAAATTTATAAAATACACATTTATCTTGGCTTTAATTGCTTGCGTTTTTTACGTCGCCGGCCAATACGCCTCCGAGCCTTATATCAAGCTCCGCGGAGAAACAATGGGTACTTATTATAATATTAAGATTCTCACCAGCAAAGATAAAACCATTATTGACCAAGCCATCAAAAAGGAGCTCGCCGCTATTAACTCTCAGATGTCTGTGTTTGAAGACGATTCGGAAATCAGTCGTCTCAATCAAGCCAAGGCAGGTGAATGGATAACTCTATCTCCTGAACTATCATATGTTCTCAAAAGCGCCGATAAAGTATATAAACGCAGCCAAGGTCATTTTGATCCCAGTGTCGGACCTTTGGTTGACCTTTGGGGTTTCGGAGTTAATAAAGTTCGGCAAAAACCTGATGATAAACTCATCGCCGAGACCCTCAAAACCACCGGCTTTGATAAATTAGAATTCTCTCAAGATTACCTCAAAGTAAAAAAACTTAATGATACTGTATATATTAACTTATCAGCCATTGCCAAAGGCTATGGTGTTGACCGTATATCAGAATGGCTTTTGCAAAAAGGGCTAACTGATTTTGTGGTCGAAATTGGCGGAGAGGTGAGGGCTCACGGACGCCGTTCTGCCGATGCTAACGGATGGTTTATCGGAATGGTTGAGCCTGTTGGTGATAATCAAGATATGCAAAAAGCCGCTTATATCATCACGCTGCAAAATTCATCAGTAGCCACCTCTGGTGATTATCGCAACTATTTTTATATTGATAATCAGCGTTATTCTCATACAATTTCGCCCAAAACAGGTCGGCCAGTTACTAACAACATTGGTTCAGTTACTGTATTTGCTAAAAAATGTATGAATGCTGATGCATATGCCACCGCAATCATGTCTTTAGGTGAAGATGAAGGACTAAAATTTGCCAAGCAATATAATCTGCCGATTATTATGTTTGTTCGCACTGATGATGGCGGCCTAAAAACTATCATTACTCCGGAAGCCGAACCTTATCTGGAAAAAATATCTCAATGAGTTCCGTATCTCATGTAGGCACTATTATTGCTATCCAACATAACCAAGCTTTGGTCAGCATATCTCGCACCGAGGCTTGCCGTAGTTGCGATTTGCAACATCACTGTATGTTATTCAAACAACAAAAGCAAATCAACAACGTTCCTTTGCCTCCCCGGCATGATTTTAAAATTGGTGAACAAGTACAAATTTCTTTGTCAACCAAAACTTGTTGGACGAGTATTATTGTCGGCTATATTTTACCTTTATTGGTAATGATAGGCACCGCGGTTATTTTTCATCTTCTCAACTATTCCGACAATATAACCGCCTTTATCAGTTTACTCTCACTGATACCGTATTATATAATAGTCTACCTTTTAAACCGGCATCGCCCACCACAACTTCAGTTTACCCTTCAGAAAATAAATTCTGGGTGTAATCCTGAAAAATGATTTTTCAAACACCATTATATCGTGTAAGTTTAGTATCAGAATAACATTCGGGGGTAAAAATGAGTGTATTATTGACAGGAATCTTGGTCTTGGGCGGAATAGGGCTGGTTGCCGCCATTATTTTGCACTTTGTAGCACAAAAATTTGCTGTTGAGAGCAACCCCAGAGTCCAAGCGGTTGAAAAACTGCTTCCCGGCGTCAATTGCGGGGCTTGCGGCAAAGCCGGATGCCAAGATTTTGCCCGCGCTTGCGCCTCTGCCGATATTGAAACGTTTAAGGGGCTGTATTGCTCTGTCGGCGGCAACTCCGTTATGCAACAAATAGCGACACTTTTAGGCTATAAGACCCCTGAACGTGACCCAACGGTAGCAGTTCTGCGCTGCCAAGGCAGTTGCGAAAATGCTCCTTCTAAGTTTGAATTTACCGGGCTCAAAAGCTGCCGTTTGGTTGCTCGCATTTCCACCTCTCAAAGTGAATGCCCCTACGGCTGCATCCGTATGGGGGATTGCGTAAGGGCTTGCAAATTCGGCGCCTTACACATTAGTCCAGACACAGGCCTACCGGTAGTCGATGAGAATAAATGTGTATCTTGCGGCGCTTGCGTAGCTATCTGCCCCAAAAAACTTTTTGAAATTCGTCCCAAAGGCAAAGACGGCAAACGCGTTTATGTTGCCTGCCGCAACCAACAAAAAGGCGCTGTAGCTAGGCAAAATTGTAAAGTCGCCTGTATTGGCTGTATGAAATGTACCAAAATAGTCCCCTCAATTAAGGTGCAAAACAATTTGTCTTATATCCCGACTGATGTTGATGCCGAAAAATTCGGACAAGAGCTAGCAGATACTTGCCCAACTAGCGCCATTGTCTATACCGGCAAAAAGGAGCAATAAACCATGCGTAAAAAAACTTTTCCCTTAGGCGGTATCCATCTTGATAAACATAAATTGACATCATCTTATCCGATAGTTGATGCTGGCCTACCTGATATGGTTTATATTCCGATAAAACAACACATCGGTGCACCTTCTAAAATCTTGGTACAAAAAGGAGATAAAGTCAAAGTTGGAACTCTTTTGGCTGATGCCGACGGTGTAGTCTCGGCCGATATCCATTCTTCTGTCTCTGGAGAGGTTGTTAAAATTGATGATATCATCGATGCAGATGCTTACCCTGAAACAATGATTGTAATTAAAGTCGAAGGCGATGAATTTGAACCAGATATTGATTTGTCACCCGATATCATCCGTGATATCCCTTACAGTCCTGCCGAAATTGTTGATAAAATACGCCGAGCCGGTATCGTCGGAATGGGCGGAGCAGGGTACCCAACCCCAATTAAAACCACAATCCCCGAAGGTAAAAAGGTTGATACCTTAATTGTCAACGGCATTGAGTGTGAGGCCTACCTTACTGCAGATGACCGCCTTATGGTTGAAAAAGCTGAAGAAATCATCATCGGGGCCAAAATCATTAATAAAGCTCTGGGCATCCAAAACGCCATTATTGCTATTGATGAGAACAAACCCGAGGCTATCCGTATTCTTTCTGATTTGAGCAAAAAATACGTTGGTGTCAATGTAGAGGTTTGCCAAAGCAAATATCCGCAAGGCGCTGAAAAACAACTCATCGCCGCCATAACGGGAAGAGAGGTTTCTCCGGCCAAACTTCCGGTTGATGTCGGTTGCATTGTCCAAAATGTTGGCACGGTATTCGCCGTTTATGAGGCCGTCCAAAAGAACAAACCCCTTTATGAGCGTATTGTCACTATTTCAGGTGACGATGCCGCCGAAAATCTTGGTAACTACCGCGTTAGGATTGGTACGCCTGCCTCATTTATTATTGCCAAGAGCACTTCACACCCGAAGCATATCGGCAAAATCATTTTCGGCGGCGGTATGATGGGTGTTTCTGCCGTTAATATGGACGCTCCTTTAACCAAACTCACCTCCGGAATTTTGCTCCTGAATGATAAAGACGCCGTTAAACCACCGGAGACTGCCTGCATTCGCTGTGCTCAATGTGTTGATGCTTGCCCTATGGGACTGCGCCCGTTTGCCATAGCCTCAGCCATCAAAAACAACGACTTTGCCGAGCTCAAAAGGCTGCATACTTTGACCTGCATTGAATGCGGCTCTTGCGCTTTTGTCTGTCCGGCGCGCATTCCGTTGCTTGATTATTGTAAACTAGGCAAACTTGAAGTCAAAAAACAATCATAAGGTTTATGTATAATGCTTAAAATATCAACTGCTCCGCATCTAAATACACCTTTATCTACCCGTAGTATAATGCTCCATGTCATTATTGCTCTGCTTCCGGCATTATTTGTTGGTCTGGCCGTATTCGGGCTTAATGCCTTACTGGTGGTTTTAACCTCGGTTGCCGCCTGCGTCGGGTTTGAATACTTGTTTTGCCGCTATGTCATCAAACAATCTCCGTCCACTTGGGACTTGTCAGCCATTGTTACCGGACTTTTACTTGCCTACAACTTGCCTTCAGACATTCCCCTGTGGATGGTTCTGATTGGCAGCTTTATGGCGATTATTGTTACCAAAATGGTCTTTGGAGGTATTGGCAAAAATATGTTTAATCCGGCATTAGTCGGCCGTGTCTTTTTGTTCATTTCTTTCCCGGTTCAAATGACCACTTGGCCAATACCCAAACCTTTTGAGTTTATGAATCTGGACGCTGAAACCTCTGCCACCACATTGGGAATTCTGAAACACTCTGATATTGTTGATACCTCGCAATTGCCTGATTATTGGCAAATGTTTGTCGGCAACATTGGTGGTTGTATAGGAGAAACCTCTGCCGCCGCACTCCTGCTTGGTATGTTCTACCTGTTATATAAGCGCATCATCAATTGGTATATTCCTTTTTATTACATTGCCAGCTTTTTTATGCTGATTTCCATTCATTGGTTAATCACCGGTGATATCAAATATGACCCGCTGACTCACTTGTTATCCGGAGGTTTAATCCTCGGCGCTGTCTTTATGGCTACCGATTATACCACCACGCCGATGAGCCGCTCCGGCAAAATTGCCTTTGCCATCGGCTGCGGTGTCCTGACTTATGTAATCAGAGTATTTAGTGTTTATCCTGAGGGAGTATCTTTTGCCATATTAATAATGAACGCCTTTGTCCCACTGTTAGATAACATATATATTCCGCGGCTGTTTGGCCGTCAGAGGAGGGCATAACTCATGGCTAAAACCGCAAAATCATCATCAACCAGCAATTTATTTGCCATGATAGCCAGCTTAGTTGGCGTATCATCTTTGGCGGCATTAATACTTGGCTACACTTATGAGCTGACCGCTGAGCCCATACGCCTAGCCCAAGCCGCACAAGAGCAACAAGCCATTAGCGCCATTATCGGAACAGACTTTGACAACAACCCTTACCAAGACAAAATTTTAATTCCATCAGCTGATAAAAAGTCCAAGTTAGAGTTTTATCCGGCCCGCCGCGACGGAAGAATCAAAGCCTTTGCCATCAAAGGCAACTCCAACAAAGCCTTTGGCGGTAACCTAGAGCTGATTGTCGGCTTTGACATCAACGGCCGCATTCTGGGGTATAAAATAACCAAATCGCAAGAAACCCCTGGGCTTGGTTCCAAGGTATCCGAACCGCGCTTTGCAGAACAATTGCTAGGCTTAAAGCCATCATCACCGATGTTTAAGGTTAAACAAGACGGTGGTGAAATTGATGCCGTTACTGCAGCGACCATCAGCTCTCGTGCCGTACTTGATGCCATCAAAAAAGCCTATGATTCTTACCACAATTTAAAATCAGGAGAAAAACATGAATAACCTCAGCCGCCAAAACCTTACCCGAGGTATCTTTCGTGAAAATCCTATTCTGGTAATGATGCTGGGTATGTGCCCCACTTTGGGAGTATCAACCTCAGCCTTAAACGGATTAGGCATGGGGTTAGCCACTCTATTTGTACTAATCCTCTCTAACACAGCCATATCAGCCGTTAAATCTCTGATTCCAAACGGCGTTCGCATCCCGTGTTTTATTGTTATTATAGCCTCATTCGTAACGGTTATTGATATGCTGATGGCGGCTTATACTCCGCAATTACACTCTGCTCTGGGTATATATATTCCTCTTATTGTGGTGAATTGTATCATCTTAGGGCGTGCTGAATCTTTTGCCTCCAAAAACACCATATTCCAGTCAATTTTGGATGCCATCGGCATGGGAGTAGGGTTTACCTTGGGACTAACTCTGCTTGGCGCCATCCGTGAGATATTAGGCGCCGGCTCACTGTTCGGCTGGAGCTTTTTGAGTGAAGATGCCACTCCGATACTCTTGTTTATTATGCCGCCGGGAGCTTTTCTGGCTCTGGCATGTATGATTATTGTATCCAATCGCTTAAAGGAGGGCAAATAAATGAGCTATATTATGATTTTTATTGTGGCTATTTTTGTCAATAATATTGTTCTCTCTCAATTTTTGGGAATTTGCCCCTTTCTCGGCGTATCCAAAAAAATCTCTACTTCATTAGGGATGGGCTTCGCCGTAATGTTCGTTATGACTCTGTCATCAGTCGTTACCTTTTTGATTTATCATAACCTTTTAGTCCCATTTAAACTTGAGTTTATGATGACGGTAGTCTTTATCTTGGTCATAGCCGCTCTGGTACAAATGGTTGAAATCATCTTAAAAAAGATTTCTCCAGCACTATATCAGGCTCTGGGGATTTTTCTGCCGCTAATTACCACCAACTGCGCCGTATTAGGCATTGCCTTGTTGGCTATTCAAAAAGATTTAAGCTTAATGCAGTCTATATGCTATGCTTTAGCTAATGCCATGGGCTTTACTCTGGCGATAGTATTATTCGCCGGCATGAGAGAACGCTTATCCAAATCACGCTTACCCAAAGCCGTACAAGGCACTCCGATAGCTTTGATTACCGCCGGATTATTATCTATGGCCTTTATGGGTTTCTCTGGAGTTGGCAACTAGGCATTGAGCAGATTTTTCATCTGCTGAACAATCGCCTCAAACATCTCAAAAGTCAGCACGCCTGTATTAATATTGTAGCGTGAAGTGTGGTATGAATTAAGCATCAGCAAATTATGCTTATCCAAACGGTGAACAGCTCCGTGCTTAAATTTGAAAGCAGCTTTTTTATATCCTAATACGCTCAAAACTGCCCCGTGGGCAATACTACCTAAAGTCAAAATCAGCTTAAGATTTTTCATATCGGCAATTTCATCAATCAAAAAATCACCACAAGTTTTAACTTCTTGACCAGTAGGCTTATTCTCCGGAGGCACGCAGCGTACCGAATTGGTAATCCGCACATTGATTAATTCAAAACCATCATCTTTGCGCTTTTGGTATTCACCTTTAGCAAATCCGTATTTCTTCAAAATAGGGTAGAGGACATCACCGGCATAATCATTGGTAAACGGCCGTGCCGTCTGATTCGCTCCATTTAACCCGGGGGCCAACCCCACAATCAAAATCTCAGCATCGATACTCCCGAACGGCGGCACCGGACCATTAAAATAAGTAGGAAATTTCAAGCGGTTAGCTTTCCTAAACTCCACCAGTCGCGGACATAAATCACAATCTCTTCCGGGGCAAACAAATGTCATCTCATCAACTCCTTTTAGCACTTTAACCTAATATAAGCTAATTCCCTTAAAAAGCACTTAATTATTGTCAACAAAATAATAAATCTCCTTGCAAAAATTGTATATCTTGGTAGCTTAAACCGTGTGTGTATGAAGATGTATGACTTAAGAGAGGAAATATGGGTTTCAGTAAAAAAAATTATATATACATTACCATTATTGCAATATGTATAATATTTTTAGGGTTTCTCTATAATATAGCTTATATCAAGAGCTTTTATTATAGTGTTTCGGCACATATAACTGAGCTATGGATAACCGTTCCGGCCGTTATTTGTGCTATTTTGTTTGCCAATAGCGGCACTTTCTGGCTGACCATGCTAATATTATCAGGGCTAGACGCTTTGTTTTTCAGATGGTATCACGGCTACAGCCTGACTGATGCGACTGCCGTCGGTATGATTATGATTACATTTTTGATTGCCGTATTTGGCGTAAACTTATTGAAAGCAATCTTTCGTAATTAAATTATACCATTTTACCAACAAGGGGAGGGAAACCTCCTTTTTTTATTGCTCCAATAATAGAATAGGGAGCACTAATCATAAACAAGCTCAGTTGATGTATAACATAATTATCAGCACTACATAATCAGCAACTTATGTTAGCAATCTTCATATTTAGTTAGTTTTAGAATTAAATAACTCTCAGAACTTTTAAGCCGCAAATAAAACCACATTCATCAATAAAAAACATCAGCACTATAACGCAAAAAAAACAATATTGCTGAATAGAATATTATTTATTGTGTTTAATTATAAGACTTAACCATTAACGACATCCACCTGACACACGACAATTATCTTTTTGTTTTTGCTCAAAATATAGCCACGAAGGGGGATATATCATCCCCCTCTCGCTCATAACAATTTGTCGCATAATATATATTATGTATAGTTTAGTGTTGTTTTATCGAAGCATTTAAATTTATTTCTAAATTTATACGACAGCCTTTTTATAAAGCCGCGGCAATCAACTCTCGCGCATAATCAGTCTGCGGAGCTTCAAACACATCTTGCACTTGTCCAAACTCCACAATCTTTCCATCTTTCATAATCGCAATCCTATCCGCCATAGCTTTTATCGCTCGCATATCATGCGATATAAAGATATAACTCAGTTTGTATTTTTTCTGCAGCTCCTGCAACAAACTAATAATCTGCGCCTGAATTGTCACATCCAAGGCTGAAGTCGGCTCATCTAGAACCACCACCTGTGGCTTTATCACCAAAGCACGAGCAATTGCAATTCTCTGCCGTTGTCCACCCGAAAACTCATGAGGATACTTATCAATTACTTCCTCACTCAAGCCAACATCTTTTAGCGCCTCCACAATTCTGGCTAGCTTTTCCTCTTTTGCTAATTTGGCAAAATGGACTTCCAAACCTTCACCCACAATCTGCGCCACAGTCATTCTAGGGTTAAGCGAATTGTATGGATCCTGAAATACAATTTGAATATTTTTGCGCAGATACAGATTGCCCAAACTTTTAATGTCTTTATTTTCAAAACAAACCTGACCATGATAATTAATCAGCCCACACAAAACTAATCCCAAGGTTGTCTTGCCTGAACCTGACTCTCCGACCAGCCCCAAACATTCACCATATTTAAGATCTAATGACACATGGTCAACGGCGGCCAGCGACTTAACCACCCTTCCCCATAAGCTTTTCTTAATTGGATATTCCACCACAATATCCCGTGCAGAAAGGACAGAACGCCCTGAAATATTTATATTGCATTTCATAGACATAGACGAAGAAATTAACTTTTTGGTATAACCATGCCGAGGGCTTTTAAAAATCTGTTGTACACTACCCTGCTCCACAATTTCTCCGTTTTTCATTACACAAATATAATCGGCAATCTTTTTTACCAACTGCAAATCATGACTAATAAAAATAATCGCCATTCCGGTCTTGTTACGCAAATCTAACAATAAATCAATAATTTGCGCTTGAATTGTAACATCGAGTGCTGTTGTTGGCTCATCTGCAATCAAGAGCTTAGGATTGTTAGCAATCGCCATTGCTATCATAGCTCTCTGCCTCTGCCCACCGGACAATTCATGAGGAAAGCATTTTGCTTTTTGTTTTGGGTTAGGAATTCCGGTTAATTTCAAAAGGTTAACAGCCTCTCTTAATGCTTGCTTAGCAGGCTTAGCTTGATGAATTATAATATTTTCAGCAATTTGTCGCCCTATTCTATGCAAAGGATTCAATGATGACATTGGCTCCTGAAACACAAAACCAATCTCCCCTCCTCTTATACCAAGCAAAGTTTTTTCATCAGCATTTACAATCTGTTGTCCACCAAAGTTAATACTTGACTTTTTACCATATATCACTTTGTTAAGGGGCAGCAACCCCGGAATAGATAACGCCGTAACTGATTTTCCTGAGCCTGATTCTCCTACAATACCCAAAATCTCTCCGGCTTTCAACTTGAATGAAATCCCCTTAACTGCTGAAAATCCAGAAGATTTAAATGTTATTTTCAGGTCATCTACTTCCAACAAACAGCTCATGAGCTCTTCCTCGTATCAAAAGCATCACGCACCCCTTCACCAACAAAAATCAGCATTGTCAACAGACTGGATAATACCACAAATATAGAAATTCCAATCCACGGAGCTTGCAAATTATCTTTTCCCTGCCGTACCAAATCCCCCAAAGACGGATAATTTTGTGACAATCCTAGCCCCAAAAAATCTAAAGCCGTCAAAGCCACAATCGCCTCAGCTAACAAAAATGGCACATAAGTAATCGTGGCAATCACCGCATTAGGCAAAATATGACGATACATAATCCGCCATTTTCCCACGCCCAAAGCTCTGGCTGCTCTTACAAACTCAAAATTACGCGTCCGCAAAAATTCTGCTCTAACTACAGATGTTAAACTACTCCATGAGAAAAAAAGCATAATAATCAGTAAAGTCAGGAATGTTGGCTCAAATACACTAGCGACAATCACCAAAATAAACAATTGCGGCAAAGCTTCCCACATTTCCTGAAAACGTTGCATTAACATATCGGTTCTACCACCCAAATACCCTTGCACCGCTCCGGCGAATATGCCGATAATTGACGACAAACCAGTCAAAAGCACCGCAAAACAAACCGATAACCTAATTCCATATAGTATTCTGGCTAAAATATCCCGCCCCTCATCATCTGTCCCTAACCAATGGGTATTTGATGGAGGGGTTGGCGCCGGATTTCGCAAATTATAATCAACCGTATCATACGCAAACGGAATTAACGGCATCACCATCCAACCGTTATTGTTAATTTCTTTAATTATAAACTCGTCTTTATAATCAGCTTCAGTCGGAAAATCTCCGCCAAAGAACTTATCTGTATAGCAGATAACTTGAGGAAACAAAAACTCACCTTTATATTTGATTATCAAAGGTTTATCATTGGCAATTAATTCAGAGATTGCACTAACAAACAACATTACAAGCAAAATAACCGCCGAAATTTTTGCCCTTCGGTTCTGCTTAAAAGTTTGCCATTTTCTTTGCGCTAAATTACTCACTCTGCTGTTCACCTTCTTGAGGCTGATTGTTTACCCCGTTAGCATCATTACTTTGCAACGCAGTTTTCTCCATTGCCTGCTTTAAGCTCTCCGTTTTTACTTCATCTTCAAGTTTAACTTCTTCTTTTATCTCAATGTTTTTAGATATATTTTTATTATCATTAATTTCTGGTAATACAACCTCTGTCTTACTTTCCTCCTTAGCCATACTACTCATATTTTTAGTGTCTATGCCATTAGCTTTTGCCCAATATTTATACCACATTTCAAAGTATTTTTGTGCTTCTTTAACCTCTTTGGGCTCAGGAATTAAACTTCCCAATTTCGCTTTGACGACATCAAACGCAGCTTGCGATAAAGTCGTATAGTTTTGCTCTTGACAATTTCCGGCCTTAAATAAATAAGACTTTACGATATCCGGAGCCAAACATACTTTGCCAGAAGCCTCAAATCCTCCCAACCGAGCATCTCTAATGGCCACATTTGTTTGCCAATCGGCCCCAAACTGAGCCTCCGGATTCTCCGCCCCATAACTTTTATCTTGAGGAGCACTAATACCTTGAATTACCACTACACTATTATCCAAGATTTTAGCCTCAGCCATTTTATCAAGCATATTTTGTAGTTTGCCAAACAAACAAATATATTGTTCAGCATAAGCTTTTCTGCGTTGTGACAAATTATCTTTAGCATCCTTATTTGCCCACGCTGGCAAATGCATCGGCAGCCATTCATTTTGCGGTTTAAGCATACAAAATTCATTATACACAAACATATCCGCCGGCAAATCCACATAAATATAATAAGCCCCGTTACCCTTATCAGCTACAATATCTTTTAGAGCAATTTCTAAAGTTTCCGGAGCATTGATTACATACAAGCTAGCATAAGATGTCCCGATAACCGGAATTTTCTGAGCATCGACAACCATATCTAATGTCTTGTACAAGAATGACGGATTTTCTAACATACCACTACGTTCCAGCCATTGCGCCAACAACAAATATTCTTTTTCCGTTATTGACATATTTTGCAATTTAGCATTAACCGGTACATTAATTTTATTAATACATCTGTCTACATTAGCTACCAACCCTGAACGGCACATATCTAATCCTCTTGATTGGTAGGCACTTACGGCATAACCGGCTTTTTTGAAAGCCAAGCTCAATTGGTTGTTTTTAAGCTCTGCTGTTTTGTCATTCAGACGATTAAATTGCCAACTACGATCGCTTATCACCTGATTAAACATATTTTCCTCAGTATCAGAGCTCAGAGGATTCATCGCATTGACTTGATTTTTCACTATCTCTGTATATTTATTATATGCATTGGGAAACAACTTAAACCCATTCCGAGCATAAAAGCCTAACATAATATGTTTCAGATTAGCCACTTTGCTATCTTTAACTGTAGCCTCATCCATAGCCATTAAATAATTATAAGATGCCGCATTGGGCAACATAATATAAACAAACTTTTTCCCTTGCGCCACTGCCGCATTTTGCCCCGTTTGAGGGATAGTATCAACATCGCGATCAAAATGATTCGTATCATAACGATTAAAATAAGCAGCCCACCATATATACCCACATATTAATATCAAAGACCCCAATAAATAAGCAATATTACGACGCAATGCATAAGACATATATACCAACACCAACACAGCTACCAAAAAGGCAAGTGTTATATCTGAGATACCATACACAAAGTCCGCCAATCTCTCATTAACATAAATCCGCAAAGTATCACTCAAGAATGTATAACGATCAAATGTAGCAAACAGCCCCAACATCATAAGCACAAAAATACCAGCCACCAAGGCCAACATCAAGTTTTGTGCCCAAGATGAAAAAGACAACAAAATCATCACAACTAAAGCAACAATAAAGAAGCCCGATAATATTCTAATAATCTCCGGAGCCATTTCTCCACTTGCCTCAAATGCCGGATAATTTCCAGCCTGCACAAACAGCCCAAAACTTATGCTAAGCAGCAAGAACATCAACATAGCTTTCAGGAACATATCCAACACATAAGCCCCAAAACTTTTTGCTCTCAGACTAATTGTTTTTCCATCAACTACAACTTCAACCGGTTGCTTATTGTCGATTATAATATCATCCATAGGGCCTTCCTTTTCTACAGAATTTTCACTTAGCGCTATTATCTAAGCATATTGCATATAATATTTAAAGCAAAAAACCTCGAGATTGCACAACAACCTCGAGGCTCCAAACTTTGTATTTGCTGATTATTATCTTGAGTAGTACTCGATAACCAGATTCGGTTCCATTGTGCAAGCATACGGAACATCTTCAAACTTCGGAATGAAAGTATACTTAGCAGTCAATTTCTTAGTATCAACTTCCAAATATCCCGGAATATCACGAGTAGCAGATTCCAAAGAAGCAGCAATCAACGGATTTTGCTTAGATTTTTCTTTAACTTCAATAACATCCCCAACTTTAACCATATAAGAAGGAATGTTTACTTTTTTGCCGTTAACCAAAATATGATTGTGATTTACCATCTGACGAGCTGCAAATACGGTAGACGCAATTTTAGATCTGTAAACCAAGTTATCCAAACGAGATTCCAAAATACCGATAAGGTTTTCAGCAGTATCACCTCTTCTTCTGATGGCTTCGGCATAATATTTAGCAAACTGTTTTTCAGAAATATTACCATAAGAGCTTTTGAGCTTTTGTTTAGCATACAATTGCTCACCATAGTCGGTCATTTTCTTTTTTCTGGCGCCATGTTGTCCCGGAGCGGTTTCTCTTCTGGCAAAAGAAGAATGATTTTCACCCCAAATGGAGGCACCATAACGGCGAGTAGCCTTTTTCTTAGCATTAACAATACTTTTCATTAGGTTCTATCCTTAATTATTTAACTAACACATTATTGTTCCGGTAGTTTCGAACAATCAAACACAAACATATATGTCTGCCATCCTATTCGAACGGGAAACATAACCACTATTTTTATGCATCCACATTCCCGAAAGTGATGTGAATGTAACATATTTTTTTATAATTTCAAGTAAAATCTGCAAATACCGCTGGATTTTTTTTCACTTCCGGCTACAATGATACAAGGAAAGGATAAAATTGCCCTATGTCATATGATTTGTTATTTTCTCAAGCTCTGCAATTACACCAAGCCGGCCGTCTTGATGAAGCCGAGCAAATCTATCGCCAAATTCTTGAAACTGCACCGCAAAACCCTGATGTAATCAACCTTCTTGGGCTCATTGCCCAAAGCAAAGGGCTACATGAGGAAGCTGCAGCCTTGTTTACTCAAGCGCTTAAAATCACCCCTGATTTTGCCCCGTATTACTTTAACTTAGGCTTATCCTTTCTTAATCTCAAACAATTACACCAAGCCGAAGATATGTTTTTGCAGGCTCTGCAATATAAACCTGATTTTAAGGAGGCCTTATTTGAACTCGGCCACCTAGCTCAGCTCCGCCATGATTTTTCTCGTGCCAGCCAATATTTTACCCAAGCCGTTGCTATCGATACTGATTATGTTGAGGCTAAAGTTGAATTGGCACAATTATCATCTGATGCCATAGCCGAGCTTACCAAACTTTGTAGTGCTTATTCATCATTTCCGCAGCCGTTTTTTGCTCTTAGCCGCCTTTACCGCCAACGGAACGAATATAAACCGGCGGTTGATTACGCTACCCAAGCCTTGACCCTGTCCCCTGACAATCCTGAGATTTTGTTACTGCTAGGCGATTTGTACCATAGCCAAGGGCAAAACGACACGGCTCAAAGTTATTACACCCAAGTTATGCAATTACAGCCGTCTAATGTTGATGCCATAAAAAATATGGCTGACATTCTGACCCTGAATAAACAATTTTCTGCCGCTGAAACTCTGTACAAGCAAGCTCTGGACTATGCTCCCGTACGTGCCGATATTCTGATAAATTATGCCGATATGCTCTACCGCGACCACCGCACTCAAGAAGCAGTTGAAATCTACCATAAAGCGGTAATCTTATCCCCTTCATCGCCTGAAATCAGCAATAATCTGGGCATCATCACCCGTGACCTTGGAGATTATGAGGAAGCCCTCGGCCTGTTTTTCAATGCATTGCACCTTGCCCCGCAACAAACCGCCATTTCTGCCAATATTGCCGAAACTTTAAGCCTATTCTCCGTCTCTGCGCCTGATAAAGCCGCACAAATTGCCGCTAACTGGCTTAAATCTTATCCTGATAATAGCTTTGCCCAGCACATGTCATCGGCTCTTGACCACAAAGCAGACACTCAAACACAATCTTCCGCTTACAGCCGCGACTTGTTCAACATCTTTGCCCCTGAATATGAAGCCAAGTTGCAAAAAATCGCTTATAACCTGCCGCAACAGCTCAAAATCATTTTAGGTGAATTATCAGGAAACATAGTTGACTTAGGCTGCGGCACCGGCTTGGTTGCCGAGCAGTTCAAATCACCTCATAACAATTTTATTGGGGTTGACATCTCAGCCGAAATGCTCAAGCTCGCCGCGGCCAAACATTTATATTCTCAGCTTTTTGAGCAAGATATCCTGCATTTTTTAAGCACTTACTCCCTCCCCTCTATGGTTCAATTTATCGCCGCTGATGTCTTTTGCTACTTTGGCGATTTATCTCCGCTATTAGGGCTGACTTTTCCGCACCCGATTTGCTTTTCAGTTGAAAAAAGCCAAGCAAATACGCCCTTTGAGCTGACCACAACCGGACGTTTTAAACACAACCCCGACGCGATTAACACTTTGTTAAGGAAAATCGGCTATTCTACCATAAATCAATATTCCGTAACCTTACGGCAAGAAGCCGGACAAAATGTCGAAGGAGTAGTCTTCACCGCCGCATAAACCACTTGAAGGAGGCCCTTATGACTGATGAATTAATCGACGTCTATGATGAAAATATGAACCCGCTCGGCACTGCCACCAAGCAACAAGTTCATCAGGAAGGCCTGTGGCATACGGCATTTCGTTGCTGGATAATCAAACGCACCCCTGACAACAAATGCCACGTATGGCTCCAGCTCCGAGGTAAAAACAAACGCTTATACCCCAACCTTTTAGCCTCATCAGCAGCCGGGCACCTCCGCCATGGGGAAAAGAACCGCGACGGCATCCGTGAAATTGAGGAAGAATTAGGCCTTAAAGTTGCACCTGAAAAGCTGGTCAAACTCTTCACCACCAAAAAATCCGTCCGTGAAAATGACTATATTGATAACGAGTTTAACCCCACTTACCTCTGTGAGGTCAATAAAGACTTCAGTGACTTGCATTTGTCAGAAGATGAAGTCGACGGCATTTTTGATTTTGACCTTGAGGATTTGCAAAACTTGTTTAACCATAAGGTAGATAAAATTTATTCATCTGGCCTGGTTCGCAATGAAAACAACACTCCGGAATATAAAACCGGCTACTTTTGGCTGTCAGACTTTGTTCCGCATGATGACAGCTACTACCAAAAAGTCTTTTCAACCATCAAACGCTATTGCGACGGGCAAAAAGATTTTTAGCCTTAGAAGTTAATCGTTATAATTCCTGAGCTCAGCAACCAATAAGCCGCTCCGGCCACAATAGCCAAACCGACAATGACTAGCCACCATTGGCTGTCAGACTTTGTTCCGCATGATGACAGCTACTACCAAAAAGTCTTTTCAACCATCAAACGCTATTGCGACGGGCAAAAAGATTTTTAGCCTTAGAAGTTAATCGTTATAATTCCTGAGCTCAGCAACCAATAAGCCGCTCCGGCCACAATAGCCAAACCGACAATGACTAGCCACCATTTGCCGCCCAAACTTTTGCGATAATACAGGCCTTGTCTTCCGGTATGCAGATAGCTCCCCTTTGGTCCTGCACCAAGGCGCAAACCTTTTGCACCCACCGACACTCCAAGACCTGATTTTGACAGATTAATCCGCACCGGCCCCAAATTAAAACCTTTTTTCAGATAAAATCCCATACTTCCTCCCAAGCAACAAAAAAAGGAGTTCAAGCGCCGCTCTTGCAAGCAACATTCAAACCCCTTCTCAATGGCGGAGAGTACTGGACTCGAACCAGTGCATCCCTATTCGGGATGACGGATTAGCAATCCGCTGCATTACCACTCTGCCAACTCTCCATCAGCATCGCTACGAACAACATATTTAACTTAACTTTCCCTCTCCGTCAACACATTTTTTTACAATACACAATTTTTTTTCATTTAGATATT